>JAZUFE010000058.1:0-67959 GCA_045640525.1 Lachnospiraceae bacterium | reverse complement strand
TGTAGAGAATACCACTTCAGCTGAATCTGCTATCCGTGATACAGATATGGCAACAGAGATGGTTAAGTTTGCTAACAACAATATCCTTGCTCAGGCAGGACAGGCAATGTTGGCACAGGCTAACCAGTCTAACCAGGGTGTTCTTTCACTTCTTGGCTAATATTAAATTAACTTAATGCTTATTTACCGGGAACCGCACGGTCCCCTGTTTTTTGATTGTAACATTTGCGTACTTTAAGAGTTTTACACTTGGTTCAAATAATTTTGAAAAATTTTGAAAAATATTTAAAATTTTTTAAATTAAGGGTTAAGTAATTTGGAAACGCTCCGATATAGTAAGTGTAAACAACTTGTAGCAAAAGGATTTGCTAATATCAAATAAGGAAATTGTAGATCGGTAGCTACAAGGATGTGGCTGAGATTCAAGGAGGAAATTAATTATGGTAGTTAAACACAACTTACAGGCAATGAACTCAAACAGAATGTTGAATGTTAATACTCAGTCACAAGCTAAGTCAACTGAGAAGTTATCTTCAGGTTATAAGATCAACCGTGCAGCAGATGATGCAGCAGGATTGGCAATTTCCGAGAAGATGAGACGTCAGGTTAGAGGCCTTACACAGGCATCAGCTAACGCAGAAGACGGTATCTCTTGCGTACAGACAGCAGAAGGTGCTCTTAACGAAGTTCATGACATGCTTCAACGTATCAACGAACTTGCAGTTAAAGGTGAGAATGCAACATTAACAACACTTGACCGTCAGTATATCGGATCGGAAGTTAACCAGTTGATGTCAGAAATCGATCGTGTAAAGAACACTACAACATTCAATGAACAGAATTTGTTGGATGGTTCATTTACAGGCAAGGGATTGCAGGTAGGTGCAGAGTCTAATCAGCATATTGAAATTAGTATAGATACAATTGAGGTTTCGACAATATTCAGTGAAGCGAATAATTATAAAATGTATGACAAGACTAATCTTTCGAAATTGAGCGCATCAGATTTCCAAAATTTGAATGCCGGATGTAAAATTGCTATCAAGAATATTGCAACTAAGAGATCTGATCTCGGTGCAATTCAGAACAGACTTGAGCACACAATTAACAACTTAGACAACGTTGTAGAGAATACCACTTCAGCTGAATCTGCTATTCGTGATACAGATATGGCAACAGAGATGGTTAAGTTTGCTAACGGTAACATTCTTGCTCAGGCAGGACAGGCAATGTTGGCACAGGCTAATCAAGCTAACCAAGGAGTGTTGTCATTACTTCAGTAATAAAGTTAAGTTAATTCAAGGCTTTAAGGCATTTGCCTTAAAGCCTTTTTTATAGGGGTGAAAATATGTTGGAATTTTCCGAAGATTATTTTGATGGTGAAACCAAGGATGGATTTTTTGTACGCCCTCTTATGAAAAGATATTGGGCTTCATGTCTTGAAATGCTGTCTGACATCAATAAAGTTTGTTTGAAACATAGTATTAGATACTTTTTAACCGAGGAGACGTTACTTGGTGCAATTCGATATCACGGATTTGCTCCTTGGTCTGATAGAATTAAATTATATTTTAAGAGAGTTGATTATGTTAAGTTTATGCATTTTGCACAGAGAGAACTCCCGAAAAATATGTATTTGCAACCAATCAAAGTAGAAATTAACGAATGTGCCAAAGTGTTCAGCAACAGAAAAATTTCAAATGATGCGGCGTATATGAAAAAGAATCACCAGTTTCCGTATGTATCGTATATTGAAATTGAGGTGTTGGATAATATGCCAAGTGATTCCAAAACGGTGGAATGGCTCGAGGAATTGTGGGAAATTGGACTTAAATTGGCTACAGAGTGGTATAATCCGGAACGAAAGTTTGATGATAATGAAAAGTGGTATTTAATAGAGAAATTTGAAGACCTCACAGGACAGAAAATAGATTTGGCTCAGAATATACCTAATCAATTGATGGATATGTGTGATAAGGCCGGTGCAATACTTTATGATGAAGAAACAGAGAGACTTGTCAATTCGGCAGGATATTATGGGCGAAAAGAAAAAAAGGTACCATTACCGAGTGAGATTTTTGCCAATGTAATAGCGGTCCCGTTTGAAAATATTATGGTGTTTGTACCTGAAAAGTATGAGAATCTGCTTGAAAAACAGTATGATAACTGGAATGAATATCAAAAAGAGGTTGATGAACAATATCCTGTTTTTCTTGAACAAGTGGAAATTATGAAGGGTATATATGCAGAGAACAGGGTTCCCATTCCTCAGAGTTATTTGTGGGAACAAGATTAGTCAGTTATTGCAATTGTTTCTAAGATAGTTTGAATACGGTTGGTATATGAATGACAATTCAGAGTGCGCAGAAATCCGTTATGAGCGATTTCGGCGCGCTCTTTTTCGTGTGTAAGATAATAATCTATTTTATCCATCATGTCGTCTAAATTTTCGTAGTACACATAGTCTTCATTTGCAATATAACAATCACCAAAATCTGCCTGGTAATTGGATAGGCAAAAGCCTTCGCACCCCATTATTTCGAAGGCGCGTAAAGGGATGCCGGTGGTAATGCTTCTTAAAGTAATATTAAGATTTATCTTGGCGGATTTGTATACATAAGGTGCACTTTCGACAACACTTACGGTGCCGTGATTTATACAATTGGGTAATCGAATATATGCATCGGTTGTGTATAAATCGTATTTATACTTACTGCCTATACGAATAAGGGTTTCGGTTCTTTCCGAAGCTGTAATCTGGCGATTTAGCACATATTGAGCAAATAGATATGCATCTGTTTCAATACCGTTGGGATTTTTGGTCATGTGTATATCGTATGACATGTCTTCGATGATTCCGGAAGGGAGAATATCCTTGATGAAGTTATAACCGTAGACATTCTTTTGTACACTCATAATTGCTTCGATATATCCTCTCGTATAAGGGCGGATTGTGCGTAACTGACTGTACATTTGTGATTTCTCAGTATAGAGTTGTCCGACAAATGCTATATCGGTTTCGTTTCGCTGCGGTGTTTGCCTAAAAGTTTCGAAATCTGTCATTTGTGAAAGACGTTTGGCATCTGCAGCTAGAGGAAGGTAGAATACGGTATGGATACCGTTACTGTGAAATTCATTGTACAGAGCTTTATCAAAAACGAATACGTAATTACATGGGTTGATAATTGTGCATGAATATAACTGCACGTAGGGTGAATCGTAAATCCAACTGGCATATTTGATGTTCAATGAATTGCATGCAATGGATATTACTGCAAAATAATTAAACGAGAACACTAAATCGGGTGAAATGTTCTGAATGGCATTAATCAATTCGTGTTGATACTCAAGGTCGCTTTCACCACGTTCATAATCGAAAGGGTGGGTGACGTATGAATGTCCCAGTTCGTTGAGAGCATCCTTTATTTCAAGCTGTCCAAAGGCTTTCCATTCCAAAATCAATACTTTCATTAGTGTTCGTACTCCTACTTTAACTTGAATTAGAAAATCTACTATTTAATCACATTGAGCATTTCAGAGATCCTGTTAAGATATGTATGCTCTTGACAAGTTTTGATATAACCATTTCGAGCAATTTCGGTTCTTTCTTTTTCGTGATTCATATAGTAGTCAATTTTGAACATCATATCTTCTTTGCTGTCAAAATATATATAGTCCTCTCCGGCAATATAACAATCGCTGAAGTCAGCTTGATAATTTGAAAGTAAGAATCCGCCGGCACCTAGAATATCAAAAGCTCTAAGAGGGATTCCACTGTGGATACTTCGTAATGTTATATTAATGCTGATTTTTGAATCCTGATAAACAAATGGCGCCATATCATAGTAGTCAATTTTTCCATGATTAAGGCAGTTTTTAAATGAAACAGAGCTATTTCCTGTGTATAGGTCTAATCCGTATATCTGGCTGATACTTGAAAGGAAATCCGTACGTTCCAAGGAGGTAATTTGCCGATTGATTACATATTGGGCGAAAAGATATTCTTCGGTTTCGCATCCTGTTGGATTTGGAGCGAGCGGAAGAAACTTTTGCATCTGTGCTATGATTTCTTTCGATAATACCTTGTCAATGAAATTGTCACCATAGATAAGTCGTTGTGAATTTATGATACCTTCCAAATATCCGCGAGTGTAGTCATTAATACCTTCCAAACGGTGAAAAAATTGATGATTTTCGGTATATAAAGAACCGATAAACGCGATATCGTACCGAGTCTTCCATTTTGATAGGCTATATGCACTTCTTAAATCGGAATTGCTCAACTGTGCGCTAATACGTTTGGTATTAGCAGCGAGAGGAAGATAATAAACTGTTGGTATCCTGTTGTTTTGAAATTCGTAGAATTGTGTTTTGTCAAATACGAAAACATAGTTAGTAGGATATATTATTGTAGCTGAATAGAGCAAAACGTATGGATTATCATATACCCATGAAATATATTTGATTCCAAGCTCGTGACATACACTGGCAATTTCCGGAAAATAATTAAAGTTAAAAATAATGTCGGGGTTATAGTCGCTAACCCAAACCTTGATTTTGGATTTAATTGCAGGCGAAAAAAGTATTTCTTTGTCATCAATTTGACATGGAAATACATTGTGCCCGCATTCGGCGAAAGCTTCCTTTATATCTTCGTTTCCGAAACTGTTCCATTCTATAAAAAGTATTTTCATAATATATTATTGAAGTGCATATATGTTAGTATATCAAATTTGCAATAGAAGATAAGTTGTCATCTGATAATTGTGTCAAGAGGATATCTACCCAATTATCCAAAATGGATGAATGCTTTAGCAATGAACAAGACATGCTTATTGCAAGTATATTGTCACACTTATCAATTTGCCCCTTTGAAGAAAGGCTAATTGAGTGTAATTGTTGTATAACTAAAATTATGGTAATCATTTTGTGAATGTTCTTTTTGAGCGAAGATCCCTTTATGACATCCATAAAAAATTCAAAAATCAACATTGTTGATAAATTAGTGTATTCTAAGCGAAGGTCATTCAATAATGTTGAATTTTTCACATCTTGAAAAATTGTGTCTTTATCGATGCAGTGTAAAAAGTATTCTTTCAACACGACGGGAATTTGATCGTTATTAATTAGGTTGTTATAAATGATATTAAGTGGATTGTAGTGAGTTTCAGGAACTGCATTTTGTTTGTCGGCAAACGAAAAGTCAAGATTCTTTAAATCACTTCGTATTTTGGCTACTGTTTTGTCCTCAATGTGACTGTCAACGATGTCGGCAATTGTAAGCAGTATTGTAAAACGTTTAGCCAGCGGTAATTCAATCTTTTGCAAAACATCAGTTGAAATAACCAAAGCGTTAATCAGTTCGTTATACAAGGTCCAGTCAATACCGTCGTAAAGCTTATCATCCGGAACTTCATCCATGGCAAAAGATATGAAATCCGTTCGTTCTACAATCATTCTGGCAACTTCCGGGCATGAAGGACACACGGTTGCGAAAAATGTGTCATTGTATTTAACTATTTCACGAGGATATGTTTGGCACACATCACTCAAGTATTCATCTCCCTTAGAAAGCACAAGGCGACATAATCCGTCTTCATTAAGCAGGGGGCATCTTTCGTTGTGCCCCAACTTGACTATCATATCATTTGAATTGTTAATCGGAATCAGGTTGTCCAGCATTTCCCGGCATAGAGGGTCATCGCTTTCACGATATTTTTTGACAGTTTCTCCGTCGATAACGATATTCCATCCTTTACAGCAGGTTTTTATACATTCTCCGCCTACACATTTGAAATCTTGAAATACATCCGTTGCCAATATTTTCATTAATAGTTCCCTTTACTTATAGACCGGCTTCTTCAAAAATCTTACTAAATAGTATATCGTACGAAAACAGTTTTTTCGCAAGCTCGTGACCACTATTGGCAATCCGCTCGCGCTCTGTATCGTTCTTTAGGTAGTAAATAATTTTTTCAAACAAATCTTCCTGACTTTCGTACCACACAATGTTCTCATTATTAGTGAAGTATTCCGGTAGTTCAGGCTGGAAGTTTGTTAAACAAAAACCACCGGAACCTAATATGTCGATTACGCGTAGCGGAATGCCTGAAATAATACCTCTTAAGGTAATGTTCAGGTTGATTTTACTGGTATAGAATATTTCCGGCATCTGTTTCATGTACTCTGAATATCCAAGGTATTTTACGGGAATACCCTTTGGCTCTTTAGAAGAGTATAGGCTAACATCAAAAAATTCTCCCAATACGGTCAATAATCGTCTTCTTTCGCGAACAGTGGTTTGCTTATGTATCATGTTTATCAGAATGTCATTTCTACATTCTCTATATAAAGGCCCCATTTGAACATTGGCTGATTTGGCCAATTCTTCGCATATATCGGGTCTCATTAATGTGGATATAATATCCATGCCGAAAATTTGCATTTGCGATTCCATGGCACAGTCTAAATACCCTTTTAAATAGTCGGGAACATATCCGATTTGTGAATAGAAATCATATTGGTCGTCATATAGATTTCCAAGGAAACAAACCTCGTGGTTGTATTTTCTGACACCATTGAATTTAGAACCAAGTTGTGAATCAAGTCTCTTTATATTACACCCGAGGGGCATATAAAATACAGTTTGAAATCCTTCTTTGACATATTTTGAGTATAAATCATAGTCAAATAGGAATACCCTGTTACATTCGTTTGATAAAGTAACGGATTTTAATGTTAACAACGCAGAATCAAAACACCATGAAATATAAAGAATCTCCTTTTTTAATGCTATTCTGGATAAGTCAGGAAAATAGTTAAATGAGAAGATGAAATCGGCCTTGTGAGACTCGATTTTGGCTTCAACAGATGACAGAAAACTGTCGTCATTATCATACTTTTCATGTTCATCCGAAGCTACAAGAACATTGTGCCCCATTTCCTTTAGAATGCTTATTCCATCCCAAGCGGTGTATTCATTCCATGTGTAATAAAGTATGTTGTATTTTTTCAAAACGGTATGCTCCTATATATGTATGACTACTTACTGAATTATATCATAAATATGCATATTTACGCATATCTTTGATATAATAGTTACAATAGTAATTGGTAATGTAGGAGGTCATAATGCCCAAAGTTTCTGTAATAGTACCTGTTTACAATGCTGAGAAAACATTGATTCCATGCCTGGGAAATCTGGTTCACCAGACACTGGAAGATATTGAAATTATACTCGTTAACGATTGCTCGACCGATGGCAGCTTCAAGATTATGCAAGACTGTGAATCGCAGTTTCCCGAAAAGGTGATTTTGATAGACCTTGAAGAAAATCTCGGTCCCGGCGGAGCCAGAAATGTCGGTCTTATGTATGCTTCGGGGGAATATATAGGTTTCGTCGACAGTGATGATTTGGCGGATACTTCGATGTATGAGAAAATGTATAAGTGTGCGATTGAAGGAAACTACGACATTGTTGATTGCGGTTTTTTGAATGAGAAGGAAGATATTGCCATACTGCTTACAACCGATGAACGCTGCGGTGATATTACAGCGAAAACTCGAAATGAGCTTGTTGCGGATTGCGGATATTTGTGGTCGTCAATCTTCAGGAAGGAACTGTGGGAAGGCGTTCAATTTAGAGAACATGTAAGTCTGGAGGACTTTGAAACAGTCATATTGATGTTTTTGAAAGCCGACAGAGTCGGTACGGTTAAAGAAATACTGTACAGATATAAAAATCAGGACGGTTCATTATCCAAGCTTAGAGAACCGTATAAATATCATAAGACGATTGTCGGAGCTCTTGAGGCTATTATTGATTGTGTTATGCCGAATGAAAGGTATAGTGAAGCATGTGAGGCGGTTGAGTATGTTGCTGCACGTCTGGCAGCATCGGACATAGCGGTAGCCATGCATAATGAGAAAAATATCGGTAATGAGGCTAAAAACAGGCACGTTAAGGAGACAACGATATTACTGAGCAGAATAGTCGCACACCCTTTGGAACATAATCAATTTGTTAAAAAGAAAATGAAGCAACTTGATATTGACTGTATCAAAGCCTGCTATGAGAGCTTTATAATGTAACTTATGAAATGCTTACTATATGACTGGAACAGTTATTTTAGACAAGATATTGACGAACTGCTCCGCCAAAACAGTATTACAACTGAAAAATTCTCGTGGAAATTCAACGATTATGAAGAAGACGAAGCCTTTGAAAACTGGTTTTCTCAAAACATAGAAACCGGGGTTTATGACTTCGTAATCAGCGTCAATTATTTTCCGCTTATTGCCAAGGGATGTTACGAGAAGGGGTACAAATATATAGCATGGTGCTACGACTGTCCACTTAACGTGAACAATCCCGAAAAAACGATGGGGTATTCGACGAATTATATCTTTATGTTTGATAAGAAACAATACGAAGAATACCGTGATCTTGGATTTGATACGGTGTATCATCTGCCCTTGGGCGTGAACAAAGGGCGGGTAACAGGATACGCAATTTCCGAATTACAGGATGACAAATATATATGTGATGTTTCACTGGTGGGTTCTTTGTATGAATCACAACTGCCCGTTATTACATCAAGAGTAAGTGATGATGTCAAAAATCTGCTTAACGAGATTGTTAAAGTTCAGGAAAATATTTATGACAGATATGTCATAAAACAGTGCATTACCGATGATTTGCTAAGACTGGTTAATTCATTTTATGCCGGAACAGATTTTGAAGTTTCAAAAAAAGCACTTGAATTTTCTTTGGCATGTGAAGCAACGCGCAACAATAGACTCATGCTTTTGAATCTTTTGGGCAGAAGATATGATACAGCATTATATTCATTTCAGACATTCGATAAGCTCGACCGCGTCAGACAATGCGGAGTGCTTGACTATGTTACACAACTTCCGAAAGCAATTGTGAATTCGAAAATTAATCTTAACCCCATTTTGCGATGCACGCAGTCGGGTATTCCGCTTCGAGCCTTCGATGTTATGGGATATGGCGGTTTTTTGCTTACAAGTTATCAAAGTGAGATAGCAGCGACTTTTGAAGACGGAGTCCACTTGGCAATGTACGGAAGTTATGAAGAGGCGCTGGACAAGGCAGAGTATTACATTAAACATGATACGATAAGACACGGAATTGCCCAAAATGCGCAAAGAATCGTGCTCAGTGATTTTACGCTTGAGGCACGCTTTAAAGATATTCTCAGGATTACAAAAATATGAAACTGAATTTACCCAACAGCTATTTTGAAGACGAAGTCCGTGAGGGCTTCTACATACCGTCTTGTGTTAAACAGGCATGGGGAGCCGAACTGGAGGTTCTTGCCGCAATAGATGATTTGTGCGCCAAATACGGTATTAAGTATTATGCCGAGTGGGGAACATTTCTTGGAGCGGTCCGCCATGGGGGATTCATCCCGTGGGATGATGATATGGATATAGGTATGCAACGTGCCGATTATGAAAAATTTCTGTTGCATTCCGACGAACTTCCCCAAGGATTTTGTGTATACAATCTTAGGAACCGAAAGGAACATAATCAATTTCTGGCTAATGTCGTTAATATAAACCATGTCTGCTTTGAACGTGAACATCTCCAAAAATATCACGGTTTTCCATATATTGCATGTGTTGATATTTTTATCATGGATAATGTACCCGATAGCGAGGATGCATATCAAAGTATGAAAGACAGAGCGAAACTTATTCTCGGAGTTTCGGATTCTTTGAGGGATGGAACGCTACCAAATAGTAAATTGCAGGATACATTAATCGAACTTGAAAACCAAACAGGTATAAGTATCGATAAAACCCTGCCACATGAAGAATTAATACATAATCTTGATATTCTTGCCGAAAAGGTTTTTGCATCGTTCGCAAATGAGGAGACCAACGAAGTTGTTCAGATGATGCCGTGGGGAATAAGCGATCGTAAACCTCATCCGCGCAAATGGTATGATAATCCGGCGTATCTTCCCTTCGAAACCATATCGATTCCCGTAGCGTGCGATTATACCGAAGCTCTTACGCAAAGATACGGTAATTTTATGGCACTTTATAAAAATGCGGGTGCGCATAATTATCCGTATTTCGTCGGACAAAGAGATAATCTGAAGAAGGTTTTGGATTTTGAACTCCCGGAATATCGTTTTCAAAGAACCGGTCAGATTAAGCAAAAGATCGATGCAAGCAATTCATACAAGGCTACGGTTACTGAGTGTGTGCAGACAATAGAAAATCTGTGGCTTAATTTACGGAATCGACAGTCTGACGACAATGACTTTGCAGACGATGAAATTCTAGATTTGATTGGGAATATTCAAAACTTAGTCATTGACCTTGGGAACTACATCGAAAGCGTGAAAGGCGAGGGGTATGACATTGTGACGGCCATAGAATCCCTATGTGAAAAAATATATGCGCTTTACTGTAATGCACAAAGCGGCTGTGCAAAGGTCGACATTTCGTATGAATCATGGTGTGAGATTAAAAACAATCTTTTGAATCGAAAAGAGTATATTTTTATGCCGTTTAAGCCGGATTATTTTGAGGCTTTTGCCGCAGAATATGAAGCTGCCGTGCATAATCCCAACATTGATGTTTATGTTGTACCCATGCCGTATTTTTACAAAGACTATGACGGGGTGCTAAAAGATATGCAGTATGATCTTGAGAAATATGCAGGACTGTTCGACAAAGATATACCGAGCGATTTGCTGCCGATTTCATGGATGCATTGCGATAATTATGATTATAATTTGCGAATGCCGGAAAGAATATATGTTCAATATCCGTACGATAACGAAAACCCTGTGACGGGAATACCGCCATTCCTTCGCTCTGAGAATCTCAGACAATATACTGATGAACTTGTCTATATGCCCTGGTTTGATGTGGCGCCTTTTACCAAAGACAATGCACGTGAGTATAAAAATATGGATTATTACTGTACGGTCCCGTGTGTTGTCAATGCGGACAGGGTTGTGCTTAAAGATGAATCTTTCAAAAATGTATATGTTGAAAAACTGACCGAGTGGGCAGGCGAGGATACCAAAGAAATCTGGGAGAAGAAGATTACGGTATTGCACAGAAGCGATGATGATTCTGCGAATGATGGCTCAGCTGCCCCAAATGTGCGTACCAAAAAGAAAATGTTGTTCTATATATCTTTATCCTTATTAAGTGTTATGGATTCAAGGTTCTCGGATAAATGGAATTCAATTATGAAGACCTTTGATGAAAACAAGGATAAGGTGGAGATTCTTTGGGCATGTTGCGCTGAAATGAGGCAACTAAAGGAACTGAATCCGGAAGGATATTCAATGTATGAGGCAATTGTTGAAGAATTCAACAAGCTTGGCATAGGGCGTATAGTTAACGGCACGACGGCAGATCTGGTTGAGATGGCAGATGCATTTTACGGTGATCCCGGAGTCTTGGCACATGAATTCCGAAATGCGAAAAAACCTGTAATGATTATGAATTTTGATGTGCTATAAATAGTGCAAAAATAGAGAAATTATGATAAAATATTCAGTAATTATACTTATGAAGGAGAAAGCAACTTATGGCAAAAAAGGCAAGCGGTAACGATAAGGTAACATTCTTTCAATCAATCGGAGCTAAAATTGCATCGGTAATCGTTTTGGCGGTTTTGATTGCAAGTGTTCTGTGTGTGGCTATTATCGTTCCAAACTACAAAAACGATGTTTCTACTACCGTTAAGAATTATATGTATGACATGGCTATTTCTTACGGTGAATTGGTTCAAAACCAAATTAATGCGGGAAATACTCTTGATTATAAGAGATATTCTTCTTTGTTGGCAGATGTTAAAGTTTCGGGTATGAGCTCATCATATGCGTACATTGTTTCTGCTGACGGAATAATGCAGTTCCATCCTACGGAAGATAAGGTTGGAAATCCTGTAGAGAATGAAGTTGTATCGGGTCTGGTTAAGCAGATTGCGGGGGGCGCACATCCTGCACCGGCAGTTACGACATATCTTTTTAAGGGAGTTAACAAATACGCTTCTTACAATGTTTTGTCAGATAACAGTATTTTGGTAATTACGGCAGATGAAACCGATGCACTTGCGGCAGTTGATAAGGTTACAACTTATGCATACTTGGCAATTATAGGTTCTGTAATTTTGTTTGCAATTATCGGAATTTTCTTTGGAATTCTGTTGACCAAGCCTATTGTGGCAACAACCGAAATCGTTAAAGATACAGCACAGTTCAGATTTAAGCACAATGATGCTTCAGCATCGTTGGTTAAGCGTAAAGACGAGTGTGGTGCAATGGCACGTGCCGTAGGAGCTTTGAGAGCCAATCTTCGTAGCATGGTTGGTGATATCAGTGATGTTAATTCATCTATTTCGGGATCGGTTACCGAACTTGAGAATATTTCAAATCAAATTAATTCAATGTGTACCGACAACTCGGCTACAACACAGCAATTGGCAGCAGGTATGGAGGAAACTTCGGCTACAACCCAGACAATTAATACTAACATAGCTACAATGCAGAGCAGCGCTAAAGATATTAAGAATTTGGCTTCTGACGGTGTTACATTATCTTCTGCTGTTATGAACAGAGCAAATGATCTTCGTCAGTCAACCCAGTCAGCTACCAATAAGACAACGGAAATGTACAGCAATGTTAAGGTTAAGACAGAGCAGGCCATTGAAGATTCCAAGGCAGTTGATCGTATCAATGAGTTGACAGATGCTATTATGTCTATATCTTCACAGACATCTTTGCTTGCACTTAATGCATCAATCGAAGCTGCAAGAGCCGGCGATGCAGGAAGAGGTTTTGCTGTAGTTGCTACAGAAATCGGTAATCTTGCTAACCAGACTTCTCAGACTGTGGGTGATATCAATAATATCGTAAGAGAAGTTAATGAAGCTGTTGCCGGTATGGCAGAAAGCTTACAAGAAACGATGGATTTCCTTGAAAATGTTGTATTAAAGGATTATGCTGATTTTGAAAAGGTTTCCGAGCAGTATGAACAGGATGCTGATGAATTCGAGAAGAGCATGACAAATATCGGCGACGGTATTTCAGGTTTGGCTATCAGCATTGAAGATATTGTTAAGGCTCTCGAAGGAATCAATTCTATTGTTGGCGAATCTACAATCGGTGTTAGTGATATTGCCGAGAAAACAACGGATGTTGTATCACAAACATCCAAGAATACTGAAATTGTTGATGAATGTATTACCAATGTTGAGAAACTGCGCAACATTGCAGGTATGTTCACAATGGAGTAACGGAGGAATAAGATGGAAATTATTCTTTTAGGCGGTGGCTTGTTAATTGTTATTTTTGCAGTAGTTGTTTCGGTGGTTTCTTCTGTTGTATCTTCAGTAGCTGCAGCAGTTGACGATGCGGAAGAGGATTAATAAGTTAAGTCAAAAAGCCCTGAGGCAGTTTAATACCTCAGGGCTTTTTACGTGGGTGCGCCCGACGGCGCGACTAGTTGATTTCAAAACCGCATGCAAGAAGTGCAGAATCAAATAATTCACCAAACATCATTTGACTTACTTCACCTTGAATCATGAAACAGAACATGTTCTCATCATTTTGAAAATCGTAGATATCTGTTTTAGTGCTTTCGGAATATCGATGTGTTACTTTAACACCTGAGTATTCTTCTTCGGAAGTAGTCATATTGCTGTCATTTACACCGGAAATGTCTTCGTCGGATTTCTTGGCAGCTCTCAAAGTTACCTGAACTTCATCTCCGTCAACATTTTCTTCTGTCCATTGAACTTCATCAAGATATTCTGAAATGATGAAGAACTTCGAATCGGAAGGCAGATAAGTTCCGTTAAGTTTAATTCCGGTAGAAGCTTCAAAATCGTCCACTCCATTTACTTCGACCATAGGATTGGGCATTCCTACCTGCTCTGAAGCTTCACTGACCGATTCTGTCGAAACAGAAGCAGAGTCTGAAGCCGAGATATTGTCTGACTTGCCGCATGCACATAGGCCTATGCAGATGGCTGTTGCACAAGATAATGCAATAAATTTTTTCATACTTTTCACGAATTACTCCTTTCAAGGTTCAAATCCATTATCCAATGAATTGAGCCTAATATATCACAACAAATGTATACTTGACAAGAGTGCGAAATTTGATTAGAATAGCATTTGCTGGTGTTGAGTAGTATTCAATTTCGGCATAATATGTGCGTTTAGCTCAGCTGGATAGAGCGTTTGGCTACGGACCAAAAGGTCGGGGGTTCGAATCCTCTAACGCACGTGAGTAATGAAAAAGGTGATGTCTTAGGACACCACCTTTTTTCATTACTATCGAACCCCGATTCTTCGAACCCGGGGTTCGATCTACGCTTCGCTCCGGTCGGCTCAAAACCGAGGTCCACCGGACCTCGTGAGCCTTCTAACGCACGCGATTTTTGGGCCCCGGAAACGTGATGTTTTCGGGGCTTTTTCATGTTTTGAGCTTCGAAAAATTTCTTGGCCCAGTTTGGTCCACCCTTATAAAGGAAAATATCTGGACTCTAAAATTCAAATGATGGCCTCAAGAAATTCAGCTAGCTCGTTTGTAGAATAAATTCAAAATTGCATAAATAGATTGCATCATATCACGATACCGTGATATGATGGGTAAAAGGGGGAATAGTAATGCCAGTACTATCAAGATTTTACGGAATTGTTATAAAAATGTATTTTCTTCAAGGGGAACATAACCCACCACATATTCATGCGATTTATAATGATGATGTTGCAGCTATAGATTATATGACAGGGGATGTTCTTGAAGGATATCTGCCACCTAAGGCCTTGAAGATGGTAAGAGAATGGATTGAAATAAATAGAAGTGAATTACAGAATATTTGGGAGACACAAGAATTCAAGAAACTTCCACCTTTGGAATAGACGAGGAGGCGATTGTTATGTTTCATAAAGTAAAAAATGTAAACGCTTTGCCTGATTATAAGTTAAGCATTCAGTTTTGTGAGGGTATTACAAAGATATATGATATAAAACCATTGTTTGAAAAACTTAAGGTGTTTACTTATTTCAAGGAACATGAGGACGAATTTTTCGCTGTGACAACTGATGTTGGCGGATATGGAATTGTATGGAACGATGACCTAGATTTATCGTGTGATGAACTGTGGGATAATGGAGTTCAAGTAGATACACCATTTGATGGACTTATGTCGTTTGCTGACGCAACTGAACTTTGGGGGCTAAATGAAAGTACATTAAGAAAAGCAATTACTTATGGCAAACTTCTTAATGGAATTGACGTCTGCAAATTTGGAAAGCAGTGGGTTGTTTCTGTGGAAGCGATGAAACGAGAATATGGAGAGGCGAAAGCAGGAAGGAGTGCTTGAGCAACACCTTTATGTCGATATGCTTCTTTGATCCAATCTTTGCTCCATCATTTTTTTGAGAAGGCTAGAACCCTTATTTTATAAGTGTTTTTGGCTCTTAACTCTTCGAATCCTCTAACGCATGCGCGCTATTTTGGACTCATATGAATCATATTTGGGGATTTAAGTCCACCCGCTGTACGCATGGTACCAATTTTGATGGACACGCCCCTGCTAAGGTGGAAAAATGCTACGGAGTACATAATATGAGAACTTATATGAAAAGGAATATTGTTACTGTATTGTTCTTGGTTGTTGCTGCTTTGAGTATGACAGCATTCAATGTGTCGGCGTTGGCTGATACACCTACGGATAGGGGTTGTACATTGCCCGAAAATACGCTTTCAAAGAACAGTTTGAATAATCCGGATAAGGTTTTGACTGTTATAGGCGACAGCAGATGCTGTTCGATCGAAGCTTTATTATGGAAAGATAAGGATTGGGAGAAAGTATATACATCTTTTGAGGGAAAGATTTGTGACGGTATATACCGAAAGAATAATCAGATTTTGGTCATATGTGCCGAGGGAGGTGGCTCCTATTTGGACGGAGCGGCCAAGAGTGCATGGTGCAGAATGAATGCACTTTTGGAGAATGCCCCTTGCCTGCAGAACTGCGTGGATTACAAATTTGCCGATATGTTTGGTGTTAATGACATTAATGAAGGCTCCAAAACTCCCAAGGCCTTGCTAGCTTTGGATAAACAGATTGCCCAAACAGGTAAATTTTCGGAAGTTACCCAATATAATGTAGGACCTGTTTCAAATGTGGGTGCAGCAGTAACCGCTCGGCTTAATAACGTGCTGATAGACAGCTTTAATGCCAAATTCAAGAAAAGCAAAGAAGTCAAAATAGTGAATCTGAATGTCTTTTTACAACAGGCAGGCTATGATTTCGAGGATGATGCAGGTGTTCATTATGATGAAGATACCAGCAAGAAAATTTTAATGTTGCTGTTGCCTGAGGAATTCTGATATATTTGAATTACGAAAGAGAAGAAGGGGGCGACCGGTATGGTCGCCCCTATTTTTACGATATTCGCTAAGCTGAAAATGCTCAAAATATATAACTTGGTGTATTCGTACAAAAAACATTGCATATTTTTGTGAAAGATTGTTAAATTGATGCTTGTAACTCAATGTATCATCGGTTAAAATGTCATTTGACTAATTACAACTCGAGAGGAGAAAACTTATGAAAAAATTATTATCAATCATGGTAGCATTATCAATGTTACTCGCACTTGTTGCTTGCTCAGGTTCAGAAACACTTGAGAGCTATTACGCAAAGGACAACAATAAGTCCACACTTGATGCTGATATCCAGGCTGCATATGATATGTATTCAACCACATATTCGGCTATCGAATATGAAGTTAAGGGTAATGAAGTAATTTACACTTACACATACATTGATGAAGTACCTGCAGAGATGGGTGACACAATTAAGTCAAACTGTGACAACATGGACGATGCTACATGGAAGCAGATCAGAACAAGCCTTGTAGGCAACAGTGGTGTTAAGGATGCTGTTACAATTACTTACGTATACTTACAGCCTTCAGGAGAGGAAGTTACTAAGTATTCTAAGGAAGTAACTGAATAATTGAGACTTAAGGAGAAAGTTATGAAGAAGATTATTTCAACACTTTTGTGCGGAGCAATGCTTCTTGGTGCATTGACAGCATGTGGTGCATCAACAGATGCAGCAGCTTCTGCAGCATCAACATCTGAGGAGACTGTAGCTGCTTCAACTTCAGAAGAAACTTCAACAGAAGCTTCTGCAACAACTTCGGATAAAGTATGGATTATTGCAACAGATACAGTATTCAAGCCTTTTGAATATACTGATGCAGAAGGCAATTTCGTAGGAATTGACGTAGATGTTTTGGCAGCAATTGCTGAGGATCAGGGATTTGCATATGAACTTCAGTCACTTGGATGGGATTCAGGTGTCGCAGCAGTTCAGGCAGGTCAGGCTGATGCTTTGATTGCAGGTGCTACAATTAAGCAGGAGAGAATTGATTCAGGCTGGATTTTCTCAGACGGTTATTATGATGCAACCCAGACATTTGTAGTTAAGGGTGATTCGACAATCGCTTCATATGAGGATCTTGCAGGATTGAACGTAGCAGTTAAGAACGGTACAGCAGGTGCTGATTTCGCTAACAGCCTCAAGGATCAGTATGGATTTACAGTAACTGTATTCGAAGATTCACCTACAATGTATCAGGATGTTATCTTAGGAAATTCAGCAGCTTGCTGTGAAGATACACCTATCATGAAGGCTTCTATTAAAGAAGGTGGTTTGGATCTTAAGGTTCCCGAAGGAATGGAATCAGAAGCAGCTCCTTACGGATTCGCTATTATGAATCCGGAGAATCAGGAATTACTTGATATGTTTAACAAGGGATTGGCTAATATTAAGGCTAACGGAAAATATCAGGAAATCCTTGATAAGTATTTGAACTAATAGTATTTTAATCGGCCTCGGGTGCATTGCATCCGAGGCTTTTTTATTTGCAAAGCATACGTTTTCTTGATAAAATAGTAATGCTGTTTGAAGGGAGAAATATATGCTTTTTATTATTGAAACTTATGGAACACTATTGCTCAAATCAATGGGAAAAACGATTGAATTGTGTTTCCTGTCTTTAATTTTTGCAATGGTAATCGGTCTTTTGTTTGCACTGTGCAATGTGGCAAGAAACAGAGCCCTTAATATTTTGGGAACTGTTTATGTAGATGCCATACGAGGTGTTCCGCTTATTGTTTTGGCCTACTTTATATATTTTGGCATTCCGGCAGGAATGCAGGCGATAGGTGTTCCTATCAGACTGTCGGCATTGTGGGCAGGTATAATTGCACTTTCAATGAACTGTGGTGCCTATATGGCGGAGATAATACGTGCAGGTATCGAATCTGTGGATAAGGGCCAGATGGAAGCTTCCCGCTCCTTGGGACTTACGTATGGTAAGAGTATGAGACTTGTTGTACTTCCGCAGGCAATTAAGACGATGATCCCTTCTATTATTAATCAATTCATTATCACCTTGAAAGATACGTCAATCCTTTCGGTAATAGGATTCCCGGAATTAACCAATCAGGGTAAAAATATAGCTGCTATCAACTTCAAGATTCTTGAGACATGGGCTGTTGTAGGACTTATGTATATGATAGTAATCATAACCTTAAGTAAAGTAGCTAAACACATCGAGAGGAGACTTAAAGTTGGAAGATAATATTATTGTTCATGTAGAAAATCTAAAAAAGAGCTTCGGTAAACTGGAAGTATTAAAAGACTTAAGTCTTGACGTGAAAAAAGGTGAAGTTGTTGTTATGCTGGGACCTTCAGGTTCGGGCAAATCTACGTTTCTTCGTTGCTTGAATAAGCTTGAAATAGCAACGGAGGGTACTATTATTGTAGACGGAAACGATATTACCGATAAATCTACCGATATTAACAAAGTCAGGGAAAACATAGGAATGGTTTTCCAGCATTTCAATCTTTTTAATAATAAAAATGTGATACAGAATATTACAATGGCTCCTGTTGAACTTAAGCTGATGACTAAAGAAGAGGCCAATCTCAAAGCGATGGAACTTTTGAAGCGAGTTGGTTTACAGGATAAATGCGAGGCCTATCCTTCACAGTTGTCGGGAGGTCAGAAACAGCGTGTGGCAATTGCCAGGGCCTTGGCGATGAATCCGGATTTAATACTGTTTGACGAACCTACTTCGGCTCTTGACCCCGAAATGGTGGGTGAGGTTCTTACGGTTATGAAAGAACTTGCACATGAAGGTATGACTATGATTGTGGTTACACATGAAATCGGTTTCGCCAGAGAAGTGGCTGACAGAATTGTATTTATGGATGGCGGTTATATCGTGGAGCAGGGTACTCCAGAGGAAGTTCTTTCGCATCCCAAGGAAGAAAGAACTATAGATTTCTTAAATAAGGTTTTGTAGATTACTTGGCTATAGGGGGCAGCTATGAAAAAAATAATTACTATTTCAAGAGAATTTGGTTCCGGCGCGGGAGAAGTTGGCAAACTTGTTGCAGCCGAGCTTGGATATGAGTATTGCGACAAGACAATAATTTTGAATGCTGCCAGAGAATCAAATATTGATGTTGAGAGAATCCTTCGTTGGGACGAGAAATCGGGTTCCAATTTAGGCTTTGCACAGAGCCTGTTTGATTTTTATTCGCGTCCGATCGATGAGAAGGTATTCGAAGCTCAAAGCCAGGTTATTAAAAAAATAGGAGAAAAGGGAAATTGCGTTATTGTAGGCAGAAATGCCAACAGTATTTTGAAGCATTTTGACAATACGCTACATGTTTTCTTTTGCGCGGACAGTAACTGGAAACTCGAGAGACTGCTGAAGATATACCCCGATTCGACAGCGAAGAAGATGGCCGATCAAATGATAGCAATCGATAAGAAACGTCGTAAATATTGTTCTTACTATACCAATACCGAGTTCGGTGCTGCAGCTAATTACGATATTTGCTTGAATACTTCACGATTGGGATTAATGAAGTGTAAAGATATAATTATTGACCTTGCGAAAAATTGACTTTGATTGATGCGATTTCCGCAATGGATCCCAATCTTATATTTGGACCAAACAGTCCGACGCCTGAGGTGACTATGCAATGCATGTCACCTTTTTTGATATAACCGGCAGAATTTTCCCAGGTGAAGTAGCGCGAAGTCAGTGTCATGGGAAAGAATTGTCCGTCATGTGTGTGACCGCCAAGATCAAGATCAACGCCGGCCTTAGCTAATTTATCGTATTCTCTGGGCTGATGATCAATTACGATGATAGGCTTGGAACTATCCATATCTTTAACAATATCTTCAGCGGATAATCTGCTGTTAGTTTTGTTGCCCGGACGTGAGTAGTCGGGACGACCATATAGGTATATTTCGTCATTTATCATAACTGATTCTTCGCATAGCATTGTTATGCCGGAATTTTCTATGAATTTCATCATTTCATCGGAATACTTTTTGACTTCCGAGTCGTTTGAAAATGTGAAGCCCCCGAGTATTCGCTCTTCAACATCGTGATTTCCCCAAACCCCGTAAACGCCGTATTTCGAGTTGATTTCGGATATAAGACGGCTTAATGCTGCGGGATCTTCCAAGGCTTCGTACTCATTATCGAAAATGTCACCGGCGATAACTACCAAATCAGGATTTTGCGAATTGATTTTTGCAACCATTTGACTTATTTGGTCAATGCCGATATTGTACCCCATGTGCAGGTCGGATACCAAAACAATATTCATACTGTTCATATCGGGGACGGATTTGTCTATACTGATTTCGTAGGGGGTAATCCGGATATCCTGTGCCACGTGCGTTCCGTATATTGTTACGAAAATGATGAATCCGAAATTCAGCAATCCGATAATGCATCGCCTTTTGTTGTATAGGCGGCTTTGACGTTCTTCTTTAGATAAGCCCTGCCTAATCCAGTGAATGCGCTCCAACAGTCTGCATACCAAAATTACAAGAAAAGCTATTCCTTCGTATATGAATACGCCCAAATGGTAATTTGCAATGGTCTTAAGAACGCGGCGCAGTTTATACATTGTAGGATATTCGTCCATGGAAAGTCCGGCAGGAATCAGAAAAGCTATAAAAATGGCAATTGTTGCAAAACCGCACAGTATTCCAAGAGTAATTTTAATAATCCTGAAAACGGTTTTGTTGGCATTGGTTATGTTACATAAAGAATTCAGCCATTTAAATATTTCGTGTATGAAGAATATGTTCACCGCAAGGTAAATCGGTGAAAGTATCACAAAGAGCATAGTCGGTTATTCCCTTTCCGGTATTTGGGTGCTGATGCGAATAAAGTATATCGGCTGTAAATATGCATGCAAGCAGGATTGAAATAATAACAGCCTTCTTTAGACTCAATCGTGCAAGGAAGTTGTCCAGGGACGGCGCGATGAAGTATACTGCGGCAATTCCGCCCAAACCGAAAACCAAAAGACCTTCGGCACAGATTCTGCCGTTAATATTGATAAAGTAGCCGGAATAATCCCACCATTTTTCGCCACCATGAATGAACTGCAGATACCAGGACGTGACATATTCTACGACTCCGCACAGACACACGGTTGAGATGAATTCCATGGCAGGCTGTCGTCTGAACTTGTTCAGAATAATCAAAATCATTGTTCCGCCGGCTCCGTATATGGGGAGCCAGGGGCCGTGTAACACGCCGCGATTGACAAAAACATGATCTTCGACCAAATGTATGCTTACTTCCCAAAGCCATCCTACGAAGGCAAAGATAAAGAACATAAGAATCAGTGAGCAAACGGAATAATGCCTTAAGTATAGTGCATGCTCAAGGCGCATTTCTCTTTCTTTTTCGGGAATAGGGCACAATCTGTTGGGGTATGATTTTCCTTCGATAGTGTGTTTTGAATTGATAATCTTGGTTTTCTTAACCATGTCTTCCCTGTATTGACGTTCATTTTGGTTATATGAAAGAACAACTCCGAAAGTCGAAGCTATGAAATCCAAAGTACTGTTACCGGTAGTGTAATTCAGGATAGGTTCTTCCATCAGTGCCGTTATATCCGGGTAGGCCATACGAAGAGCGTCTTTGGTAGGTTTTTCGAATAAATACACATCATTTAGTAGTTGTGCACCCTCGATATTGTTTTCAAGTGCCAACAGTCGAAGATATGAATAGTATTCAACCATAACGGATTCTTTGTACGGATTGACAAACAGTGCACTTCCAAGTCCCATTGTGAGCAAACCGAATATATCCCAACCGATAAATGAAAATTCGAGTTTGAAGCACTCCCACTTGTGACCGTACATCATCTTTCGCGACAGTTGAATTGCATCCTTACCGGAAAGCGTGGGATTCTCGGCCAAAATGTAAGAGACCAGATAGTAAGAGTATTTTTTGATAAAGAATCCTACAACGGTAGGAAACCATAAAAGCATATACAGGTATTTTCTAAAAAGAGCCAAGGATACGCTTATCCACTTCTTGACGTGGAACAGGAAAAATATGCTGGAAGGACTGACTTTATCATAGGTGTGTCCCTCCAAAAAAATGCGGGCATACATTACTTTGTAGGTTTCGCTTATGAAAATTATGGCTCCCATAACCAATATGGCCAAAATTACTATCAATAGAATTCCGGCTGCAGAGGTCGATTTGGTTATTGATATTATAGTATTAAAAAGAGCAATTATGAATGAACCGGTAAACAGATTATTGGCCAAAATTGAAAAAACACCTTTGGTATGGCCAAGTTCGATATTACCTATTTTGAGCGGCGAATTCAAAGAATTCTGTAATCGCGTATCTGCCAATTTTTGACCGGCAGCTATGTCACCATTGACTAAATCCGTAATTAGTTCTGAGTAATGGTTTACCGTCGAATCTTCAATAGCGCTTGAATCATATCTTATAAATAATAAAGAAGAACTGTAATCGGTACCGATAATGCTGGCAAAGATACACAGGCATACATACAACCAAAAGTGCTTTTTTAATGCGGCTTTGGCCTTACGTTTGAGTTCTTTTCTACTGTACATTGTCTCCTCCATGGTAAATCACCTCAGTTATTATCCACCAAAAGCGCGCATTTTTCAAGAAAAACCGAGTTATGCCGAATTGCTCAAATATTAAGATAAAATGGCTAAAAATCTTCTTTTGTGGTACAATTATACCATATAGTTGCATGTAACATGGGGGAACGAACATGTATGTCTTTTTGCGATCGGTTTTGGAAATATCTGTAGTTTTACTGCTTTTGGAAACGATATATGTATTTTCCAAAATCAAAACTAAAATGCATGCATATATCTTTTTCTATCTGATAAGCTGCCTTGTTAACAATGCGGGATATTTGATGGAAATGACAGCCACATCTTCCGAAGCGGCTTATACGGCAACTCAGATGCTATATTTGGGTAAATGTTTTATTCCGGCGGCATTACTTTTGTTTGTGCTGAGATTCTGTCACTGCAAAGTTCCTAAATTCCTGCCGACATTGATAATAATTGTTCACTCCTTGACATGGTTCATAGTATGCACCAATAAATTGCACCATCTGTACTATTCTTCGGTTGATTTCGTAACAACCGGATTATTCCCGCATAATGTATACGGGCACGGGGCGGTTTACTATATATATCAGTCAATTCCGCTTGTATATGCAATAGTAAGTGTCGCAATAATAATCAAAAATCTTCCCAAGATGCGCTCGCCGGAAGAAAAGAAGCAGTTATTCTTCCTGATTGCGGCTCCCTTGCTTTCGGTTATCGGAATGGGAATATTCCTTACAGGTATAACGCAGGGCTTTGATACTACGAATATAGGCATTGTATTAAGTTCGATATTCATGATAATTGCTATGTTCAAGTATAACCTTATTGCTACCGAAGATATGGTTAAGGATAATTTGGTTGATAATCTGAAAGATGGCATTTTGGTTATTGATGCATATAATACCGTATCATATGTTAATGAAACGGCCAAAGAGCTTCTTCCGGGCATTAAGTTGTATTCGCCTGCAGGTGAATCAGGACTATTCACCGATCTTGACACAAGGGCCAAGAATAAAGAAAAGTTGGTGGTTCATGACAGAGTATATGCTTTGTCCTATGAGGAACTCTTTCAAGGTAATATATATCGCGGTAAGCTGTATTTGATGGATGATATTACCGAAACGGAGAATTATACCAAACAGATCGAAGCAGAGCGTGATAGGGCGGATGAGGCCAATTCAGCCAAGTCGAATTTCCTTTCAAGTATGTCGCATGAGATACGGACTCCGATGACCGGAATTGTCGGAATGACGGATATTCTTCTGCAGATGGAAGCGGATGAACAGAAGGGGACTTATCTTCAGAACATCAGAACATCGGGTATGGCGTTGCTTGATATCATTAATGATATTTTGGATTTCTCCAAAATTGAATCCGGGAAAATGAGTATTGTTGAAGATGAGTACGAATCGCTTCCGATGCTTGAAGATATGAAATTGCTGTTTAGAACTCGAATCGGGGATAAGCCGCTTCGACTGATTTATGAGATAGATGAGAAACTGCCGGCCAAACTGTTCGGCGATTCGGTAAGAATACGTCAGTGTATAGTGAATTTGGTGAATAACGCCATCAAATTTACGGATGTCGGATATGTCAAATTGTGTGTGGATATTGTTGATAAGCGCTACGATACGGTTACTCTCAAGATTTCGGTAATTGATACGGGAACCGGAATCAGGGAAGAAGAGATGGCGAAACTGTTTGAATCATTTGGTCAGCTTGATGCCAAGCGTAATCATGCCAAAGAAGGAACCGGACTCGGACTTACAATAACCAAACAGCTTATTGAGATGATGGGCGGAAACATATCGGTTAAGTCTGAATATGGAAAAGGCTCGGAATTTGACATTATTGTATCGCAGAAGATAGTTGATGCGACTCTTGCAAGCAGTTATCAGTATACTCAAAGAAGTGAAAATCTGTTAAGCTTTGCTGCTCCCGATGCACGCATTCTTTTGGTTGATGATAATGAGATCAATGTTAAGGTTGCAGTAGGCTTGCTTGCACCGTTCAAAATGCAGGTGGATGTTGCTGATAACGGACTTGTTGCGTTGAAGCGAATATCCGAGAATCATTATGATTTGGTTCTGATGGACCATATGATGCCTGTGATGGATGGAATTGAGGCTACACAGCGAATACGTGAATTTGACGGTGAATACTTCAAGAGAATTCCGATAGTGGCACTGACTGCGAATGCGATTAACGGAGCCAAGGATTTGTTCTTAAATGCAGGAATGAACGATTTTGTGGCTAAACCCATATCTGTTAAAGATATAGGGGATGTGATGCGAAAATGGCTTCCTAAAGAACTGATAATTGAGAATGGTACAACGGAAGAAGTAAACGTTGAGGCGAAAAGCCAAAGCGATACGAATAAAGAAAATAATAATGAGGAGGATAAAGATATGGGTGGAGAATTGGATCGTAGCATAGGAATTCAGTATTGCGGCACCGAGGAACTGTATGAGTCGGTTTTGGAGGATTTCTACAAATTGATTGATACAAAGGCGGCCAAGATCGAGGAATTACTGTCTCAGAATGACATCAAAACCTATACGGTCGAAGTTCATGCATTAAAGAGTACAGCGAGGATGATAGGTGCAACCAAATTATCTGAATTGGCATACGAAATGGAAATGGCCGGTAATGCACAGGATATGGAGGCTATTAATTCCAAAACACCTGTTTTGATGGAAATGTATCGTTCCTATAAAGAAACTTTAGGATACTTTGATGCAGGTGCGGGCAATTCGGGAGATAAGGAAGAAGTGCCGGTTGCAACAATTAAGAACGAATTGCAGAAAATGCATCAGGCAGCAGAAGATTTCGATATGGATGCCATTGATGAATGCATGGACAACTTAAAAAAATATAAGATGCCTACCGAAGATGTCAAAGAAATGATAGATGACTTGGATATCATGGTTAGGGATGTTGAACTTGATGAGATAAAGGAGAAGACACAGTTTATGACCCAAATACTATAAAAGCAGGTCATTAAGGAAGCTTTCGATATATTTATCCCAAAGTATATCGGGTGTTTTGTCCATCACGAAAGTGTTGAACGAAGTAGCGGTAACGAGTGTTATCTCACCACTGACGAACTTGATATTTAACGTAAAACTCTTGATTGACTCGGGAGAAGTTGATGAATCTCCGGATTTGAGAATCTGCTCAACGAGTTCCGGTGTTGATTGAAGAATAAAGTGAAATGAAACAGGAATCTGTTTTCCTTTAATGAGGTCAAAACAGATTCCTTTCATATTTTTCCATAGAGAGAATTCATAGCCGAATTCATAATCATCGAAGAATTCAGGGATTATTCTTCCGTCTATTGAAAATGTGTTATAGGTTTTGATGGTAGCTTCTTCAAGCAAAAACTCGTCAAATCTGGAACCGACCAATAACTCTTTCATGAAGTTTTTGGTGCTTTCAACATTAAATGCCTTCAAAAAGAAAACCTCCAAAACGTATGATATTTATAACGATACATCCCTAAAAATCGTTGCAAAAATTAAAACACGAATTTATTTTGCGTACTTCAATGATTGGGCATTAATCAGCTCTTTGTCATCGAAGTAATTAATTTTCATTGCATTTTTAACTTCCGAGAGTGTGTTGGCGGCAACTTCCTTGGCTGCTATCGAACCCTTGTGAAGTATTTCATAAATTGCCGGAATATCCTTTTCCCATTCGGAGCGTGAAGCACGAATAGGAGCCAATGTTTCCTGAAGTACGTTATTAAGGAATTTTTTAACCTTAACATCACCCAATCCGCCACGAGTATAGTGATCTTTCATTTCCTGAAGGCAGGTATAGTCGGGGCAGTATTCAGCAAACATGTCATCCTTGCAAAAAGCATCAAGGTAAATGAATACAGGGTTTCCTTCAACGTGTCCGGGATCCGAAACCTGAAGATGAGTAGGGTCGGTATACATCGACATGACTTTTTTCTTGATATCTTCTTCTGTGTCGGACAGGTATATGCAGTTACCCAAGGATTTGCTCATTTTAGCCATTCCGTCCGTTCCGGGGAGTCTGAGACAGGCTTTATTATCGGGAAGAAGAATCTTGGGTTCAACCAAAGTTTCGCCGTATACAGAATTGAACTTATGCACGATTTCCTGTGTTTGTTCGACCATCGGCATTTGATCTTCACCTGCGGGAACAGTTGTAGCCTTAAAAGCAGTTATATCCGCCGCCTGAGAAATGGGATAGGTGTAGAAACCTACAGGTATGCTAGTTTGAAAATTACGCATTTGTATTTCGGACTTGATTGTAGGATTACGTTCAAGTCTTGATACCGTAACCAGATTCATATAGTAGAATGCCAGTTCCGTCAATTCGCTGATATGTGATTGAATCATTATTGTTGATTTTTGAGGGTCAATTCCACATGAAAGATAGTCAAGGGCAACTTCGATGATATTGTCTCTGACTTTGCCGGGATTTTCGGCATTGTCCGTAAGAGCCTGCGCATCGGCTATCATAATGAAAACTTTGTCAAATTCTCCGGAGTTCTGCAATTCAACTCTTCTTCTTAATGAACCTACATAATGTCCGACATGAAGGCGACCGGTCGGTCTGTCTCCGGTCAAAATAATTTTACTCATTAATATATCTCTCCTAAAATATTATTGTTTACTCCAACGTCCGGAAGCTCCGCATGGGAGAACCAGATTATTGCATGAAACCGGAAGGCCGATTTCCGAAGCTTCTACTTTGCCCCCGAATCTTTTAAGAAGCAATGTGCTTAACATATAATTAAGAACGGCCGGTTGAAGACCGGTGGTATATGAATTAATTAAAAAGAATTTGGCGTCGTCGGCAAGAATTTCAGCGCACAATTCCATAAACGGGTATACACTGTCTTCAATCTTCCAAATTTCGCCTTTCGGTCCTCTTCCGTAAGAAGGAGGGTCCATAATTATTCCGTCATACTTATTTCCGCGTCTTATTTCCCGCTCCACAAATTTAACACAATCATCTACCAACCATCTGATAGGTGCATCTTTTAACCCTGATGAAACGGCGTTTTCTTTGGCCCAATTGACCATCCCCTTGGAGGCATCCACATGTGTAACCTGGGCGCCGGCACTTGCGGCGGCCAAAGTTGCTCCTCCGGTATAGGCGAAAAGATTGAGAACTTTGAACGGACGTTCATTTGTATATTTACCGTCTTTTAATGATTCCCGAATTATCTGACCGAACCAATCCCAATTTACAGCCTGTTCGGGGAAAAGACCGGTATGCTTGAAACTAAAAGGTTTCAAATTAAATGTAAGAGAATTGTATTTAATCGACCATTCTTCCGGTAAATCAAAGAATTCCCATTCACCGCCACCCTTGGAACTTCTGTGATAGTGTCCGTTTAACTTCTTCCACATGGGAGCAGTTTTGGGAGTTGACCAAATGACCTGCGGGTCGGGACGTAACAGTATGTATTTACCCCATCTTTCCAGCTTTTCGCCGGAAGAGGTGTCGATTACTTCGTAATCTTTCCAATTATTAGCTATCCACATAAGTAGTATGATAAAAGAAAACGGTCAAAAATACAAGGTAAATGACCAAATATACAATATATTCGGAAAACCGTGTGTACTGTGGCACAAAATATGGTATTCTCTAATTATGAATGAAGATGTGACGCAGCATTATTCAATAGCATATGACCTGGGAACAACTACATTGGTCGGTTATCTGTGCTCAGATGTATCTTGCAAAGTCGTCAGCACTTTTTCACTGACGAATCCGCAAACCGAGTATGGCGACGATGTGATAAGCAGAATAACGTTTGTTACCAAATCAAAAAAGAACGTGGAACTCATGGCGAATGCCCTAAAACGCGGCATTGTTGAAATCACTGAAGAATTGTTGAACTCCATTGGATTTCAATTAGCGCAAGGTACGATTTCCAAAATCCTGCTGGTAGGTAATCCTGTAATAATGGGAAGTATTGCATCGGTATCCTTTGAGGATATATGCAATGATGTGATTAAACTGCCGAGCATCGGTAATTATGTGGGGGCCGACGCGCTTTCGGCCATGCTGATGGTTGATAGTCAAAGAAAAAACGATGACGTGGAATTGCTGGTTGATATCGGAACCAATACAGAGATAGTTCTCTTTGATTATGAAGGAAATCTTGCAACATCCGCAGCAGCAGGTCCGGCACTTGAAGGTGCGGGAATTACATGCGGAATGCGGGCTGCCTCGGGTGCAATAGATTACGTGACGTTGACTAATGGAGTCGACATGAATAGCGACATTGTTCTTCATACGATAAGTGAAGTAACGCCTGTTGGTATTTGTGGTTCGGGAATACTTTCCCTGATGGCCTGCCTATTGGATGCCGGCATAATTGATAACACGGGTTACATAATCAGCAAGAAAGAGGCATTGGAGAAAAAGGTACCATATAAACTGGCAGCCGCGATATGCGAAAAAACATCTGATATGCATGATGGGCTGCATACTACATCTTGTAGATATTTTAAATTGACCCAATCGGTTATCATCACTCAGGAAGATATTAGAAATGTTCAACTTGCAAAATCAGCTATCAGATCCGGAATTGAAATACTGATTTCCATGAAAAAATTGACTTCATCGGTCATTGGAAAAATTCATCTTGCGGGAGCGTTTGGAAATCATATAACGATAGATAGTGCAATAAAGCTTGGACTGCTTCCCGATATCACCCCAAAGAAAATCGAGCAAAGTGGCAACCTTGCGGGACTTGGAGCAGTTGCAATGCTTGTGGATGATGATTTAATAACACGCGCAATGGAACTAAAAGATACTACATTGACCGTTCCGCTCGATGAAGAAAGTGCATTTAAGGATATGTTTTTGAAATATATGTCGTTTTAGGATAACAAGCGGCAATCCTCGTTCTTCAAGTGCCGAGATGAAAGTGCCCGAACGCAGAAAAATCGTTTTTGGGGGGCGAATATAAAACCGAAGACAAGAACCAAGATGATTTTGACTTGTAAAAGTTACTATACTATAATGCTAGAGGTGCAAGATTGGCGGTTTAGCCAAGGCATATATGTTTGGCTGCCGATTCGGAGGTTGGAATGAACAGAGATTTCTTAAAAGATAAGAAAAGAATTGTTGTTAAGATAGGAACATCCAATGTTACACATGAAGAAACAGGCGAGATTAATCTGCTTAAACTGGATAAACTTGCAATGGTTCTATCTGACATCAGAAAGCGCGGAAAAGATGTTTTATTGGTTTCTTCAGGTGCTATCGGAGCAGGAAGAACGGCATTGGGAATCAAGAATAAGCCGACCGAACTTCCGATTAAGCAGGCGTGCGCTGCTGTAGGTCAGGCCAGACTTATGAATATATATCAGAAAATGTTTTCGGAGTACAATCAGACGATAGCTCAGTTGATGGTTACCAAGCATACGCTTACTAACGAGATAAGCAGAGAAAATGCTCAAAACACATTAAGAGAGCTGTTTGATATGCATGTTATTCCGATTCTTAACGAGAACGATCCGGTATCTACGGATCAGATTCTGAATGAAGTGTTCGGTGATAATGATACGCTTTCGGCCATAGTTGCGGAGCTTGTCGGTGCGGATTTGCTGATATTGTTATCGGACATTGACGGACTTTATACGGATAATCCCAAACTTAATCCGAATGCCGAGTTTATTGAATGTGTTGATGCGGATTCACTGAAGGATACGGAGAATTTTGCCAAAGGTGCGACAACAACATGGGGAACAGGCGGAATGGTAACCAAAATCGAGGCTGCCAAAATAGCTACATCGGCAGGAATAGATATGATAATTTGCAACGGACAGGATGTTGTGGATGTGTCCAGAATCCTTGACGGTAAAGATATCGGAACGGTTTTTAAAGCAAAACAATAGTGAATAGAAGGAGAAAGATATGCCTAAAGTAACAGCGTTCAAAGCCATAAGACCGACAAAGGAAGTATCGGATAAGTTTTGTGCCCTTCCTTATGATGTATATAACAGGAGTGAATCTGTTGAGATAGTTAAGAAGAATCCGATGAGCTTTTTGGCAATTGACAGGGCCGAGACAGCATTTTCGGATGAAGTGGATACATATGCTCCTCAAGTTTATGAAAAAGCCAAAGAGCTTTTGCAGGCCAAAATTGGCGATGGAACACTTATTCAGGATGAAGTTCCCTGCTTTTATGTATATGAGCTTACCATGAACGGAAGAGCTCAAACGGGAATTGTGGCGTGCTCAAGTGTAGATGACTACATCAATTCCGTGATTAAGAAGCACGAGAATACCAGAGAAGACAAAGAGATTGACAGAATTAAGCATGTTGATACTACCAATGCCCACACAGGTCCGATTTTCCTGGTTTTCAGATCCAAGGAAGAACTTAAAAAGATAGTTGAAGAAGTAAAGAATGACAGTTCTGCGCTTTTGTATGATTTTACGCATGATGACGGAATTCGTCACAGAGCATTCATCATTAATGATTCGGATACGGTTGCAAGAATAGAGGAGATTTTCGAAACAATTCCATGCACGTACATAGCCGATGGACATCATAGATGTGCTTCTGCGGTTAAGGTCGGACTCAAGAGAAGAAAAGAAAACCCTAATTACTCGGGAGAAGAGGGATTTAACAGATTTCTTTCGGTGCTTTTCCCCGAAGACGAACTCTACATTATGCCATATAACCGTGTGGTAAAGGACTTAAACGGATTGACCAAGGACGAGTTTTTCCAAAAAGTGGAATCAGCCGGTTTTGCTATTACTGAACAGAATTCACAGGTTTCTCCCGATAAGAAGGCAACTTTCGGAATGTATATTGACGAGAAATGGTACCTTCTTAGTGCAGGGGATGCACTCTTTAGCAGTGACCCTGTTAAGGGACTTGATGTATCGATTCTTCAGGATTACTTACTTGAACCGATACTCGGAATAGAAGATCCAAGAACGGATAAGAGAATAGATTTCGTGGGAGGCATTCGCGGACTTGCGGAACTGGAGAAGCGTTGTCACAACGATATGCATCTTGCATTTTCAATGTATCCGACATCGATAGAAGAACTTTTAAAAGTTGCCGATGCGGGACTTTTGATGCCACCGAAATCTACATGGTTTGAACCCAAACTGTTATCCGGAATGTTCATTCATTCGCTTGATGATTGAGTTTTTGAACGGAATTGGTAAATGGAAAGACTTGACCGGGATTTAAAGACAAAGAACTTTCAACATCTTTATTTGTTATACGGAGATGAGGCATATTTAAGGCAGAATTACAAGAAAGCGCTTATCAAGGCCATAATGGGTGATGATACGATGAATCAGTCATCTTATATCGGTAAAGATATAAATATAGGCGCTTTAATCGACCAGGCCGAAACTATGCCTTTTTTTGGTGACAGAAGATTGATTTTAATAGAAGATTCCGGCTTCGCTAAAAACTCCGGGGCCGATGAATTGTCGGAATATCTGAAAACGATTCCGGAGTATCTTTATATTGTTGTAGTTGAAAGCGAAGTTGATATGCGCAGCAAGTTTTTTAAAACCTGCAAAGCGTCCGGTACTGCTGTTTTAATGGAACCCTATAAGGATATGAAGATGAAACAGTGGATAGCCAGTATACTGAATCAAAATTCCAAGAAAATGACACAAAATGATATTGAATATTTCCTGACACGAACAGGTGAAGATATGGTCAATATACGAAGTGAATTGGATAAGCTGATTAATTATACCGGTGAAAGACAGATAGTAACGCACGAGGACATTGATGAGATAGTTATCCGTCAGATAGGTGATTGCATTTTTAGTTTGGTGGAAGCCATGGGCAATCGTAAACAAACCAAAGCCTTGGAATACTACTATGATTTGCTTTCAAGGAAGGAAGCACCGTTTAAAATTCTCTCGTTGATAGGAAGACAGTTCAATATTCTGCTCCAAATGAAGGAACTTATGGCAATACATGCATCTGAAAGCGAAATGGCTTCCAAAGTTAAGGTACCTCCGTTTACCGTTAAGCGATATGTTGCTCAGGCGAGGATGTACGATAAACAATCATTGCTAGCGGCACTTGAAGCGTGTGCCTGCGCTGACGAAGATATTAAGGCCGGGCGAATGACAGATCGCATGGCAGTTGAACTTTTGATAGTGGAGTATTCCAAATAGATAATGTGATTCAGTAAAAGGACTTCCGACGGAAGTCCTTTTTATTTGATATCGATGCGTACAGTACAATAAAACGGACTCGGAAGCGAGTATAAGTATTACATAAGCTAAAAGCACGGAAGAAATACCTAAGGAGGCTGCTATGAAAAGAGTTGTATTCGGAAATATCTGTTTTTGGACGGTAACGGTGATAATGGTTATGCTGATATCTTTGTTATTCAAAGGCTCGGCACACAGTATGAGCAAAGATGAGGCTAATAAGAAGTATTACTTGCAAATAGAACGGGAGTACATTTCAAATGTCAGACAGGCACTTGATAAATCCGGTTATCAAAATGCCGGAGTGATGCTTACAAGTGTGACGGGTGCTGACGGAGAAAGGCAGTATACGCTTAGCATCAACCATAGGAGAATCAAAGAAGTGAAGGAGCTTGCAACACTTGTTGAAACAACACGCTGGCCCTTGGAAGATATCCCGCTTACACTTGCCGTAAGTGAAATATAGACTATAATTATAGGTAGCTAAAAGAAAGGAGCTACCTTAAATGGAAGCAGTGGCAGGACAGATTTATAAGCACTTTAAAGGAGATTTGTACAAGGTTATAACCAGAGCAATTCATTCGGAAACCGGTGAAGAATTGGTTGTTTATCAAGCTTTGTATGATGAGAGCAAAGTTTATGCAAGACCATATGATATGTTTGTCTCTAAGGTTGATAAAGATAAATATCCGGATGTGGAAGCTGAATACAGATTTACTCCTTTTGATGAAAAACAAACGAATATCGACCCTAAAGTTCTGGATTTTTTGGATGCTTCGGAATTTGTTGATAAATTGCGAATATTGCAGGATATGAGAGGCGCAGTTACCAACGATATGGTTAATACGATGGCGTTCTCAATAGATACGGAACTGAATGACGGAAGCGCGGAAGAAAGGCTTGAAGAATTGATAGGATGTGTTGCTTTAAGAGCCAAATTTGAAAGCGGAAGATTAAGAAGTTAACCCGTTGACAAACATATGTTCGATAGCGTATAGTCAGTTTAGGAAGATATTCAGAAAGGTATCGATATGGCATACGATTTAGAGAACAAATTGGTAATAGGCGTTTCAAGCAGAGCGTTGTTTGATCTGACCGTAGAAAATGAGATATTTGAAAATCAAGGTGTGGACGCATATTGTCAGTACCAGGTTGAACATGAGAATGACCTTTTAATGCCCGGGAACGGTTTTCCTTTGGTTAAGGCACTGCTCAACATTAATAAACTGCCGGGGCAGGAAGGCAGAGTAGAAGTTATTGTAATGTCACATAACAGCCCGGACACATCATTGAGAGTTTTTAATGCCATTGAACATTATGGTCTTGATATCACCCGAGCGGTTTTGGCATCGGGAGCACCGCTGACCCCTTATCTTGAGGCTTTTCAGACGGATTTATATTTATCGGCCGATGAAGAAGACGTACAATCGGCAATCGATTGCGGAATTGCAGCAGGTATAATATGCTGCGATACTATCAGTACTCCGAAATCGGAAGAGAATATATCGCAAATACGAATTGCTTTTGACGGTGATGCGGTTTTGTTTTCGGATGATTCTGAAAGAATATTTCAAGAGCAGGGATTGGAAGCGTTTGAAGAAAACGAAAGAAAATTGGCTAAAGACCCGATGAAGGCAGGACCGTTTGCCAAGTTTTTGAAAACGATTTCAGATCTTCAGCGAGAACTTCCCCAAAAAGAAGCTCCAATCAGAACGGCTTTGGTTACAGCAAGATCGGCGCCTTCGCATGAAAGGGTTATTAGAACTCTTCGAGCATGGAATGTACGAATTGATGAAGCCTTTTTCTTGGGTGGTGTTACTAAGTCGCAGGTACTGCGGGCTTTTGGAGCTCACATTTTCTTCGATGATCAGGCAGTGCACACCGAGCCGGCTTCAAAACTTGTTCCATCAGCACGTGTTCCGTATAAGAAGAAAGCACCTTGATATTTTACCGTAATTAATAAAGAGCCGCAAAATGCGGCTCTTTTGTTTACCCTAATTGCTAATTCACTATTTGGTGATAATTTCAAGTCTTAATACGGAAGATGCGGGAATTGTATATTTGATTTTAGAACCGTCGCAACTAAAGTTGTTGAAATCCTCGATTTTGACAACATCTTTGTTTTCAAAGGTATTATGTGCGTGAATTTCGTTGTGGACAATGCTTCCGTTAATCTTGACTATATTGGTGTCAACGAGATTTGATTCGATTTCGTAATCTTCGTCAACAGACAGATTGGTCAATGTAATATTAATGTTGCCGTCTTTGGCAACAGAAACCGATTCGTTAAGGTTCGGAACCATATTTTCTTCTTCAAGACCGATTTGTTTGGTTTCTATGTGGCTTTCCAACAATTCGGCATCCTGATGGCAGTTAAACATTTTGAATACATAGTATGTGGGAGTCTTAACCATATCCTCGCCATCGGTAAGAATAACAGCTTGAAGAACGTTAACAAGCTGGGCGATATTTGCCATTTTGACCCTGTTACAGTTCTTGTTAAATATATTAAGATTGATACCTGCAACAAGTGCGTCTCTCATAGTGTTTTGCTGGTATAAGAATCCGGGATTGGTTCCTTCTTCGACATCGTACCAAGTTCCCCATTCATCTACGATTAATGCTACATTGTTTTTCTTATCATACTTGTCCATAATGGCAGTATGATATTTAATCAAATCTTCCATGAAAAGAGTCTTTTTCAATGTCTTGTACCACATCTTTTCATCAAATACGGTAGCTGCACCTTTGTGTTCCCAAATGCCTGAAGGTACCGTGTAATAGTGTAATGACAGACCGTCCATGAAGCCATGGAATTGCTCGGGAGAATCAAAACATCTGTCAAGAACGGTATCGGTCCATTTGTAATCATCTGCATTGGGACCGCAACAGATTTTGAATATCGGCTTTTTGTCATTATAATTATGTATGTAGGTCTGGTATCTTCTGTATAAGTTAGCGTAGTAATCAGGGAGCATATTACCGCCACAACCCCAGTTCTCGTTGCCGACTCCGAAGTAATCAACATTGAAGCTTTCCTCGTGACCGTTTTCTTTACGAAGGTCGGCCATTGGAGATACTCCGTCGAATGTCATGTATTCAATCCATTCACTCATTTCCTGAACGGTTCCGGAGCCGACATTACCGTTAACGTATGTCTTACAACCGAGTTGCTTGCACAGTTCCATAAATTCATGAGTACCGAAACTGTTATCTTCGACAACACCGCCCCAGTTGGTATTAATCATTTTCTTTCTGCTTTCTTTGGGGCCTATGCCGTCTTTCCAGTGATATTCATCGGCAAAACATCCTCCGGGCCACCTTAATACGGGAATTTTCATTTCCTTTAATGCTTCGACAACATCATTTCTCATGCCGTTGGTATTTGGAATATCGGAATTTTCTCCAACGTATATACCTTCATATATGCATCTTCCCAAATGCTCGGAGAAGTGTCCCTGAAGTTCCGGATTAATGTGTCCTACTTTGTTATTGGTATTAATGGTATGCTTAAACATGGTAATCCTCCCTTATTTTAAAAGCTGAAGTTTTTCTTTTTCACAGGCTAGTGTTATGGAACTGCTTTTCATTGTGACTTCGCCGTCGGTATGTACCCAAAGCGGTTCTTTGGCTTCAATGTGTATTTTATGTCCGGAATACTTTTCAATACCCTTATACTTAAAATGTTTACCCTTTAAAGCCTTTGGTAAAGCAGCCAGGACGGTTCTTTTTGAAATATCACTTACGGCACATACATCGATTATTCCGTCGTGATAGTCGGCATTCGGGCAGAACATAAAACCACCACCTTCATATTGGTGAATCATGCATGCTGCAAAAAGGAAATTAGGCAAATCTATTTTCTTTTCGTCGTCTATTGTCATAACGCAGTCGTGAAGTTTGGTTGTCAGCAACTGTTTTAATGAAATGCAAAGATATACCAGCTTGCCGAGTCCGAATCGATTCAGTACTTTTTTGATGGGTGAAACGAGAGCCTCTTCACAGATGGCAGCATCATATCCTATTCCGCAACTTACATCAAAATATCGTTTGCTTATAAGGTTTTCTTCATGCAATCTTGATAATTGCTTTGAGGTTGAATCATATGTCAAAATTCCGAGGTCCATTCGAACGGGTTCGCTACAATCCAAAATATTGTTTAGACATTTAACAGGGTCTCCCGGAAGTTTCAAATCTCTGGCCAAATCATTGCTGGAACCTGTTGGAATGTATCCTAACCAAACACGATCGAAATCATTGATGCCCTGAAGTGCTTCGTTAAGAGTTCCGTCACCGCCAAGCACAATAAGCTTTAAAATTGCATTTGGACTTGAGGCCAGCACGTAGCCTGACAAATCCTTTACGAGTTTAATTACATGTCCGGGCTTTTTGGAAAAGACTACTTTGTAATCGATGCCACGGTCAACCAATATGGGTTCCAAATCGGACCATATCTTCTTTCCTTTTCCTGTTTTTGAAGCGGGATTGACAATTATGTGATACATTGAATTTCCTTTCTGAAACTTCGTTGCTTAAATCATCACTTCATTATAGTAAAGAATTGAGATTTATGCTATACTTTTAGCCGTTAGGTTTTGAACAAAACAGTTAAAGAATAAAGGAGAGTTATCATGTATTCATTGGACGAAGTAAGAAATGTTGATCCTGAGATTGCACAGGCGATAGTTGATGAGCAACAACGTCAGAATTCACACATCGAACTGATTGCATCCGAAAACTGGGTTTCAAAGGCAGTTATGGCTGCAATGGGAAGCCCGCTTACCAATAAGTATGCAGAAGGTTATCCGGGCAAGAGATACTATGGTGGCTGTGAATGTGTTGATGTGGTTGAGGAACTTGCAAGAGAACGCGCCAAGAAACTGTTTGGTTGCGACTATGTTAATGTTCAACCCCATTCCGGCGCACAGGCTAATATGGCAGTGTTCTTCACAGTGATGGAACCCGGAGATACTTTCATGGGAATGAACCTTGATCACGGCGGTCATCTTTCACATGGTTCACCGGTCAATATGTCCGGTAAGTATTTCAATTGTGTACCTTACGGAGTTAATGATGAAGGTTTTATAGATTATGATGAAGTAAGACGCATAGCGCTTGAGTGCAAACCCAAGATGATTGTTTGCGGTGCCAGTGCATATGCAAGAAAAATTGATTTCAAGAAATTCCGTGAAATCTGTGATGAAGTCGGAGCTGTAATGATGGTCGATATTGCTCACATTGCAGGTCTTGTTGCAACAGGATATCATGAAAGCCCGTTCCCTTATGCGGATGTTGTAACTACAACAACACATAAAACTCTTCGCGGACCTCGTGGCGGTATGATTATGTGCAATCAGGCCGCAGCCGATAAATACAACTTTAATAAAGCTATTTTCCCCGGAATTCAGGGTGGCCCTTTGATGCATGTTATTGCAGGTAAGGCAGTCTGCTTCAAGGAAGCATTATCACCGGAATTTAAGGAGTACGGAAAGAATATTATCGATAATGCCCAGGCATTGGCCAAGGGACTCCTTTCAAGAGGCTTGAGTATTGTTTCGGGCGGAACGGACAACCACTTGATGCTTTTGGATCTTCGCCCGCAAGGATTGACAGGCAAGGAAATAGAGAAGCTTCTTGATGAGGCTCATATTACAGCCAATAAGAATACGGTTCCGAATGACCCTCAGAAGCCTTTTGTTACATCCGGAATCAGACTCGGCACACCCGCAGTAACATCAAGAGGAATGAATACGGAAGATATGGATCAGATAGCTGAAGCTATTTCACTTGTTGTTAAGAAGGGTGCCGATGGTGTTGCCGAGGCAAGAGCAATCGTTCAGAAGCTTACAGATAAGTATCCTCTTATCTAAAACGTAAATACCAATCAGATATTTGGTTTGTAAATCATATTGGGAGTTTAATTATATGGATGAGAAAACCTTGCGGATTTGTCAGGGGATTTGTGAAGACAGGAATATTTTGTATAAGAAGATGCGCTGGGAAACGGAAGTCAACCAGGTAGCAATTCTTTCAGCCTTTATGTATGCTTCGGAAGGACGGCGCGTGGATGCCGAACAGTATGTTAAGTGTAAAAAGCTTCTTAAGAAAAAGGTCAATTTGTTTTCTGAAATCAGGGGAATAGTTAAGACGGTGGTTATTACCAAAATGGCTCTTTCAAACGACCCGGAAGCTTATATTGAGGGAGTAACTTCTACATACAAAAAGCTAAGAGAACGTCACAAATTTACGGCGTCGGCACATATGGTCCTGGCAGCCATGACAATTTACGAAAAGGGCGGAGAAACCAAGGCGGATGAGTATATTGATATCATGGAGTCTTTGTATAAGAAGCTGAACGCTGAACATCGGTTGCTCACATCAGATTCCGACAGAGCCTTGATAGCAATTATGGCAACATCCGGTAAGGATGTTACCGGTTTGCTTGAAAAGACCTTTGATAATTATGAAACCTTCAAAGGTATGCATATCGGCAGAAACTCAATATATTCGATGGCACAGGCACTTTCCGAATCCACCAAATCTTCAGCTTGGTTAAGGGAAGAAATCCTTGCACTTAAAAAAGGATTGAAGAAGGCCAAAAAGCCGATAAGCAAAACATACGGAGTGACGGTTCTTTCGCTGCTTACCCTTTTGGATGTGCCTACAGATGAAATTGTCGAAAGGGTTGTGGAGGTAGATAATTACCTTAAAACTCAAAAAGGATTTAAGTGGTATAACAGTGGCCCGTATGCGTTTAGAACCATGTATTCGATAATGGCGGTAATTTTGTCATCCGACTCTAAAAATGATGCCGCAGTCAAGACGGCTATGGCAAGTACGATGACATATATTATTTCGGTACTGATTATGATTATGGTTGCATCTACCACAGCTGCGATAAGAGCGAATTCTTCTTCAAGTGCGTCATAATTATTGAAGGGTACAATGATGTGTTTTATGAGGCGATCTCAATTTGAGGTCGCCTTTTATTCTACAGAATGAAAAGTTTAAATTTTCAGAATAATACCATACAATACGACAATTATGAAATAATTTTAAAAATATTTAAAAATTGTGTTGACAAATAAAATACCGATGATATAATAAGCATATAAACAAGAACGAGAGAGATTTAAATAGAGAAGAGAATTTGAAGAACGCGTTCAAGAAGTGATTTTTAAAGAAAGGATGGTACGGTCCCCCAGAAGTTTAGAGAAGGTTATTAGTAGTAATACCTGGTAACCTATAGACGACAAGAAGAATCGAATCGCAGGAGCTACGTATTGATAGGTAACGCGAGAGGCTGATATTAATCTTCAGCGAAAGAACCGTTACGAAATGTTTAAGACATAAGTGGTAGTGAGGAAGACGCGAGGCTGGTGACAATTGAATAGGAACGGTACAATATCAAATGAAAGAAGAGGTACAGTCCATTGGAGAGCATAGTCTAGAAGCGCCCATCGTTTAAACTGACGGTTGGGCGCTTCGTTTGTTGTGTATATCTTCATTGCATTTAGTCAGTGATGGTGCTAAAATCTTAATGTTGCGTGTAAATCTGTATTAGTACGGAATTGGAGAATACAGATAGGATAGTATATTTTATAGAGGTGGATAGTTATGGCTAAAACATTTGATGAGCTTGTTGCTAAAGTAGCAGCACTTCCGATGAAGAAAGTTGCAGTATGTGTATCACAGGATTCAGCAGTTATAGAAGCTGTTCGTTGCGCAAAGGACAGAAAAATTGCGGATGCAATTTTGGTCGGAGACGCTGCTAAAACAAAACAGATTGCAGATGAGTTGGGAATAGATATTTCCGATTTTGAAATGATTGATATTGAGGATATTACAGAAGCTTCATTGGCTGCGGTTAAGCTCGTTCATGATGGTAAGGCTGATTTATACATGAAGGGTTTGATTGATTCGAAGGGCTTTTTGCGAAGCGTATTGAATAAGGAAGTTGGATTGCGTACCGGCAAAACCCTCTCTCACGTTTGCGTGTTTGATGCCAGCGGCGATGACAGGTTGATGTTCTTTACTGATGTTGCTTTTATTCCCTATCCGACATTGGAAGAGAAGGCTGACATGATAAGAAATACTGTAGAGATTTGTGAAGCATGCGGTGTGACTAATCCTAAGGTGGCTGCATTGGCAGCAGTTGAAGTAGTTAATCCCAAGATGCCGGTTACGGTTGAGGCAGATGAACTTCGTCAGATGAATGCCCGCGGCGAAATAACAGGATGTATCGTAGACGGCCCGTTGTCTTTGGATCTTTCAATCGATCCTGAAGCTGCTAAACATAAGGGAGCAACAGACAGATTGATTCAGGGAGATGCAGACGTTCTTGTATTCCCTGATATTCATGCCGGAAACTTGACCTACAAGGCTGTTGTTCATATGGCTGATTGCGTAAACGGAAACGTACTTACAGGTACTTCAGCTCCGGTTGTTTTGACATCACGTTCGGATTCTATGGAAGTTAAGGTTAATTCTTTGGTTGTTGCTTCTCTTGTTTCCGAATATATGAAGAATAAGCAAAATTAATTGATAGAGATTTGAAAGGAGATTGTATATGTCAGTAAAGAGCTTGATTATTAACCCCGGTTCAACATCTACCAAACTCGGAGTGTTTGAGGATGAAACTTTGTTGTTTGAAGAAACCCTTCGTCATTCGACAGAAGAAATTGCTCAGTATGATTCAATTTTTGCTCAAAAGGATTTTCGTAAAAATATTATTCTGAATTTCCTTAAGGAAAAAGGTGTTGACGTTAAGTCATTTAATATGATAGTCGGAAGAGGCGGTATGCTTAAGCCTATCCCCGGTGGAACTTATGCAGTGACGGACAATCTTTTAAAAGATTTGGAAGTAGGTGTTTCAGGACAGCATGCTTCAAATCTTGGAGGTATTTTGGCACGTGAAATCGGAGATTCCATAGGAGTTCCGTCATTTATTGTTGACCCTGTTGTAGTTGATGAACTTATGCCTATCGCAAGATATTCGGGAGTTCCCGAACTTCCTCGTAAGTCGATATTCCATGCGCTTAATCAAAAGGCAGTTGCCAAAAGATATGCTAAGGAAACAAATAAGCCGTATGCTGATTTGAACCTTATTGTTGTTCATATGGGGGGCGGTGTTTCAGTTGGTGCACATAAGGATGGAAGAGTAATAGATATCTTTAATGCATTGGACGGTGACGGCGCGTTTTCTCCGGAAAGAGCAGGCGGTGTTCCTTCAGGTGATTTGATTAAGATGTGCTTCTCAGGTAAGTATACTGAGAAGGAAGTATATAAGAAAATAGTAGGTAACGGCGGCTTTAATGCATATCTTGGAACAAATGATATGAGAAATGTTGCCAAGATGGTTGATGAAGGCGATGCTCATGCTGATGAAGTTCGTGAGGCATTCATCATGCAGGTGGCTAAAGATATAGGTTCAATGGCATGCGTGCTTAACGGTAAGGTAGATCAGATTATTGTGACAGGCGGTATTGCATATAATCAAACAGTAGTAGATAAGATTAAAGAACGTGCAGGTTTCATAGCTCCGTTTACGGTTTATCCCGGAGAAGATGAATTGCTTGCATTGGCTCAGGGCGGCTTGCGAGTTCTGAATGGTGAAGAAGAAGCTATGAAGTATTAGTAGCGATGATGTTTTGGGAAAAAGCAACTATTACTGGTTTTAGTGTTAAAACAAACCCGCAAGCAATTTGCCTGCGGGTTTACTTATGCATATAACTACATGCTATTTCAATTCAGAAGTACAATGAGGGCATCTTGTTGCATCGAGGGCAATTTTTTCTTTACAGAAAGGACACATCTTTGTTGTGGGTGCCGGTTCTTCGGTTTTCTTGCGGAACTTGTTGATTGACTTGATGATAATGAAGATTACAAGCGCTGTTAACAAGAAGTTGATGATTGCCGAAATGAAAGCACCATAGCTCAATACAGCAGCTTCTTCGCCTTCACCTAATGAAACGGCAAGAGATGAAAAGTCAAAGCCGCCGGTTATCAGTGAAAGTAAAGGGGTAACAATATCATTCACGAGTGAATTTACAATAGCGGTAAATGCACCTCCGATGATAACACCGACAGCAAGGTCCATTACGTTTCCTTTGCTGATAAATTCTTTAAATTCTTTAAAAAACTTTTTCATGACAATCTCCTTTGCGATTTAGTATGCAGCATCAAAATGTTCGTTTTTGAACTCAATCAGTCTTTGCTTGTACGCATTCATGGCAGCTTCCTCGAAAGCAATTTCTCCGGATTCACCAAGCTCCTTTAATAGCCATTTGGTCAGAAGCGGATTGAGCGGTAATATAGGACCAATCAAGTATGTTGCATACAAATTGTTTATTTTGAATCCTTCCATTTTTATATCGGGGTTTTGACCGAAACCTTTAACGGTTTCAAACCAACCTTGCGAATTGCTGTTTTGGTCTTTGGTATCGGATGGATAGGTATGTCCGAAAATGCTCTTGAAACCTACAATTTCCATATTGTTGAAAGTGCCGATATAGAAACTGTTATGGCGTTTCATCATATGATATTCGGAATGCGTATCTATTAATCCTAAGCAGTCAAGACGCTTCGCTTCGTCGGAATCTATATATTTACCAAAAACATCCAACGCATTTCCCGTTAACAGTATGAATTGTCCGGCGTTAATCAAGGATGTAAGTTTATCTTTGTACACGGACAATGCGTTAACGGCCAGCTTTAACCCATCTTCGGTAGTCGTGCCCATATAAATCAGATCAACCTTGCTGTCAACGAAAGCAGGCTTTGCTTTCAGTGAAGTTTCGATAATGGTGGCCGAGGGAATACAGTCTTTGAGATAACGGACATTGGCCAAGTCGCCATACAAATTGCAAACCTCCGGGAATAAAACTTCTATTATCATTTTTTACCCTCCTTAAGAGCAGCAATTTCAAGAATTTTCGCTTTGACCTGCATGGCCAGAGCGGTAGAATCGACTCCGTGGAACAGGCATATTGTGTCATTAGCATTGTATGACAGCTTTTCGGCTGCTTCCATTTCCGAGTCGTAACATACGATTTTGGAGTCGGGGAATCCGGCCATCAGTAATCTTAGTCTGTAATCGGTAGCTCTTGCACCGGCACAAACAATCTTATTCACGCTTTCCTGACACAGCAGTTCAAAATCCGTGTCGTACATCCAACAGGGATTTTCGGACCAGTGTTTGGTGTCATTAAGGCAATTCATCATAAGAAGAATTTCACGGGGGCCTTCAATATTGGATACATAGTCGAATGCCCGTGTCGTGGCGGAGGCGTTCTTTTCTTTGGCCATTTGAGTGATAAGCCTTATGGTACCGACGCAATCTTCCGAATGTCGCGACTCCGGGATTTGTGTTTTGGCCATTGAGGCGGATAACTGTTCGTGAGTAAGACCAAGTTCTCTGCCGATGGAAATTACGGTTATCAGATTATAGATGTTAAATATGCTGCTTGCAATAAGAGGATAAACATATTCTTTACCCTTTTCCAGAACAGTCATTTTCTTGTTTTCATAGTCGAGATTTGTTATTGCATAGTCTGCAACCGGAGATTTGAATCCGCAATCGCTGCAGGTTGCATTTCCGATATGATTGTACCTTATATATTTGTAATTCAATTTGCCTGCACATTTTGGGCAGATTCGCATATCATTGAGAAGACCGTCATAGGTGTTTCCTTCATCCTGCGCAAGCTCATTGATTCCAAAATATGCACGTTGGTTATTACCGGCTATGTTCCCGGATATCAAATCATCTGCGTTGAGAATCATTTTGGTGTTGGAAGGAATGGCATTGGTCAGTACGTTTGCAATGTATTGAGGATGCGCATTTCTCAAAATGGAATCTCTTGAAAGATTGGTTACTACAACGTAATCAGGTTTAAGATATGGATATATCTTTGGCGCCGAACGTTCGTCGACTTCCAAAACAGCCATATCGGCCTTTTTGAGATGGCCGAAAATATTACTTCCTTTAATAAACACGGTAGAGATACCTGTTGTAATATTGGAACCGGCGCGGTTGTTAAAAACCTTCAAACCGTTGTCTTCCAGAACGTCAATCAACATGTTGTTGACTGTTGTCTTGCCGTTGGTTCCTGTTATGATAATCAGTTTTTTTGGCCTTTCGATATACTTGAGAAAATCCGGGCAGAATTTTACAGCCAACTGTCCGGGATAATCTGTTCCGTTATGGTGCGTCAATTTCAATGCCGGGACGGATAATTTACCGGCCCATAGCCCTAAATAGAATTTGAACTTGCTCATTTGTTCCTCCTGACATATTGTTTCGCAAATAATACGAAACCGTCCTTACATAATATATCACAGAGCTATTCGCTAATCAAAGGTGAATGGTTGAATCGTGTAACAATTTCTGCTATACTCTTTGGAGCGTGGGTTTTCATGACCGTGCGCTATATTTGAAAAATTGTTAATAAACACACATTGTAAGGGAATTGTTATGAGTTTAGCATCAAAAATATTCGGAACTCACTCCAAAAGAGAACTTAAGAGGATTGAGCCGATAATCGAAAAAATAGAGTCGCTAAGACCATCCATGATGGAATTAAGTGATGCGGATTTAAAGAATAAAACGACTGAGTTTAAAAGCAGATTGGCTAAAGGTGAAACATTGGATGATATTTTGCCGGAGGCTTTTGCAACAGTGCGCGAAGCTTCAAGACGTGTACTTAACATGGAACATTACCGTGTTCAGCTGATAGGTGGAATTATTCTTCACCAAGGTCGTATCGCCGAAATGAAAACCGGTGAAGGAAAAACTTTGGTATCCACACTTCCGGCATATCTTAATGCTTTGGAAGGTAAGGGGGTGCATGTTGTTTCCGTTAATGACTATTTGGTTAAACGTGATGCCGAATGGATGGGAGAAATTCACAAATTCTTGGGGTTGTCAGTCGGATATGTTTTGAATTCCATGACGGCCGAAGAACGTAGAGAAGCTTATAATTGCGATATCACATATGTAACAAACAATGAACTCGGATTTGATTATCTTAGAGATAACATGGTTGTATACAAGAACCAGCTTGTTCTTCGTGATCTTCATTATGCCATTATTGATGAGGTTGACTCAGTCCTTATTGATGAAGCAAGAACACCGCTGATTATTTCCGGACAATCCGGTAAATCCACGAAACTGTATGAGGTCTGCGATATTTTGGCACGCCAGATGCAGCGTGGTGAAGACATGGAGGACCTTTCCAAAATGGATGCCATTATGGGCGTCGAGAGGGAAGAAACCGGAGATTTTATAGTTAATGAAAAAGATAAGATTGTCAACTTGACGGCACGAGGTATTGAAAAGGTCGAGAAATTCTTCCAAATTGATAACCTGGCAGATCCTGAAAATATAGAAATTCAGCATAACGTTATTCTTGCTCTTCGTGCAAATAACCTTATGTTTAAAGATCAGGATTATGTCGTTAAAGATGATCAGGTTTTGATAGTAGATGAATTTACCGGACGTATTATGCCGGGAAGAAGATATTCGGACGGCTTGCATCAAGCTATTGAAGCTAAAGAGCATGTTAAGGTTAAGAGAGAATCAAAGACTCTTGCAACAATTACTTTCCAGAATTTCTTCAATAAGTTTGAAAAGAAATCCGGTATGACGGGTACTGCCCTCACTGAAGAAAAGGAATTCAGAGATATCTACGGTATGGATGTTATTGAGATTCCTACCAACAGACCGGTGGCAAGAATCGACCATCAGGATGCAGTGTACAAAACACGTAGAGAGAAGCTCCATTGTATAGTGGAAGCTGTTAAGGAAGCCAATGCCAAAGGCCAGCCCGTATTGGTAGGTACCATTACCATTGAAGCTTCCGAAGAACTTTCAAGATTGCTTACCAAAGAAGGAATTAAGCATAAAGTATTGAATGCCAAATTTCACGAGATGGAGGCTGAAATCGTTGCGGACGCAGGTATTCATGGCAGTGTAACCATTGCAACCAATATGGCAGGACGTGGTACCGATATTAAACTTGACGATGAGTCAAAGGCAGCGGGCGGATTAATGATTATCGGAACCGAGCGTCATGAATCAAGACGTATAGATAATCAGTTACGAGGCCGTTCGGGAAGACAAGGAGACCCGGGTGAGTCGCGTTTCTACATTTCTTTGGAAGATGATTTGATGAGATTGTTCGGCTCAGACAGACTCATCGGCGCATTTAATGCCTTGGGAATTCCGGAGTATCAGGAAATTCAGCATAGTGCTTTATCCAAATCGATTGAATCTGCTCAGAAGAAAATCGAGAGTAACAACTTTGGCATAAGAAAGAATCTTCTTGAATATGACCAGGTTATGAATGAGCAAAGAGAAATAATATATGATGAGCGTAGAAGGGTTCTTGACGGAGAAAGCATGAGAGAACCTATATATAAGATGATAACCGATACAGTAGAGTCCGCTGTTGACATGGTAATTGGTGATGATACGCCTTCGGATGATTGGAATATCGAAGAACTTAATGAAGTTTTGCTGCCGATAATTCCGCTTACACCTATATCAAGAGGTCGTATAGATACACTCAAAAAGAACGCTGTTAAGCAGCAACTGAAGGAAGAGGCTGTTAAGCTTTATGAAGCTAAAGAGGCAGAATTCCCGGAACCTGAAGCAATACGAGAAGTAGAGCGTGTGGTATTGCTCAAGACAATAGACAGAAAATGGATGGATCATATCGATGATATGGATCAGCTTCGCCAAGGCGTCGGACTTCAAGCTTACGGACAGAGAGATCCTCTTGTTGAATACAAGATGTCCGGATATGAAATGTTTGACGAAATGACACAGAATATCAAAGAAGAAACGGTCAAAATTCTTTATCATATTCATGTTGAGCAGAAAGTTGAACGAGAGCAGGTTGCCAAAGTTACGGGAACCAATAAGGATGATTCGGTTGCAAAAGGACCTACCAAACGTATGGAAGCCAAGGTGTACCCAAATGATCCTTGTCCATGCGGAAGGGGAAAGAAATATAAACAGTGTCATGGCGCAATAAATCGTAAATAAGTGATAGTATATGATAATATTAGATAATCTTAGAAATGAATTGACAACATATAAGGAGCCTCTAGCAGAAGTTAGAGGCTCTCTTGGAATAGAGGCTAAGAAGGCCAAGATCGAAGAACTTCAGATGGAAATGGAAGCTCCGGGATTTTGGGATAATCCGGATGTTTCCAACAAGAAGATGAAGGAACTGAAAGATTTGCAAAACCTGGTAGAAACCATGGATAATCTCGATACGCAGTACGATGATATTCAAATGCTCATTACGATGGCAGAAGAAGATGAGTCAATGGCAGAGGAGGTCGCATCCGAATTCGAGAATTTTAAGCGCGTTTTGGATGAAATAAGGATAGGAACACTTCTTTCCGGCGAGTACGATAAAGACAATGCTATTTTGAAACTTAATGCGGGAGCGGGCGGAACCGAAAGCTGTGATTGGGCTTCAATGTTATACAGAATGTATTCGAAATGGGCAGAAACCAAAGGATTCACACTGGAAGTTTTGGACTTTTTGGACGGAGACGAGGCAGGTATTAAGTCTATTACATTTCAGGTTAACGGAATGAATGCATACGGTTATCTTAAATCTGAAAAGGGTGTTCACAGACTGGTCAGGATATCACCGTTTAATGCTCAGGGAAAGAGACAGACGTCATTCGTATCTTTGGATGTCATGCCTGATATTGAAGAAGATATTGATATCGACATCAATGATGACGATCTTAGAATTGATACATACAGATCGAGCGGAGCAGGCGGACAGCATATTAACAAGACCTCTTCGGCAATACGAATAACTCACCTGCCTACCGGAATTGTTGTGCAGTGTCAAAATGAACGAAGCCAACTTCAAAACAAGAACAAGGCAATGCAGATGCTTAAGGCCAAACTTCTTTTGCTAAAGCAGGAAGCAAATGCAGAGAAATTGTCGGATATTCGAGGAGAGGTCAAAGATATAGCATGGGGCAATCAGATTCGCTCATATTTCCTTCAACCGTACAAACTGGTAAAGGACTTGAGAACGGATGCGGAAACTTCAAATGCCGATGCGGTTTTGGACGGAGATATTGATATTTTTATCAATGCATATTTGAAATGGCTTAATAAAGACAGGAGCGAAGAATAAGACAGCATGAAAATAAGGAGCAGGTGTGGATTATGACATACCTGCTCTTTATTGTTTGACGAATATGTGCTATTATATAAATAACTATAGGTGGGTGCACACCGAAATTATGAAAGGAGAAGCTATGGGTATTGATTTGACAAGCCTTGGCAATGCGACAAATGCATACGAGAGATTCCAAGCGTATACTCCGTACACGCCGGGTGTAACAGATCCCAATACTCAGGAATCGCAAAAGATTCAAGGCGGTGAAAAGGCAGATAAGCTTAATCCGTCTCATGAGGCTAAACCCATTGTTAATCCCGGAGAATCCACTAAAGTGCAACCGGGTAAGAAGTCTTCTCCGGCTGAATGTGAAACGTGTAAGAATCGAAAATATCAGGACGGTTCGGATGAAGGAGACGTATCTTATAAGGCGCCTACTCATATTTCGCCTGCGTCATCAACAGCCAAGACCATGGCTCACGAGATGGAGCATGTAGCCAATGCTTACGGTAAGGCGGCTAAAGGGAACGGCAGAGTACTTCAGGCCTCCGTCAGATTGAAAATGGCAGTATGCCCGGAATGCGGAAGATCGTACTGTGCGGGCGGTGAAACCACTACCAAGATTGAATACTCTCAGGATAAGTATTCTCAGAATCAAAAATCAGCCAATAAACAGGCTCTTGTAGGGGCCAATGTTGATTTGGCAGTATAAGGAAAATCAATGAATCGCTATTTGCCTTGTTCTATTCTTAAAAAAAATGCCAGAACGCAGCTTTTTGGTAAATTGGGCACCGTTATCGGTGCCTTCTTAGTGCATATATTATGTTTGATGCCACTTTATCTTTGCCTGGAGAAAATCGGCCTGTCTACGTGGCAGCAGATTATTATATATGTTTTGGCAGATATTCTCCTTAATCTTATAGGTTCTGTTTTTTCTTTAGGTGAGAGCTTATTATATCTTAAAAATGCATCCGGAGGAGACATCGGGGTTCTTGATGTTTTTTATGGATTCCAGGGTCAGATAGCCAAAGTTATTAAGGTCAGACTGATTCCTGTTTTGGTTACAGTCATATCTGAAATTCCAATCATTTTGCTCAGCAATGCATACACAATGGCTTTTGCCGAAGCGATTCCGGATATGGACAAATTCATGAGTATGTATCGTGAAGCGTTATTTTCCGGAAACCCGGCCAAAGTAGAGGCATTGATGGCTTATGTCAATCCTCTTATGCCTCTTGTCGGCCTTTTGGTTTTGGCATATCTATTCCAAATTTTGGTGATATTTATTGTAGGTGTGGTATTTGGCCTGAGTTATTACGTAATACTTGATTATCCGGAACTTAGTGCTAAAGATACTATTCTGTACAGCATCAGACTCTTGAAGGGAAATGTAGGACGTTATGTGTATATGCGCCTTTCGTTTATCCCCTGGATAATATTGGCTCCGTTTACCTGTATGATAAGTTATGTATGGTTTTATATATACAGAGGCGGTACCATGGCCAATTTCTACTTGGATTTGGTCAACAAAAAAACGGATAAAGGTAATGCATAGATGGACATTATTGCTAAATTAACCGATGAATTGAAGGTCAAAAAATACCAGGTTGAAGCTGCGGTCAAACTGATTGACGAGGGTAATACCATACCCTTTATTGCAAGATACAGAAAGGAAGCTACAGGATCGTTAAATGATGAAGTGCTCAGAAATCTGTATGAACGACTGCTGTATCTGCGTGCTCTGGAAGAGAAAAAAGAGCAGGTAATAGCAAGTATAGAAGAACAGGGACTTCTGACCGAAGAACTAAAAGCCAGAATAATGGAAGCTGCTACACAGGTAGCGGTTGATGACTTGTACAGACCGTACAGACCCAAGAAGAAAACTCGTGCTTCGATTGCCAAGGAAAGAGGATTGGAACCTTTGGCTATGTTTATAAGGCTCCAAAGTACAAACGACCCTGTTGAAAAGGAAGCGTCAAAATATATCGATGCCGATAAGGAAGTTCCTGACGAAAAGGCCGCTATACAAGGCGCGAAAGACATTATAGCGGAAGCGATTTCCGATGAGGCAGATTACAGAACTTATATCCGTAAGGCTACGTTTGACGAAGGAACATTGATATCCTCCGGCAAAGATAAAGAGCTTAAGTCTGTCTACGAGATGTATTACGAATACGAGGAACCGATTAAGAAAGTAGCGGGACATCGTGTGCTTGCTCTTAATCGTGGTGAAAGCGAAAAGATACTGACGGTTAAGATTAATGCACCTGAAGACAGAATATTAACTTACCTTGAAAAACAGGTAATTATTAAAGATAACCGTTATACGACTCCCATATTGAAGGAAGTGGTGGAAGATGCGTATGAAAGATTGATAGCTCCGGCCATAGAGCGTGAAATCAGAAATGATTTGACTGAAAGGGCACAGGATGGTGCCATTGGCGTATTCGGAAAGAACCTTAATCAGCTTCTCATGCAACCGCCCATATCCGGGCATGTGGTACTTGGCTGGGATCCGGCTTTTAGAACAGGATGTAAACTTGCAGTAGTAGATGAAACAGGTAAGGTATTGGATACTAAAGTGATTTTTCCGACCGCACCCCAAAATAAGGTCGAAGAATCCAAAGCCGAACTTAAGAAGCTGATAAAAAAATATAACATATCATTGATAAGTGTAGGAAACGGAACTGCTTCAAGAGAATCGGAGCAGGTCATTGTTGAACTGATTAAAGAATTGGATACTCCGGTCAAATATGTGATAGTGAATGAAGCAGGAGCGTCCGTATACTCTGCAAGCAAGCTTGCAACCGAAGAGTTTCCGAATTTTGATGTAGGGCAAAGATCTGCGGCATCCATAGCGCGAAGGTTGCAGGATCCTTTGGCGGAATTGGTTAAGATAGATCCCAAATCCATCGGAGTCGGACAGTATCAGCATGATATGAATCAGAAGAAACTGTCGGATGCATTGGGTGGAGTCGTGGAAGATTGTGTTAACAAAGTAGGAGTTGATCTTAATACGGCATCGGCTTCGCTTCTTGAATATATATCGGGAATCAGCAAACCGATAGCCAAAAGCATAGTTAATTACAGAGAAACCAACGGCAGATTCATGAATCGTGCGCAGCTTTTGAAGGTTCCCAAACTCGGACCCAAAGCATATGAGCAATGTGCGGGATTTCTGCGAATCATAGACGGTGACAATCCGCTTGATAATACGGCAGTTCATCCGGAGTCTTATGAAATAGCACTGAAGCTTTCTAAAATGAAAGCAGACGGAGTGAAACTTTCGGATACCAAACGGATTGCGCAGGAATTGGGCGTGGGAGCAATTACGCTTGAAGATATTTTGAAGGAACTGGAGAAACCGTCAAGAGATCCGAGAAAGGATATGCCACTGCCGATTTTGAAGTCGGATGTTTTGAGTATGGAAGACCTGAAAGAAGGAATGATACTCAAAGGAACGGTTAGAAATGTTATTGATTTCGGGGTGTTTGTTGACATAGGCGTTCATCAGGACGGTCTGGTACATATTTCCGAAATCTGCAATGAGTATATTAAGCACCCATTGGAGAAGGTTTCGGTCGGAGATGTGGTTGATGTTCAAATTATGAAAGTTGATTTGGATAAGAAGCGAATTTCTTTGACGATGAAAATACAATAATGTCGATTATCTGTGAGGAGATAAGTTAAGTGGAATTGGAAATTGAAGTTAAAATGACGTCGGGTGCGTTGTTTGATTATATGCTTTATCATACGTATACCGGAATGCAGGGTATAGTAGGAACTATAGCAGGATTGCTTTTGTGTGTACTGTTTTTTATGGGCCAATCGATTATATATTTGGTGGCCGGATTGGTTGTTGTTTCGTACCTTCCAATCACATTGTTTATGAAATCCAAACAACAGTTTTTAATGAATCCTTCGTTTAAAGAACCGTTGAATTTCAAGTTTAATGACGAAGGAATGAGCGTGTCTCAAAATGACGCTACGGAAATGCTGGAGTGGGGGGCTATGTATAAAGCAGTTTCGACTCCGGGAAGCATAGTGCTTTATACATCCAAATATAATGCATCTATTTTCCCAAAGAAAGAATTGGGAGATAAGAAGCAGCTTCTTATTCAAATGATTTCAACCCATATGCCGGCCAAGAAGGTGAAGATTCGTGGAAACTAATATTAGTCAGTATTCATCAAACAGTCCGAGGGAGACTTATAAGATAGGTCTAAAACTTGGCAATGAGGCTAAAGCCGGAGAAGTATATACACTTATCGGAGATCTCGGAGTGGGTAAGACGGTTTTTACTCAGGGATTTGCCGAAGGCCTTGGCATAGAAGAATGTGTGAACAGTCCTACATTCACCATATTGCAGATATACGAAGGCGGTAGACTTGTATTGCACCATTTTGACGTTTATCGTATAGGTGATATTTCGGAGATGGAGGAGATAGGATTTGAAGAGTATGTTTATTCGGATGGAGTAAGCCTTATAGAGTGGGCGAACCTTATTGAAGAAATCCTTCCGGATAAATATATACGAATTACCATTTCGAAAGATTTGGAGAAAGGCTTTGATTATCGGGATATAAAGATAGATGAAATTAATCGCGATTGACAGTTCCGGTCTTGTTGCTTCGGTAGCAATTGCGGAAGATGACAATTTAATAGCCGAATATAATGTGCAGTACAAAAAGACGCATTCGCAAACTTTATTACCAATGCTTGACGAGTTGAAAAAGATGGTCGATTTGGATATGTCAAGCATAGATGCGATTGCAATTTCCAAAGGACCGGGATCTTTTACCGGATTGAGAATAGGTTCGGCAACAGCAAAAGGCTTGGCCCAAGCTTTGGACATTCCCATTGTTGAAATAGGAACCTTGGAAGGCTTGGCATGCAATTTGTATGCTTCAGACAGCCTTATTGTTCCCATGATGGATGCGAGAAGATCTCAGGTATATACAGGTATATTTGCATACGAAAGAACTAAAGAAAGCTATGCGCTAAAAACTCTTCTTGACGAGTGCGCAATAGGTATAAATGAGTTGACCGCAACAGTCAACGAATTTTCAAAAAAATATGACAAAAATGTCATATTCCTCGGAGATGGGCTTCCGGTCTACAAAAACGAGATTGACACGTGCGTCACAGCTGACTATGTATGCGCACCGGCCCATATGAACAGACAAAGAGCAGCTTCATTTGCAACCTTGGCAATGGAGAAATTTAGAATGGGTGAGTATGTCAGTTGCGGTGAACATGCACCGGAGTATTTGAGATTGTCACAGGCTGAACGAGAGCGTAATGAAGGAATCAGGAATAAAGGGTCTAATTATTAGACCGATGGAAGAGGAAGATGTTGTTAAGGCATCGAAACTTGAAGCGGCAACATTCAGTATGCCATGGAAAGCAGAAGATTTTTTGGAAATGGTTAAGGCAACTTATGCTTACTATTTCGTGGCTCAGATGGCTGAGAATATTGTCGGTATCATAGGTTTGAGAGATATTTGCGGTGAAGGTGAAATTACCAATGTGGCTGTATCCGAAGACCTGCGAGGACTCGGAATCGGAAGGAAACTCATGCAAGCAGCCCTTGAGCAGTGTGCCGAACTTGGAATAGAGGCCGTAACGTTGGAAGTGCGTCAGTCCAACGAGGCGGCGATAGGCTTATATCATGCCTTTGGATTCGAAAGCGAAGGGGTACGTCCCGGATTTTATGATAATCCCAAAGAAGATGCACTTATTATGTGGCGTCGGGGATAGGGAACAAGAGGTTTGGAATGTTAGATGTATGTTTACTTGGAACGGGAGGAATGATGCCACTTCCATATAGATGGCTGACATCACTTATGGCCCGGTTCAACGGCAGCAGTATATTGATAGATTGCGGTGAGGGAACACAGATTGCAATGAAAGAAAAAGGCTGGTCATGTAAGCCTATTGATGTAATTTGCTTCACGCATTTTCATGCGGACCATATCAGCGGATTGCCGGGGTTGTTGTTAGGAATGGGAAATGCAGAACGTACGGAGCCGTTGCTGATAATAGGGCCTAAAGGTGTTTCCAAGGTGGTCGCATCGCTTAGGGTAATTGCACCGGAACTTCCTTTTGCCATTGATTGCCTGGAACTTTCCGAGAAAGAACAGACAATATATATGGATGGCTACAGAATAGAAGCATTTCGCGTTAATCATAATGTTACGTGCTACGGATACAGTATTGTTATTGACAGAGCAGGAAAATTTGACGTTGAACGTGCCCAAAAGTTGGGACTTAACGTTAAGTATTGGAGTGTTCTTCAACGTGGAGAAACAGTTACCGTAGATGGTAAAATATATACACCGTCCATGGTTATGGGCGAGCAAAGAAAAGGTATTAAACTGACATATTGTACGGATACACGACCCACAGAGAGCATTGTTAAAAATGCTCATAAAGCTGATTTGTTTGTTTGCGAGGGAATGTATGGTGATCCCGAACAACTGTCGAAAGCAAAGGATAAAAAGCATATGACGTTTTTTGAGGCGGCAACATTGGCTTCGAAGGCTGAGGTTAACGAGCTGTGGCTCACACATTACAGCCCGTCGCTAAATTATCCGAATGAATATATTAAGGCAACCAAACGCATTTTTGAAAATACGGTGGCGGCGAAGGATGGTCAAAGCGTAGAGCTACTGTTTGAAGGAGAAACACCAAAGGGTGAAGAAGAATCTTAAATTCATCATTATAGGTGCGGTTATGGTAGCATTGGTGGTTGGATATTACTACTATCTTTCCAATGTTCGAAAGACCCCGAAGGATGAAGACAATACAACTAAAGCAAGTAAGATTACAGCTCTTTTAATGCTGAATCTGGATGAAGATTATCCACCGACGCCCAAGGAGGTGGCTAAGCTTTATGCCGATTTTACGGTGGCTTTGTATACGGAAGAGTATACGGATGAGGAATTCGCCAAGATTACGCATAAGATGAGAGAGTTATTCGACGATGATTTGCTGGCAACCAATCCGGAGGAAAATCATCGAAATACTCTGAAACATGAAATCGAAACAAGAAAGAATTCGGGAACGGTTATTTCGAGTTATTCCACATCTTCGAGTACCAATGTTGATTACTATTCGGTGGACGGATATAAGTTTGCAAGACTTAAAGTTACGTTTACCTTAAAAAACGGAATCGATATAGGTCTGACCAAAGAGCGGTTTTTGCTTAGAAAAGATAAGGACGGTCATTGGAAAATATTCGGATGGCAGTTGATTGAGGATGATAAGGACAATGAATAAGGATATTAGAATTTTTGCAATAGAGAGCTCATGTGATGAAACGGCGGCTTCCGTTGTGCTAAACGGTAGGACAATTCTTTCCAATCAAATATATTCACAGATTGCACTTCATACCGAATACGGCGGCGTTGTTCCCGAAATAGCGTCACGAAAGCACATAGAGAAAATTAATCAGGTTATAGATTCGGCTTTAAAGAATGCGAATTGTACATTGGATGATATGGATGCGATAGCAGTAACATACGGCCCTGGATTGGTCGGAGCTTTGCTGGTCGGCGTTTCGGCTGCAAAGGCTATAGCCTTTGCGAAGGATAAGCCATTGGTTGGGGTGCATCACATCGAAGGTCACATAAGTGCCAATTATATCGAGAATTTGGATTTGGAACCTCCGTTTGTCTGCCTGGTGGTTTCGGGCGGTCACTCACATTTGGTGGTGGTCAAGGACTACGGTGAATACGAGATTTTGGGAAGAACCAGAGATGATGCGGCAGGTGAAGCTTTTGACAAGGTGGCAAGAGCAATAGGCTTAGGGTATCCGGGAGGCCCCAAGATAGATAAGGTATCCAAAGAGGGGAATCCTGATGCGATACATTTTCCGAGAGCCAAAGTTGATGAGAGCGAATACGATTTTAGCTTCAGTGGGCTTAAATCGGCAGTACTCAATTACATTAATCAATGCGAAATGAAAGGCGAAACCGTCAATGTAGCAGACGTGGCGGCTTCTTTTCAAAAAGCTGTTGTGGATGTTTTGGTTGATCATTCAATTGATGCGGTTAACAGATACGGACTTAAGAAATTCGCCATTGCAGGCGGAGTTGCTTCGAATTCTTCTTTGCGTGCCGCTTTTGAAAAAAGATGTAAGGCGGAAGCAATTGAGTTCTATCATCCTTCACCGGTATATTGTACGGATAATGCCGCGATGATTGGCGTTGCAGGATATTATGAATTTATCAAAGGTCATAGAAGCGGTTATGATCTTAATGCCGTACCTGCACTTAAATTGGGAGAAAGATAATTGATGAAGACAGTCGCTGTTATATTGGCAGCCGGAAACGGAAAGAGGATGGGAACTGCTGTTAAGAAGCAATTTTTGCTTCTTTTGGGTAAACCTATCCTTTTTTATTCACTTAAGGCATTTGAAGAGAGCATTGTTGATGAAATTGTACTGGTAGCCACCAAAGAGGATATGCCGTTCATTAAGAAGGAAATCGTTGACAAATATGGTTTTTCCAAGGTTAAGTATTTGGTTGAAGGCGGCCGTGAAAGGTATAATTCCGTTATGTGCGGTATTAATGCAATAGTGGAAGCTTCTTATATCTTTATCCATGACGGCGCACGACCTATGATTGATAAAGATATAATCGACAGGGCTTTTGAAACGGTTCGCGAATGCAAGGCGTGTGTTGTCGGAATGCCGTCGAAAGATACCGTTAAGATAGCAAATGAAAACGGAGAGGTTGCCTCGACACCTGACAGAAGTCGAGTATGGAATGTGCAGACTCCACAGGTTTTTGAGTTCTCACTTATTAAAGAGGCATACGAAGCTGTACTTTCGAAAGAGGAAGAGTACAAGAAGAATGGAATTAATATAACCGATGATGCGATGATACTTGAAACATATTCCGGACATCCTGTCAGGCTTGTTGAAGGGTCATATGAAAATATTAAGGTGACGACTCCGGATGATTTGGTATTGGCCGAATGTTTCCTGAAGATGCGTAAGAACAATTCCGAATCAAAAAATGAAAAAAGTGAAAAATGTTGTTGACACATGCCGGTCGGTTTGATAAAATAACGATTGCGTCTGGTGATAACGAGACGTCAAGCAGAGGTATCGAAGAGGTCATAACGAGGCGGTCTTGAAAACCGTTTGGCTTCACGGCCACGTGGGTTCGAATCCCACCCTCTGCGGTAGAGGAAGTCCGAAGGACTTCCTTTTTTTATTTTCTTTTTTTTCTATTTTTTTCTAAAAAAATAAAACCAAATCAAAACTAAATGTATCTATCCTATATAAACCAAAAACAAAGGAGGATACATATATGAAAAAAACACAGAATAACGCTATTGCCGTAACCAAGTTACTTGCAGCTTTAATTATGACAATTGGCTCAGTTGTATTTTTGGAGTTTGGAGTTTTGAAGGTGAACGCTAACGCAAAACCCAAAGTTATGCCGGACGGAACTTTGTTTGATGCTGAATTCTATGCAAACTCTTATCCTGATCTTTTGGCAGCTTTCGGTCATGACGAGACTATGCTCTATATTCATTATGTCAATTGCGGAAAGAATGAAGGAAGAGTATGCGTAGCAAATCAAGGTCAGGGTATGGTAACGCTCAGTGTACCGACTAAGAAAAAGTGGGAGTATACCGAGAAAGAATTGATTCAGATGGCTATAAATTCTTCAATAAAGCCGGGGATGAATGATTTTGAAAAGGTTAAGGCTGTAAACAAATATCTTTGTGACAATATTGAGTACGATTATTCATATTCGAGATATTCAACATTTGAAGCTCTGGCATATGGCTCGGTTGTATGTCAAGGATATGCAAATGCTTTTTGCAAAATAATGAATGCTGTAGGTGTGCCGACAGATTACGTTAGCGGAATAGCAGTTAACAGTAGGGGGGAATCCGGAAGACACGGATGGAACAGATGCCTTATTGACGGCCGATATTATTATGTAGATGTCACGTGGAATGATACCGGAAGAAGAAACAATTATTTATTGGTGTCAGATGCAGAAATTTCACGAAATCACTTTGCACAGAGATTAAATCCACACAGAATTGACTAGTTCAAAATACCTAAAAATTGTGCTACAATTTTAACAATAAACCGACAATTTTAGGAGGTATTGGTAATGGTTGCAAACCGAATGAGAAGATTTATGGCATATCTTCTTGACAGTATTATTATAGCGGTTATATGGTTTATTTTTCAATTTGCCGGCTTCTTTGTTCAGGATGGAGAAATGAAGTTTTTTGGTATCTATCTGGCAAAGCAATACGGATGGAGCAATATAATTACGGTTATTTTATTAGTAATCACAGCAATTATAATGGGTAAATTGGAAGCTTCTTTCGCACAAGGAAGCTTGGGAAAGCAGATGACCGGAATCAAGGTAACCGATAAGAGCGGAATGCCAATAGGCTTTTTGGAAGGAATAACAAGGAATTCCGTGAAGCTGTTGCCGTATATGGTGGCGGTAATACTTATGCAGGTGAAAGCAACCGACAGCATTATGTATTTCAATGCAATTACGGGTCTTTTGGTTATATTTTCATGTGTTATGGTTGTGTTTGATAATAACGGGCGTTCCATACACGATTTAGTAGCTCAGACAAGGGTTGTCAATAAAGATAAGGAAGAGAATGAATCAGAAAAACCAATACAGGTACAGCCCATAGATGAATTGAAAGATGCTGTGGTTAAAAAAGAAAACAGTATTTTAGAAACGCCCAAGAAGGTATTCATTGAAGCTGTTGACGGGAAATATTTCGGTATTCGGTACGAGGTGAAGAAGCCGATCGTCATAGGAAGAGACCCGGATAAATGCTCATTGCTGTATCCGGACAAAACACGGGGAATAAGCAGAGTGCATTGCGAAGTATATATTGCAAACGATACCCTTTACATTGTTGATCATTCTTCGCAAGGAACCTTTGTTTGTTCTGACGCAATAACAAAGCTGAAGAGTGAAATTCCGGTTGAATTACACGAAAATGACTGCTTTTACCTTGCTACGGAAACTGAAAAATTCCGCGTGGTATATGAGAAATTATGAGCATTACACAGAATCCGACATTGCTTAATAAAAGATATGAAATTATTGAATTGTTGGGTAATGGCGGTATGTCCAATGTGTATCTTGCCAAAGATACAGTTACAGGTGAAGCGGTTGCAATAAAACAAATGCAGGCAGTGAGAAAGACAAAATCGGATACCGCTAAGTATTTCAAAGAAGAGACCCTACTGTTGACCGAAAATACTGCGTGCAAAAGCCTGGTGAGAATAAAGGAAGCTTTCGAAGAAGACGGAAGAAGATTTTATTCTATGGAATATATCCCCGGAAAGAATGCATTTAATCTGGTAAAGGGTTTTAACGGAAAATTGCCGTTGGAAAGAATTGCCCGAATATCATCGAATTTTTTGGATGGATTGATAGATATTCACCTTCATAATATATGGCACAGGGATTTGAGCCCCGAGAATATTATTATCGGCAATAACGACAGCGTACGAATAATTGATTTTGGAAATGCATGTGAGGGTGTTAAAAGTAATCAACGCAGAGTGAATTTTGCAAAACATAATTATGCTCCGATTGAATTAGTTGACTCAGATTATTTGCAAGGTCCATGGACGGATGTCTATATGGCGGGAGCAACTATTTACTTTTTGCTAACTTCGCAAAAACCAACCGAGTCCGCTAAACGACTGCGCGGAGAAACCATGTGCAGCATAAGTGATATACGTAAGGATGTTAATAATTGTACTGTTCAGGCAATTGAAAAAGCAATGTCACTATTGCCTAATGAAAGATATCAAACGGTCAGAGAATTTAAGGAGAGCCTTATATGGTAGCTATTAAGACTTTTGAAGAGAAAGATAAACTTCTTTATGAATGTGTCAGAAGAATGCAAAATCATGACGTTAGTGTATTTGAAAAAATATACGAGCTGACGGAAAAATATATATTTAAAATTATTAATGACGTATTGCAAAATGTTTCGCAAACAGAAGATGTAATGCAGGAAACATATTTACAGATATACAGAAAAATCGATACATTGCAAGCTCCGGAAGCTTTTTATGTATGGGCAGGAAGAATTGCTACAGGATATACATACAGGTATATCAAAACATATCGACGTGAAATTCTGGCAACGACATGTGAAGAGGATGACTCGACAGGCTTTATGTTTGACACGGCAGTATCGGATGATGAGAGCATAATACCTGAGAATGTAATACTGTACGAAGAAAAAAGAAATATGATGTCTCAAATTCTGGATGAATTGTCTGCCGAACAGAAATTGAGTATTCAGTATTTTTACTATGAAGAGATGAGTGTTAACGAAATCGCTTCAATAATGGGTTGCTCTACAGGAACGGTAAAGAGCCGTTTGAATTATGCCAGAAACAGTGTAAAGAAATATGTAAGTAATCTCGAAAAAACTCAGGGTACAAGATTGTACAGCTTTGGCGGATTATCAGCGTTGTATATTGTTTTCAGATACTCAGCGGAAAATATATTATCTACCGGTGTGTCAAAAGATACAATACTTAATGCCGTTGAATCTGTTGTGGGAGCTTCATTTGGTGCAGAGGCCGGAGCTTCATTGGGATCAGAAGTGGGAGCTTCATTGGGCGCAGGAACTATTGGCGCAACAACAGTGGCAAAGTCGTCGATTGTTGTTAAGGTGCTGGCTTTGATAACAGCAGGTTCTGTTGCTACAGGCGGAGTTATATATTCATCAACGCAAATTTCAGAATATCCGCATGCATATACTGACGAGATAAATACAATTGCCCCCGAAAATAATATACGAACCGACGAATTGGAAAAAATTGTATCCGAATACGGTGATATTGAGTTTATGTGCTCTGACAATTGGGAATTGAAGGATATTTTGGTAGGCGAGAAAAAATACAACCCCATACTATATGTCGAAAGAACTGACGGAAGCCATCTTGATTTGTGGAATAAGGTTATGCGTGATAACTATGATGGTGTATATCTGTTTTATACTAATGCAAATTTGGATAGTTGTGCTGCTTTGTATGAAACTTCATTTGACGGAGAATACAAAAAGAAGGCATACGATAGGTATGAAAAATTCATCAAAGCATATGAAAGATTACTTAAAGCTTATAGAGTTTGTATGACTTCGGAACAATACAAAATGGCCGAAGAAGCCGCACTTAATATGACTACACAATTGGTGGGCACACAAGGTATAGCCCTTGAGGAACTCATACAGCTTGCTGAGAACAATCCCAACGACAAGGCAATTAATGACTACTTTAGTAAGACTATGGAACTTATGGACAAAACCATAGAGCTGTGTGATATCGGAGTTACTTTTTTGGAAAATCCCATATCAACAATGATAATGAAGAAATTCTACAATCCCGGGTATGTTCGGCACAATTTTGAGAATGGAATTAACGGACCGCAGATGATAATTATGGCCATACAGAATCGCGAGGATGAAATCATCTATAAAGTATACCATGAAGGATATGATTCAAATGTGGATGGTTTTAACAATTCCATGAAGCAATTAACGGCTGCAACACAGGAAGTGCTGTCTGTTACCGGAGAACTTGCAACAATAGCAAGTTCCGATTCCAATTTACAAAGCAAACTGGAAGAACTGGATAACACACCTCAAATTAAAGAAATGAAGGAAGCTTTGATTGCGTATTGTCAAAATGCGGAGAATTAATATGGTAACCTTAGTTGCGGTAGACGGAAAGTTTAAAGGAAATACATATCAGATAGAAGATGCCTTTCTTATAGGAAAAGATGCAAGGAATGCCAATTTGGTTTATCCAAACAATTACGACAGTATTAATATGTTTCATTGCAAAATAGAGGTCGAGTTTGGAAAGGTATATTTGACGGATTTGGCTTCGCCGACAGGAACATACCTTTCGGATGGTACCAGATTACGAAGTAATATAAGATACAGTCTGCTTGATGGAGAATGTTTCTATATTGATAATCGAAATGAAATTTTTAGAATTGGGATCAAAAAGGATAATTTAAAGCCGGATGTATCGATAACGGAGCCTATAGAACCTATAAAGGAGGAACCGTCGATAACGGAGCCCGTAGAGCCCGTAAAGGAGGAACCGTCGATAACGGAACCCGTAGAGCCCGTAAAGGAGGAACCGTCGATAACGGAACCCATAGAGCCTGTAAAGAAAAAATCTTCGGTAACGGAAGTACCTGTGTTAAAAAATAAGTCTCGCGCAAACACAAATTTTGCAGGCGTATTAATATTTTTAATGATTATTGTTATTGGCATCATAGTTATGGTTGCCCTGATTGAGGATGAGACCTATTCTGATGCGTCAGATTATACGAAGTACCGGCAAAATACTGTATGCGAAAGCTGTGGAGGCACCGGAAAGGTGGTGTGCGGTATGTGTGGTGGAACGGGACAGATGTTGACGAATAATCAATATTATGATGCGGTTATGGGATGGCAATATGTATCGGGATATACAGCATGTTCGGGATGCTCAGGGACAGGATACTTTTTATGCTCAAATTGTGGAGGGTTAGGACATAAATAGGTTTATCTTTTTGGAATAATGTACTACAATAGAGTTAGTGTTTCTAAACATATTATGGGGGTTAGTATGGATAGATCTCGAGTAGCATATTCGAATGATTCGGATTTTGAAGTGGCATTTGAACAAATCAGGTCTCAATTGGATGGTAATGATGGTGCAAGTCCGCTTTTGATAATATTCACATCTACTTTCGGATGTTTTTCACGTGTATCCAAAATGTTTAAGGAAGCATATCCGGATACGATTTCAATTGGTAGCTCTACATACATAAATTATAATAACAAGGGGTATTCCACGTCAGCTGTTTCAGCATTGGCGGTTTATTCAGGGATAGAATTGGCAGCAGGTGTATTGCATGATATTGCCACCTATCCTATGAGGTATTCTTCTGTAATCGAGGATGCGGTCGCTAAAATGAGCAACACAGAAAATACAATATGCTTTGAATTGACAAGTGCATTTTTGATGTGTGAAGAGTTGGTGCAGGATACTTTCAGATCGGTTTTGGAACCGCGAAATATACCGGTGTTCGGAGGTTCTGCCGGAGCACCGGATTGGGCCGAAGTTTCTATGATAGCCCTCAACGGTGAAGTGTATCAGGAAGCTTGTGTTTTTGTGATGATTAAGAATCTATGCGGAAGAATTTACCAATTCCAAGATACACCTTTTGAACCGACAAATGCTTCGTATATAGTTACGGATGTTGACTGTGAAGACAGAATGCTCTACGAATTGGATGGAAGGCCTGCGGCTGAAACAATGTCCAGAGCTTTGGAACTTTCCGAAACGGAGTTGAATCAACAGATTAATTCTTATCCATTGGGACGAATAGAGGATGATAAGCTATATGTTACACAGCCCGGTCACATTTTTTCGGGTGGAAGAATGAATCTTTTTGCCAGTATGTACAATCAGATTAAGGTATATCAGCTTAAAATGGGTGATATACTCGCAATGTGGAAAAAGATACGCGGTGAAATAAATGAAAAGGTTATGAATCCGGCTTTCATGGTGGTAATTAACTGTGAAGCTTTATCGGCATATATAATCGGCAATCAGGATTCCGAAGACTTATTCGGACAGTTCTCGGATGAGCTCAATCTATGTAATTGTAATTATGTCGGAATATCCGGACATGGTGAACAGGCAGGATATGAACATTTTAATCAAACTGTTTTGATGATGTTATTTGAGTAGGGGATAGATAATGGCCAGATATAATGAGGGTACAATATATACTGATGAAGGTTGCAACGGTTGCAATCGATGCGTTGCAGCATGTCCGGTTATGGGGGCAAATGTTACCAGATTGACCGATAACATGCCACGAGTTGAGGTTTCCGACAAGTGTATAGATTGTGGTTTGTGCTTGCGCCAATGCAACCAGGGAGCAAGGAAGTATCGTGACGATACAGACGCGTTTTTTGCTGATTTGCAGCGAGGTAAGGCAATATCGATAATAGTTGATCCTGTCTTATATATTGATTATCCGTCTATAGCATCGCAGGTGTTGGGATATCTTAAAAGATGTGGTGTCCGGAAAATCTATGATGTGAGTTTCGGTGCGGAAATCAGTATGTTTTTGCATGCCAAATATATACGTGAACACATGAAACCGGACGGGACTTGCGATAAGTATTTGGCCAATAATTGCAGTGCCATATTGCATTATTATGAGCATAAATCTCCGGGAATGCTGGATAAGTTTATTCCGGTTCAAAATCCGTCAATGTGTACGGCAACATATGCACATAAATACTTAAATGATGATAATCGTATTGCTTGTATAAGCCCGTGTGTTTCGGAAATATCAGCTTACAGAACCATAATAAATTCGGACAATATCACATATAATGTAACGATTAAGCACTTGCTTGAAAGAATAAGCAATGAATTGTCGCAGGATTGTCTTGCGGAGTCTGATTTAAAAGCAACTTACGGTATGGGTGATTTGGTTGTTTTCATGTCAGGATTTAAGAACGGTGTTGCACATTTGTTCTCACGTGAGTCCTCCATGGTTCATTATGGTGGACCGAGCGTAGACCAGTTCGCAAGAAATGATTTCGACCAGAATATTTGGGCTGAAAAGAAGCCGCTTATGATATCAATCAGTTGCTGCCAGGATGGCTGTGTTTACGGTTCCGGCATAGATGTTAAGACTCTTCGTACGGAAGAAGCCGGATTGGCTTATCAAAGGGCCAGAAAGCATGCATACAGCCAATTGGTGGAAAAACATAGCGGCGATGAAATGTATGAACTTATTTCGGAGACGTTTAAAGATTTGAATCCCGAAGATTTCGTACAGGAGCTTCGGGAAGAATACAGACAACCGTATCTGGTTCCGGAACATACAATTTCGCAGATTATGCGAAATATGTATAAAGATACACCGGAAAAGCAGCATATTGACTGTAGGTCATGCGGTTACTCTTCGTGTAAGGAAATGGCAGTTGCTGTCGCAAACGGATATGCAAAGATGCATAGCTGTATTCATTATGTCAATGATGATATAAAAGAAAAATCATTTTATGATTTGCAATACGATATGCTCAATACGGCAGGATTTGTGCGCGAGGCCAATCGATGGCTGGATGGCAATCCTGACAAGGACTATTATGTTGCAATCGGAAATATTAATAAACTTCGTGTTATTAATGAATTGTACGGTAATCATACAGGAGATGCCGTAATTAAGCATTATGGCGAATTGCTGAACAGAGCTGTTGTGCGAAGAGGTATAGCGGCAAGAATGGGCGCCAGCACGTTTGCCATTTTGCTTGAAGATTCTCCGGAGATTATAGACGATCTTCTGAAATTCAAGAGCTTGGATTGCGTACATTTGGGCGTTGATTATCCTGTTACGGTTCATTTTGGGCTGTGCAAAGTCGAAAGAAACAAGGGTTTGGATTATGCAATTAATGTAGCTAACTTTGCGGCCGGCAGGTCAAAAGACAGAACTCAGAATGAGTACATATTCTTTGATGATAATATGCGCGAAGAACTGAATAATGAGGCCTTGATTACGGCACAAATGCAAAGAGCCTTGGATGATGGTGAATTTGTGCTTTTCATGCAACCCCAATTTGATCATACGACCGGAAAGATAGTGGGAGCCGAGGCTCTTAGCAGATGGATTAAATATGACGGTTCCATTGTATCACCCGGTATATTTATCCCTGTCTTTGAAATGAACGGGTTTATTACCAAATTGGATCAAAAGGTATGGGAGAACGGATTCAAGCTGGTGCAAAAATGGGAGACGTGCGGACGTAAAATGGTACCGATTTCTCTTAATATTTCACGAATAAGTTTGGTTTCGAGTAACATAGTCGAGATAATATCCGACCTTGACAGAAAGTATCAGATTAACCGTGACCATATTCATTTTGAAATCACCGAAAGTGCATATGTAAATACTGAAGTTAATATTACTGAAATTATAGACAGAATTAGGGCTATGGGATACAAGGTTGCCATGGATGACTTTGGAAGCGGATACTCATCCTTAAATTCTTTGAAAGATATTCCTATTGATATATTGAAGCTTGATATGGGATTCCTGCGCGGCGGAAATAACGTTGAACGTGGCCAGGAAATCATTGCATATATGATAGGAATGGCTAAAGCCTTGGGCTTTGAAACCGTGGCCGAGGGAGTTGAAACCAAAGAGCAGGCAGATTTTCTCACCGAACGAGGATGTGATATCATTCAAGGCTTTTATTATTCAAGGCCGGTTCCGGTTGAACAATATGAACAGATGATAATAGAAAGTTTGGGCATATAATTGCAATAAATCCGTTGACAATAAATTTGTCTCAATGCTATAATGAAACTCCACCGCGCAAAGAGGTGGAGTTTTTTTGAAAAGATAGACACTAAAAATCTTTTCGAAAAATATTTAAAAAATGTCTTGACTTCAAAAAATCAACGTGATACTATGTGTGAGTTGCGTCTGAAGAAGAAACAAGACGCTGAACCTTGACAGTAG
>JAZUFE010000057.1:0-14793 GCA_045640525.1 Lachnospiraceae bacterium | reverse complement strand
CGGTGCGAAGCACCCTTGACAGGGCAACCGCACATGATTAAATAGTCAACAAGCAGCAATGAATAAGTGTGCCGAGAGGCAACATTTAACACTAAAGATTTATTTGATTGAAAAAAGTGCCAACGTTTAGTTTACAGAGACTTTGGCTGGCCTAAACTAGACAATTGAATTAGTCTGTGATATTATTGACTAGGTGTGCTTGTAACATTTTTGTAACTTTTTGCACCCGTAGTCTAATGGATAGAACGAAGGCCTCCGACGCCTTTAATGCAGGTTCGATTCCTGTCGGGTGCATCGGAGCACAAATACAGCTGCCGATTGAAAGGGTTAGTATGAAAGATAACAGTAAGTGGACGATTATTAAAGAAAGACTGGTGGATATTAAGGACTGGGTTGTTACTCACAGCAAGATAGTTATGCCTGTAATTTTAGTTCTTTGCGTAGGTATTACCATATTAATTGCGGTTACTGCCAATCAGAAAAACTCTCTTAAGGATGAGGCCCAGGCACTTCAGGAGCAGAATGCTCAAAGCGAGGCATCTTCGGCATCAACGGATTTGAATCTGACACCTCAGTACACGTTGGAAGAAAATGCACATCCTGAAATAAACAACATAGTGAAGCAGTATTATGATGCCCAGGTAAGCGGAGATATAGATGCGATTTCCAAACTGAATTCATATCTTAACGATATTGAAAAAATCAGAGTTCAGGAGTTGAGTAAGTTTATTGAAGATTATCCGGAAATCAATGTTTATACCAAACCCGGACTTGATGAGAATTCATTTGTGGTTTATGTGGCTTCAAAGGTTAAATTTACTGATTTGGAGTCGACAATCCCCGGACTTCAGACTTTTTACGTAGGTAAGGATGCTGAGGGGAATTACTTCATTAATGACGGTACATACGATGATGCAATATATGAATATATTAAGAACCTGACATTGCAGGACGATGTGGTTGAACTTAATAACCGTGTGGTTGTTGAATATAACGATTTGCTTACCAATGATGCAGATGCAAGTCAGTATGTAGCTTATCTTAAGGAGAAGATTAACGAAGAGGTAGGCGAGATTTTGGCAGACCAGGAAGCACCGAGTGCGTCACCTTCACCAAGCCCGGCAACCGATAACGATAATCAGACACAGACTTCAACAAGTGTTGTAACCAAAGTTCGTGCCAAAGAGAAAGTTAAGATAAGAAAATCGGATTCGACAGGATCGGATCAGCTGGGATTGGCTTCGGCTAATGAAGAATTTGAACTTATTGCCAAGCAGGATAACGGTTGGACCAAGATTAAGTATAATGACGGCGAGGCATTTATCAATTCGGATTATCTTGAGGACGTAGAAACGATAACGGTAGAGATTCAGGATAATGAGACTCAGAACGATGATACTGCAACCAAGCCGGATCAGGGTAATACCAAGGTTAACGGTAAGGTTACGGTTAATGACAGCGGCGTCAGAGTAAGAAAAGAGCCTAATACCAAGGCGGATGTTTTGGGAACGGTTTACACAGGCGACAAACTTGACTATATCGAAGAAAAGGGCGAATGGACCAAGGTCAAGTACAAAGATGATTACGGATATATCAAATCCGAGTTTGTTGATAAACAGTAACATTAGTGGGGAGATTTCGAAAAATTGAAATCTCCCTTATTTTTTTCTTGCCAACATAGTTAGTGCCATATTATAATGATTAGTGGATTTGTAGATTGTATACAAGTACACAATTTTACTATATTTCTAGGTAAACATTTAAGGAGGAAAGAAATATGTCATATGTTGATGAGACTTATGAAAGAGTTGTAGCCCAGAACCCTGCACAGCCGGAATTCCATCAGGCAGTTAAGGAAGTATTGGAGTCATTGAGAGTTGTTATCGAAGCAAACGAAGAGCAGTACAGAAAAGATGCATTGCTTGAGAGATTGACAACACCCGAAAGACAGTTGTTATTCAGAGTTCCGTGGGTGGATGATAAGGGCCAGGTACAGGTTAACAACGCATACAGAGTACAGTTTAATTCGGCAATCGGACCTTACAAGGGCGGTTTGAGATTACATCCTTCCGTAAACCTTGGAATTATTAAGTTCCTTGGATTTGAACAGGTATTTAAAAATTCATTGACAGGACTTCCTATCGGTGGCGGAAAAGGTGGTTCGGATTTCGATCCCAAGGGTAAGTCAGACAGAGAAGTTATGGCATTCTGCCAGAGCTTCATGACAGAACTTCAGAAATATATCGGCGCTGACACTGATGTTCCTGCAGGAGATATCGGCACAGGTGCACGTGAAATCGGTTTCATGTATGGTCAGTATAAGAGATTGACAGGATTATACGAAGGCGTTTTGACAGGTAAGGGACTTTCTTACGGCGGTTCACTTGCAAGAAAGGAAGCTACAGGATACGGACTTTTGTATATGACACAGGAAATGCTTAAGTGCAACAACATTGATTTGGCAGGTAAGGTATGTGCTGTCTCAGGTTCAGGCAATGTTGCAATCTATGCAATTGAAAAGGCTACACAGTTGGGTGCTAAGGTTGTTACATGTTCGGATTCTACGGGTTGGATTTACGATCCTGAGGGAATTGATGTTGCATTACTTAAGGAAGTTAAGGAAGTCAAGCGTGCAAGATTAACAGAATATGCTGCAGCACGTTCAAGTGCACAGTATCATGATAAGGCTAAGGAAGGTACAAACCAGTGGACGGTTAAGGTAGACGTTGCGCTTCCTTGCGCTACTCAAAACGAGTTGAACCTTGATGATGCCAAGACATTGGTAGCTAACGGTGTTACAGCTGTTTGTGAAGGTGCCAACATGCCTACAACTTTGGAAGCTACAGAGTATTTCCAGAAGAACAAGGTATTGTTTGTTCCCGGCAAGGCAGCAAACGCCGGCGGTGTTGCTACATCTGCTTTGGAAATGAGCCAGAACTCAGAGAGATTGTCATGGACATTTGAAGAAGTTGATGCCAAGTTGAAACAGATTATGGTTAATATTTTCCACAACCTTGACGATGCTTCAAAGAAGTACGGAATGGAAGGAAACTATGTTGCAGGTGCCAACATTGCAGGCTTCCTCAAAGTAGCAGATGCAATGACAGCGCAGGGTATTGTATAGTATTGGTTATTGACGAAAAGGCTTCACGGATGCTTCCGTGGAGCCTTTATTAAGTTGCAAAATATTGCTCATGACAGGTGCATATGCTAAAATAAATAGAATGCGTAAAATGAGGGGAAGTCTATGAAATTAGCTGATTTATTACAATTTAATCCAATTACGATTCAGTGCCATGATAATCCTGATGCGGATGCAATAGCTTCGGGATATGCATTGTATTTATTTTTCAAAAGCAAGGGCAAAGATACACGGTTTATCTATTCGGGAAGAAATATGATTAATAAAGCCAATCTGACGCTGTTGCTGGACCATTTGCAGATTAAGGACGTCATTGAATATGTTCCTGCAGATACTAAGGAAGAAATAAAAGGCTTACTGATTACGGTAGACTGCCAATACGGCTGCGGAAATGTTACCAAATTTGAAGCGGACCATGTAGCAATCATTGATCACCATCAGATTGAAGTGCAAGACAATGAGTGGTGTGAAATCAGTCCCAGATTGGGAAGCTGTTCCACACTGGTATGGAGCATGATGAAGGAAGAGGGCTTCGTTTTTGATGATATTAATTTGGGAACGGCTCTGTACTACGGATTATTCACGGATACCAATTCGCTCTCGGAAATATCAAATCCGCTTGATATGGATATGCGTGACGAAATATTATTTAACCAGTCGGACATATTTTTATTCAAAAATTCCAATATATCGCTGGAAGAGTTGGAGATTGCGGGTGTTGCACTGATTAAGTATATCTATAATGAAGAAAACAATTACGCTATTGTTAAAGCGGCACAGTGTGATCCGAATGTTTTGGGATTGATAAGCGATTTCCTGATTCAGGTTTCCGAAGTCTATACCTGTGTCGTATATAATGAATGGCCTGACGGATTCAAATATTCCGTAAGAAGCTGTACGAAGGAAGTACGTGCGGATGAGATGGCTGCGTTCATCGGTGAAGGAATCGGATCCGGAGGCGGACATCGTGAAAAGGCCGGAGGTTTTATCAAAAAATCTTTGTATGTCACTAAATATCCGACCTTACATACAGAGGCATTTTTCAGCACACGAATTAACGAATATTTCGACGGCTGTGAAGTAATATATGCTAAGGATGCAATAATAGATATTAAGGATATGCAAAAGTATGTTAAGAAAAGAATGCCCCTCGGATTTGTTAAGATAGCGGATGTTATCCCGGTAGGAACGCCGGTTACAATAAGAACTCTCGAAGGTGATGTGGATATGAAGGTCGAAGAGGACATAGTTATTATTCTCGGAAGCCGGGGAGAAGCATATCCGAGCCGTATGGAAAAGTTCGCCAAAGCTTATGAAACAACTGATGAGAATTATTTGGACAACCCCATTTCACAGAAAGCGGAATACAGTCCGGTTGTTAAGGTAAGAGATACAGGTGAGGCAATTAAGTTGTCGAAACATGCCCGTGTATGTATTTCAAACGGCGGAAATGTTATATTGGCCAAACCGATGGATAAAAGAATGAAGATATTCACGGCATGGGATAATGAGAAGTATATGTACGGTAAAGTGGGAGATTATCTTGCGGTACGAAGTGATGATGAACATGATATCTATATTATCGACAGAGAAATCTTCTTTGAAACATATGATGAGTATAACAATTAATGTGTTATGAGGATGTCGCATTTGATTGCGAATTATGAGGTGAGGAAATGTCAAAGTTTAAGTATGATGCATTTATCAGTTACAGACACGTAGAACCCGATGCTTATGTTGCATCGCAGGTTCATAAGCAATTGGAGAGTTTCAAACTGCCCAAAAGTGTTAAGAAAAGAGTTCTTTCGGAAAAAATCGACGGAAGAACAGAAATAACACGTGTTTTTAGAGACCAGGAAGAGTTGCCGTTGGCTTCAAATCTTGCCGATCCTATAGTGAATGCTTTGGAAAACTCGGATTATCTTATAGTTATCTGCTCACCGAGGCTGAAGGAATCTATTTGGTGTCAAAAGGAGATAGACACATTCATATCACTCAGAGGAAAGGATCATATTTTGGCGGTGCTTGCAGAAGGCGAGCCGGATGAATCTTTCCCTAAGGAGTTGCTCACACGCGAAAAGACAGTTGAAGTCAATGGAGTAACGACTGTTATCCAAGAACAGGTAGAACCTTTGGCTGCTGATGCAAGAGGCACCAGTGACAAGGAAAGAAAGAAGAAACTGAAAAATGAAATACTGCGACTGGCAGCCCCCATGTTTGAGGTTTCATTTGACGATTTGAAGCAAAGGCACAAAGAACAGCGAATGAAGCGTATTCTTGGAATCAGTTTTATATCTTCTTTGGTGTTCCTTGCTTTTGGAGTAGTAAGTACTTTTTTGGCATTAAAGATAAACAATCAGAATATAGAGATACAGAAGCAATCGGATGAAATAGAAGCCCAGGCAGTCAAGATAGAAGAGCAGTATAATGAGTCTTTGATAAATCATGCCAAATCGATGGCAGGATCATCGAAGATGTTGCTTGAAAAAGGTGATAGAATTGCTGCCATTAAGACCGCTTATTCGGTGTTCCCAAGCAAAGACAATCCGGACCTTCCTTATGAAGCATCGGTCGAGTTGGCGTTGTCTAATGCATTGCATGCATATGATATGGGAGTTAATTATACAGCGGAGAAAATCATCAAGACTTCAACCAATATCAATTATGCGTGCATTTCGCCTGATAGCAGCAAAATCATGACCTATGACATCTCCAAACAGATTGCGGTATGGGATATAGAGACAGGCGAAAGATTGTGGAACAAATTCCTGAAACATTCTCTGATAGATGAAGATACAATGGTATTTACCGGAAATTCCAAGGTGATGTTTGAATATGACGGAAAGGTATTACTTTACGACATAGAAAACGACAAGCAACTGATGGAAATCGACGTATTTGGATGTAATAACATCGAATACAGCAGTTTGCTTGACAAGGCTGTAATTTATGATACGGAGAAAATAAGACTGATTGATGTTGCCGATTGCAAGGTTGAATACGAGATTCCTTATGATGATTTGGGGTCTCTTGGCGTTAAAGGATCACCTATTGACAGCTCGGGCAAATATATAAGTGCCGCATACGGTGAAGACACTCAATATGTTTCACTGTTTGATTTATCTACAGGAGAGAAACTGTGGACAAACCAAGTAAACGCGGAATTGTTAGGCTTTTTGCAGGTTGAAGATAACGGTGTATATTTGTCGGCTAATTACGATAACGAAGATGCTGTATTCGGAACGGACTTAACTTCTGTGTTGTATTCGTATGATTTGTCGGGAAATCTCAGATGGACATATGAAAACACATCGAATTGGTTTGATAAAATGGTAATGGCACGTAACGGTAATCACGGAATTGCTGCATTTGCGAGTGATATGGTATATCTGCTTGATGAATCCGGCAACCTGAATACGGTAAGCAGTATTGGCTCGTCTGTGGTTAATGTTATGCCCACCACGAATGATGATGTGGTTATGGCGTTCACCAGAGGCGGAGATTGGGTCAATATAGCCGTTGATAAAAACCTCATGATAGCATCTACGTATTTTAACGGTTGCAACAGTACCAATATTCGATACTTTATGGCAGGTATGACGGCTGATGAAGCCTTTTTGGCGACAATTCCGTATTCCAGCAATGAAATAACGTTATATAAAAAACAAACTTCCGATTTGATTCAACCTTTGTGTGCAGGAAACGGCTCCGTAAGGAATAAGTCAATTAGTGAAGACGGAACTTTGGCATCAATTGTTTGGTATCCCGGACAATCAGGCCAATCGGCTGTGACGGTATATGATCTTGATACATATAAAGAAATCTTTAGCTGGGGCAATGCTGAAGATAATGTTGATTTCACATTCTTTGACGGCGATTTGCTTTATATCTTTACCCTCCGAGAAATTATTACAGCGGATATGAAGACAGGGGATGTTGTTAATGAGATTCCGACCGAAAGCTTTGTTACCGATGGTCGAGCAGATACCGTAAATAAGCTGATTATCGGCGGAGAGAATGAAAGATGTTTCGTAAAGTACGAAACCGGTGAAGAAATTGCCAAAATAATGGACACGTGCGGAGATGTGAACCACAAGAACACGATTGTACCCGGTAAGGATACTGACGGAGAGAATTTGGCATTATACAAAGTAGATTTAAGCTCCGATAGAGGTGATATTGAGGTAAAGGATCTTGAGAAGCTTCAGGTTCTTGAGGACAAAGAAGCCTTTGTGCATTCGGTATTCTTTGATGAAAGCGATTCTTATATGTTTGTTTCATTCTGTGACGGTACTTATAAGGTATATAAGACCAAAGAAGACGGCACTGTTGACGAAACGATTGAACCGACAACTTTTGAAAGCCTTGGCGGAATACCGACGGGTATCGAATATGATCCCAATACAGGATACGGTTTACTTGCGACAACCGGATTAAATTATATTGTTACGGCAGCTGACGGACAACTTAATAATTTAGAGTATGTAGGTCAGGTTGATAGCGCAGTGCTTAATAAGGCCAAATTAGAATTGCTGACTCATGACAGAAAGAATATATTTGTGACCAAGATAGCTACACGCGAACAGATAGCCAAGATGGCGGAAAAGCAAATAGAATCAAACAACTAATCGGGAGAGTAGGATATGCGTACTGTAGAACAGAGTTTTTATTCAAAATTCCTTTGCGCAGCAGATAAATGTATTGATACGTGTTGCCAGGGATGGCAGATTATAGATGATGACGGTAATGTTTTGCCGTTCGTGGATAATAAATGCCCAAAAATGAACGAAAAAGGACTTTGTACACAGGTTTTGACCCAGGGTGAGGAGTCTCTTTGCTATATTTGCCATATGTATCCAAGACATGTTGAAGAGTACGATGGCGTAAGAGAATGGAGCTTATCTTTATCCTGCCCGGAGGCGGTCAGAATGACTCTGGAGGGACGTAAACCGGCAGAATATGTGGTTAAAGAGGACGATACCCCGGAGCCGATGGCGGATGATTTCGATGACTTCGACTACATGCTGTATACCAAATTGGAAGATTCCAGAAACACTATGTTTGATATTCTAAAATCCGATGAGGATATATATGTAAGATTGGCTGCGATTCTTGAAATGGCGTATGAACTGCAATTGGTAGCCGATGACGGTGACTATTTCAAAATGGATGATATAATCGAAAAATACAGTGATAAGAAGATACCGGCTGACATCAAGCCGATTGATCCATATGCGGTATTTGAAGAACACAGTAATGTTTTGAATGGTCTGGAGAGATTGTGGGATGATTGGGAGGAGATATTGAGCCAAATTCCGCAAATTCTGGATAAACATCAAAAGAGTATAGCGGATGACATTGTCATTGAAAATCTTGTTGAATCAATGTTATATACGTACTTTTTGGGGGCTGTTTACGATAATTTCATATATGCAAAGGTTGCGTTTTGCGTATACGGAGTGATTATGACAGACAGACTGGCGTCACTTGAAACGGATTCGGATGGATATTTGCGCGTGGTTTATAAATATGCGCGTGAAATAGAGCATTCCGATGAAAATATTAATGCGTTACTGACATACTGGGATGGTTTCTGCAAATAGAACATAAATAGTAACATTGTGTGATATCGAGATACAAATCGCTTCGTATTATGTAAACCATATTCGGAAGCGATTTTTCTTAATATTAGGGTATTATGGAAAATGGTTGGTAGTATTACATTCAAATCAATTGTTATCAATACAAAACAGCGAGGTTGACATAAAGTATATATGCTTAAAAAATTGACAGAAATAACAAGTGAGATTATTTCCTCTGAACCATACAAAATGGTCCTATCAAATCCACGTGATAACAGCACGGAATACAAAAAGGTTGTTATTCAAAACAAGTGTATCGGTTCCGGACGGATGTATCAAATTGAAAAATATACTCAAACACAGGTTTTTCATACGAATATTGAGTCGGAAGACCTAAGGGCGAAGCTGCAGTCGTATATGGAATCATATAAGCAGGTGAATGTATGGTTTGAACATGCGGAATGGGAAATAAAGATTAACAGAAATCTTGATTGTGCGGTTTCTAAAAGAGAAAGCAATGTCAAAATCAAACCTGTGGGCAACAATAGGGAGAAAACTTATATTCTTGCCGAGGGTGACAATATTCCGGTATTTACGGAATTGGGTATATTTACGAAGGAATACAAAGTTGTGAAGTCGATGTACGATAAGTTTAAGCAAATAAATCGATTCACGGAGCTTGTTGACGATGTTCTCAAAAATTACGCCAAAGATGAAATCAATATTATTGATTTTGGGTGCGGAAAGAGTTATCTGACGTTCGTTCTATACTATTATCTGGTGGAAAAACGTAAGATCAAGGCTAATATAATAGGCTTGGATCTTAAAAAGGATGTAATAGCCAAATGCAACACTTTGGCGAAAAAATTCGGGTATGATTCCCTGCGGTTTGAAGTGGGAGATATAAACGGATATAAGGCCGAATTTGATGTAGATATGGTGGTTACACTACATGCGTGTGATACAGCTACGGACTATGCACTGCTTAATGCCATTAATTGGAAAGCATCGGTTATTTTATCTGTACCGTGTTGCCAACACGAAATCAATAAACAGATTCAAACTCAAAAATTATCGGCGTTAACGAAATATGGGATAATCAAAGAAAGGACCTCGGCATTGATAACGGATGCAATCCGAGGCTGCGTTTTGGAGTACGCCGGATACAAAACCGATATGGTTGAGTTCGTTGATATCGAGCATTCTCCCAAGAATATAATGATACGCGCAAGGAGAGTTAACCTACCTCAAAAGAAGCGGGAAGCTGCCCTTGAAGAGGCCAAAATGCTTGCTGCAGAATTTGAGTGTAATCAAACGTTAATGGAATATTATGTCAACTAGATATTGAAGAAAAGAGACGAAAACGGCATTTTTAATAACATAGGCAATGCTGAAAAGATATTAAATTAATATTTAATATTCATAACGATAAATAAAGGAATTGCACAGAGTTTGTATTACACATAGCGATGAGCAAAAAACACAAGAGAATGAATGCCGACAGATGCGAAGTCGGTTGTGTGATGCGCCGGACGTGGACGATTAGTTAAAAATAAAATTAATATTGCACATTTGCTGCAAGGATAGAACAAGTATAGAAAACAAGGCAGTAAAAAGAGAATGGAAAAGGAACGACTTAACAAATTTATAGCCGAATGCGGTGTCTGCTCGAGAAGAGATGCAGACAAGCTTATTGATGAAGGTCGAGTTAGAGTTAATGGAGAAATAGCATCATGCGGAATGAAGGTTGACGATGCGGATGAAATACTCATTAACGATAAACCGATAACCAATAGAAACAGGAAAGTGGTACTTGCGTACTATAAACCTGTTGGCGTTACATGCACTGAGAAGGATAAATTTGCAGATAAAAAGATAACAGATATGATTAAATACCCGGTAAGGGTGACATATGCCGGACGACTTGATAAAGAGTCGGAAGGGTTGATCCTGTTAACCAATGATGGTGAACTTATCAATTGCCTTATGAAAGGATCAAACGGTCATGAAAAGGAGTATGAGGTCAGAATTAATAAAGAAGTAACTCAAAATTTCATTGATAAAATGTCATCGGGTATTTATTTGAAGGAACTTAACATAACAACACGCCCATGTAAGGTGGAAAAAGTCGGTAAATTTACCTTCAGAATAGTATTGACTCAAGGAGTCAACAGGCAAATTCGACGTATGTGTAAGACTCAAAACTGTTATGTCACCCACTTGAAGAGGGTGAGAGTGGCCAATATTCGTCTTGCAAACCTGAAAATAGGGGAATTTCGCGAAATAGGCGGAATAGAATTACAGACGTTATACAACGAAATACACTATGAAAAGTGAATTATGTTACCCTGAGACACAATATCTTGTGATTTGATGATTTTGGTCAAATTGTATATACATTACAGAAAATAGTAAAAATTTTAGTGGGTAACATGTTTTATGTAATCCAACAATGCAAGCAAAAAATGAAAATGTGCAAGAAAACTTGCAGAATATATCATAAAAAAGGCGGTAAAAATGGAACAAAAAGAACGTATTTTGGAGCTGATATCCCTCTTGAACAGGGCGTCTGAGGCATATTACGGCGGAAATGACGAAATAATGTCAAATTTTGAATGGGATTCATATTTTGATGAATTGACAGAACTTGAAAGATTAACGGGAATTGTATATCCAAATTCACCGACGCAAAAAGTTTCATCAGAATCTTCGGAAAATATAGATACAGATATACAAGATAGAGTGGTTCACGAATATCCGGCCCTATCCTTGGCCAAAACCAAATCCGTCAATGAGTTGCAGGATTGGGCAATGAATAAGGAGATTTGGGTAAGCTACAAATTGGATGGACTTACGTTGGTTATTACTTATGATAACGGTTTGCTTATGACCATAGTAACAAGAGGGAATGGTGTTGCGGGAAGCAATATTACATTTTTGAAAGATGCAATTAAAGGTTTTCCGACACAGATAAAATACAAAGGTCATTTAGTAGTAAGAGGTGAGGCAACCATTTCCTATACAGACTTTGATAATATCAATGCTTTGGTAGAGGAAGAAGATCGATACGCAAATCCGCGAAATCTGGCGTCGGGAACTTTGGCTTTGGACGATCCTCAAAAGGTTAAAGAACGGCATGTGAATTTTAGTGCTTTTACATTGGTGCATATCGATGATGATATTCCTTCGTGGGGCGAAAGAATGGAATTCTTGGAAAAGGAAGGATTTGTTATCGTAGAACATGAAAGAGGATATGCAAAAGATATTCCTTCCTTAATAGAGAAGTTTACTCATAAGGTTGAAAACGGCAAAATGGATATTCCGGTTGACGGTCTTGTAATATGTTATGAAGATAATGACTATGCCAAAGGAGGTTCAATAACCGGACATCATGCAACGCGTGCAGGTTTGGCATTTAAATGGGCGGATGTTTCAGCTTTGACCAAACTTAAGTATGTTGAGTGGTCGTGTGCAGCATCCACGATATCCCCTGTTGCGGTTTTTGAACCGGTTCAACTTGAGGGAACAACGGTATCAAGAGCTTCCTTATGTAATATATCCGAAATGGAGCGTCTTCATATAGGTGATGAATGCATGGTGGAAGTCATCAAGGCGAATAAGATTATTCCGAAAGTTGTAAGTGTCAAAGAATCAAGCGGTATATTTGAAGTGCCTTCTGTCTGCCCGGTGTGCGGAAGAGAAACTCAAATCAGAATATCAAGTAATTCGGGGACCAAGACCCTTCATTGCATGAATAAGGACTGCTTTGCCAAGAAAGGACAGAAATTCGCCAGATTCGTATCCAAGAGTGGTATGGACATTGATGGACTATCAATTCAAACTATGCTAAAATTCATAAACATGGGTATTTTGAAGAATTATTCGGATATCTTTCACTTGAATGCTCACTCCGGTGAAATTATGGGTGAAGAAGGATTCGGAGAAAAGTCGATGCAGAATATCCTGATGGCAGTTGAAAAGTCGAGAAAAGTTAAGGCAGTCAACTTTATCTTTGCCCTATGCATACCGATGATAGGATTGGATGCAGCCAAGAAGATAGTCGGAACTTTGGGATTTGACAGTTTCGTGGAACGTCTGAGAACAAACATAGGATTCGAGGATATTGACGGTATCGGACAGGAAAAATCAAACTCAATTTTGACTTGGTATGAAGATGAGAGTAATGCCAACGAACTTGACGCACTGCTGAAGGAAGTTGACATAGAAGACGGCGAGGCCAAAAGTAATGATGGCAGTCTGCAGGGAATAACATTCGTTATAACAGGCGATGTGCATAGATTTAAGAACCGTGATGAGTTCAAATCGTTCGTTGAGTCAAACGGAGGAAAAGTGGCGGGTTCGGTGTCGAATAAGACGGCTTATCTGGTAAATAATGATACGGAATCGATGTCTTCTAAAAATAAAAAAGCTAAAGAACTCGGAATACCGATTATATCGGAAGATGAGTTTATTGATAAATTCGGAGGTACACAGTAATGCCAATTAAAATAAAGGATTCTCTACCGGCACAGTCGATTCTCGAAAATGAGAATATCTTTGTCATGACGGAACTAAGAGCGATGCATCAGGATATTCGTCCGCTGAAAGTGTTGGTACTTAATTTGATGCCTACGAAAATCGTGACAGAAACGCAGCTGCTTCGCAAGCTTTCGAACAGTCCGCTACAGGTTGATGTGGAATTCCTGCAGACAGCCAGCTACGTATCAAAGCATACGGATTTAAGCCATTTGGAAACTTTCTACAAGACTTTCGATGAGGTCAAAGACAGAAAGTTCGATGGCATGATAATAACCGGTGCACCGTTGGCGTTTGTTAAATATGAAGAAGTGGCATATTGGAAAGAGTTGTGCGATATTATGGATTGGTGCGAGACGCATGTTCACTGCACGTATTATCTGTGTTGGGGAGCTTTCGCAGGATTGCACTATCATTACGGAATAGATCATTTCTATTACGAAGAGAAGCTGTCAGGCATTTATGCGCACAAAATGCTTAAACCCACATCGCCGCTGTTTAGAGGATTTGACGATGTTTTCTATGCACCGCATTCGCGTGAAATAGGCATACGAAAAGAAGACATTGAGAAGTTTGATGATCTGGAACTCATGGCATATTCAGATGAGGCCGGGGTGACAATTGTGAAAACTACCGATTCCAGAAAATTCTTCGTATTCTGCCATGCAGAATACGATGCCGATACATTATCCAATGAATATTTCCGTGATTTGGAAAAGGGCATCAATCCCAAAGTTCCCAAGAACTATTTCCCGGATGATGATCCCAAAAATCCACCGATAGTCAATTGGAGATCTACCGGCCAGTTACTGTATACGAATTGGATCAATTATTACGTATATCAGACCACGCCGTATGATGTGGATTCAATTGGTAGCAAGAACTAAAGAAAAGCTAGTATTTGTGCGGCCTGCAGGGTTTTACTCTGCGGGCCTTTTTGGTCTGTTGGGGACGGGGTTATGGGTTCATTTTACATAGCAAATGTTTTGCAGTCGTTTTCTCATTTGTGAGATTCGGCTGCTTTTTTGTTGCATAAAATGCAACAAAGAACGCTCCGTGAGGATGCGCACTCGCTCATAGTGTAATTTGTTAGCAAAGCTGACTGAACTCGGCGCACAAAACTTGCGAGCAAGTTTTGAATTAAGAAAGGAGCTTTTAGGCTATGAAAGTTGAAGTAAGGACTAAGGCGCTTGATGACGCCGTTAACGGACTTAAGGGATTTGCCAATGTAACTGAAACAGATAGTTGATCAAGGAAGCGGTCTTATAGAAATAATAAAGAAAAATGATGGTTAAATACGGTATATGGAGGTATTTATAAATTATTTAATTGCAACCTCGTCAGAAAAAGTATACAATATTTCTGACGAGGTGAACAAAAATGAGAGAGAAATATCAAACCGAAATAGAAAAAAGAATAAGTGAATTCGAAAGAGATTATGCTTTTACCGCTGTTGACTTTGCTGACATAGCAGATACTGATCCAGCTAATAAAGCTCTTTCACGTTTGAGTGAAGAAGGAACCATAAAGCGT
>JAZUFE010000056.1:0-77539 GCA_045640525.1 Lachnospiraceae bacterium | reverse complement strand
CCTCTTTTCTGAGGAGCAGAAGTATCAGTTGCCTTCTTGTGAAGAGAGTTCCATCCCTTCTGAAGAGCAGGAGCTGTAGACTTCTTTACTGATGTCTGACGACCTTTTCTAACTAACTGGTTAAATGTTGGCATTCTGTTTCACCTCCTTGCCTAAAAATGTATCTCCATACGGAGAAATACTGTACATGGGTTTTTCCATGTCAAAAAACACGCACAAATGCGCATGCTCGATTATTATACGTTCATGCGCATTTAAAGTCAAGTATTCTGTTCATTTTTTCCGATATCGATGTTTTCGGTCTCACTCGCCGCTTTTCGTGCACGCCTTCGTTCACGTTCCAAAGCTTTCTTTCGCTTCTTTTCGATTGCTTCAAAATACTCGGGATGTGAATTTGCCCATCGCTCATATAAGTCAGGCCTGTATATCTTAGTCCTTTTGATCGACTCTTCCAATCTCCATTCATCAATCTTGGCATGATTACCCGACAATAATATAGAAGGAACGCTCTCGCCTTCCCAATTCTCCGGTCTTGAATATTGGGGATATTCAAGGAGATAATCGTCAAAGCTTTCGGTAGATGCAGACTCTTCGTTACCCAGCACTCCGGGAACAAGTCGCGAGATTGTGTCCATCATTACCAAAGTCGGCAACTCTCCCCCCGTCAACACGTAATCGCCTATTGAAACTCTGTGAGTAACAATTTTATCAATCACTCTGTCGTCAATTCCTTCATAATGGCCGCAAATAAATACAATATCCTTGTACGAAGAAAATTCCTCGGCCATTCTTTGGTTAAATACATGGCCTACCGGAGATAAATAAACCACCGGAGTATCATCCTCGACTTCAAGTGACTTGAAAGCATCATAAACCGGTTGAGCCTGCATAAGCATCCCCGCTCCGCCACCATATGTGTAGTCATCAACGCTTTTATGCTTTTCTTTTGAAAAGTCTCTTATATTGACAGTTTCAAGCTCCAGAATTCCTTCATTGACCGCACGCCCCGTTATGCTGTTGTTAAACCCGTTCTCAATTATCTCGGGAAACAAAGTCAGAACATGGAATTTCATAGTAAACCTTCCAATAAGCGAAATTTCAAAATACCTTCTTCGCAATTCACATCAAGAATACATTCCTTAATAGCCGGAAGAAGCAGTTCTCTGCCATCCGACAATTTAATTACATAAACATCATTCGCTCCGGTTTCAAGGATATCATCCAAAATCCCTGATAATTTGTCATCCTCGGAAACAGCCTTTATTCCGAGTAAATCCGCTTTGAAATACTCATCCTTTTCAAGTGGCACGGCATTTTGCCTATCCACCAGAATATCCATTCCCTTATACTTCTCCACATCATTAATACTGTCAATATCTTTAAACTTAAGTATCGCAAACTGTTTAAAAAATTTGACACTCTCTATCTTTATCGCTACTCTGTCACCTTTGAAATCTATATATGCTTCCTTGAGTTTTTTAAATCTTTTTAAATCATCGGTTGTCGGAAACACCTTAACCTCGCCGCGAATTCCGTGCGTTGAGGAAATTACTCCCACTTTTAAAAACTGATCCATGTTACTCCCATTCGAACAGATTAATCACATTGCGTATATAGCAGACTAACCCTCCGGTACAACCGGAGGGTTAATATTCTTAAACGATTTCCACGTCCACTCTCTTGTTTTCTTTTGAAGAAGCAGCCTTGACAACAGCTCGGATAGCCTTTGCTATTCGACCCTGTTTGCCGATAACTTTTCCCATATCGCCCTCGGCAACATGTAATTCAACTACGATGTGTTTACCTTCTTCTTTTTCGGTAACAACAACTTCTTCAGGATGATCAACAAGGGATTTAGCGATTACTTCAACCAAATCTTTCATTTTTCCCTCCTGAGAAATAACTATTTAATGATACCTGCTACTTTGAACAATTTTCCTACTACCTCTGTAGGCTGAGCACCGTTATCAATCCACTTCTTAGCCAATTCTTCGTTAATTTCGAATTTGCTGGGTTCAACGTTAGGATCATATGTACCGATTTCTTCGATACATCTTCCGTCTCTGGGTGATCTAGAATCTGCTACTACGATTCTATAAAAAGGTGCTTTCTTCTGTCCCATTCTTCTTAATCTGATTTTAACTGCCATCTTATTTTCCTCCTAATTTTGTATGCATCAATGCAACAGTTTATCCTATTTATCTAAAACTCCCTAAAAGGGAAATTTCATTCCTCCCATGCCTCCGAACAATCCGCGGCCCTTTTTACCGCCCATCATTCCCGGCATCTGCTTCATCATCTTCTGCGTCTGCTCGAATTGCTTGATGAATCTGTTAACTACTGCTATGTCAACACCCGCGCCCCTTGCAATTCTGCTCTTTCGCGGTAAAGACATAAGTTTCGGGTTCTTACGTTCTTCCTTAGTCATACTAAGAATAATGGCCTCTGTTTGAGCAAGTTGTTTCTCGTCAATCATGCCCTCAATCTGTGAAGCCTTGGCTCCCAATCCCGGTAACATCCCGAGTATGGAACTGATTCCGCCCAAATTTCTCATTTGCTTCATGCTCTCAAGGTAATCATCGAAGTCAAACTTACCTTTCTTGAGTCTTGAAGCCATATCTTTTTCCTTGGCCTCATCGATATCAATGGCGTCTTGTGCCTTTTCGATAAGTGAAAGGACATCGCCCATTCCCAATATTCTGTTGGCCATTCTATCGGGATAGAACTGTTCAAGATCCGAAAGCTTTTCTCCCATTCCAACATACAGAATAGGCTTTCCGGTAACTGCTTTAACAGATAACGCAGCACCGCCTCGGGTATCGCCATCCATTTTTGAAAGAATAACTCCGTCGATGCCGATTCTGTCATTAAAATCCTGAGCAACAGTAACCGCGTCCTGACCTGTCATGGCATCAACTACCAAAATTGACTGATGAACTTCGACCTCATTCTTAATCGCAATAAGCTCATTCATCATGTCTTCGTCTATATGCAAACGTCCGGCCGTATCAAGAATAACTACATTATGGCCATTCTTTCTTGCGTGTTCAATAGATGCTTTGGCAATATCAACAGGAGAATTATTATCTCCCATACTAAACACATCAACTCCGACCTTTTCACCGTTAATCTGTAATTGCTTGATCGCCGCAGGACGATATACATCACATGCAACCAATAACGGTTTCTTACCTTTGGTCAGGAATTTGCCGGCCAATTTAGCCGTTGCCGTTGTCTTACCTGCACCCTGCAAACCACACATCAGTATGGTTGTAATACTTTTACCCGGTTGAAACTCAACTTCCGTAGTCTCAGAACCCATTAACGAAATCATTTCTTCGTTAACGATTTTAATTACCATTTGGCCGGGATTAAGACCGTTCATGACATCCTGGCCGACTGCTCTGTCTTGTACGGAATTGATGAACTGCTTAACTACTTTAAAGTTAACATCCGCCTCAAGCAAAGCCATCTTAACTTCCTTCAAAGCTGACTTAACATCATCCTCGGTCAAAAGTCCCTTACTTCTTAAGTTTTTGAATACGTTTTGAAGTTTATCGGTTAAGCTTTCAAAAGCCATTCTACAATTCCTTTAATATCTGAGCCTTATCCTCGGCAGAAATATTGTCCAAAGCCTCAATTCTGGCTTTGATACTGTCAAATCTTTCAACCAGTTTAAGCTTATTTTCATAGTCCTCGAGTATCTTATTAATTCTCTTTATAAGATCCGAAGCCGCCTGTCTTGATACCTCATATTCCTGAGCTATTTCAGAAACCGAATAGTCGTTATAAACATAATCTTCATATACTTTCTTTTGATGATCTGTCAGCAGTTCACCATAGAAATCATACAGCAAACCGAGTTTAACTATTCTTTCCATCAATAACCTCTTTCAACACGGCAAGGTATAATATAACGCATAAAAAAAGACATGTCAAGTAAAATTACTTGACATGTCTTAATCATATTATTCTTCGGTTACTACTTCTTCCGTAACTTCTTCATCTTCGTCGATGAATTCTGCATTGTTTGATATTTTTTCTTCAACATGCAGATTCTTCTTAAGCATGGAATCGGTATTCAAAGGGGTATTACGATAACGCTTCATACCTGTACCTGCAGGAATAAGCTTACCAATAATAACATTTTCCTTAAGACCGATAAGAGGATCAATCTTTCCTTTGATTGCTGCTTCCGTAAGAACCTTGGTTGTTTCCTGGAATGATGCGGCTGAAAGGAATGAGTTGGTTGCCAATGCTGCCTTGGTAATACCAAGCATTATCTGACTACCCTCTGCAGGAGCCTTACCCTGTGCAATAAGTTCTTCATTAAGATCTTCGTAATCAAGAACATCAACCAACGAACCGGGTAAATATTCTGTATCTCCGCTTTCCTCTATTCTTACCTTCTTAAGCATCTGACGAACAATAACTTCAACGTGCTTATCGGCAATATCAACACCTTGGAGACGATATACTCTTTGAACTTCACGAATCATGTAGTTCTGAACCGCTTCCTTACCTTTAATCTTCAAAAGATCGTGAGGGTTAACCGAACCTTCGGTAAGTTCATCACCTGCTTCGATTTCCTGTCCGTCAAGGACTTTAATTCTCGAACCGTAAGGAATCAGGTATGCTTTTGTCTCGCCTGTTTCATTATTGGTAACAATAACTTCTCGCTTCTTCTTGCTGTCCGAAATTGTTGCAACTCCGCCAAATTCTGCAATAATTGCAAGTCCCTTGGGCTTACGTGCTTCAAACAATTCCTCTACTCTGGGAAGACCCATCGTGATATCATCACCGGCAACACCACCGGTATGGAATGTTCTCATGGTCAACTGTGTACCGGGTTCACCGATAGACTGTGCAGCTATGATACCTACTGCCTCACCCACCTGAACAGCTTCGCCGGATGCCATGTTGGCACCGTAACACTTAGCACAGATACCATCCTTTGATCTACATGTTAAGATTGTACGAATCTTAACCGATCCTTGGATATGACCGTTTTCATCAGCATCCATGTTCTTGATAATCTTAGCAGCTCTTGAAGGAGTAATCATATGATTGGCTTTGACAATCAAAGAACCATCCTTGTCCTGAATATCTTCACATGAATATCTTCCTGTGATTCTGTCCTTGAGGCTCTCAATAGTTTCTTTACCATCATAGAATCCCTTAACAGTCAATCCGGGGATCTTGCCTGTTCCTTCCATGCAGTCGGTTTCACGAATGATAAGCTCTTGTGAAACGTCAACCATACGACGTGTCAAGTAACCCGAGTCTGCTGTACGCAAAGCCGTATCCGACAAACCTTTACGAGCACCGTGCGCTGACATGAAGTATTCCAAAACATCAAGTCCTTCACGGAAGTTTGACTTAATAGGCAATTCGATTGTTCTACCTGTTGTATCAGCCATCAATCCACGCATGCCGGCCAACTGCTTAATCTGCTGAGTTGAACCACGGGCACCGGAATCGGCCATCATGTAAATATTATTATATTTATCAAGACCTGCTATCAACTTATCCGAAAGTTCTTTATCGGTTTCGTTCCAAGTATCAACAACGGCACGATATCTTTCCTCTTCAGTAATGAAACCACGTCTGAAGTTCGTTGAAATCTCATCAACTGTTGCCTGTGCTTTTTCAAGCATCATAGGCTTATCGGCAGGTACGGTCATGTCGGAAATTGAAACCGTCATAGCTGCTCGCGTTGAATACTTATATCCGATTGCCTTAATAAGATCAAGAACCTCTGCCGTAACCGATGCACCATGTGTATTGATTACCTGTTCAAGTATCTTCTTAAGTTGCTTCTTTCCTACAAGTTCATCAATCTCAAGTTTCAGGAGATTCTCGGGAACCGATCTGTCTACCATTCCCAAATCCTGAGGAATGATTTCGTTGAAAAGGAATCTTCCGAGAGTAGATTCAACAACTCCGGAAATCACTTCACCGTTCTCGTTCTTCTTTGAAACTCGTACCTTAATTCTTGCATGTAAAGTACAATATCCGTTCTCATAAGCAAGAATTGCTTCGTTAATACTCTTAAAGAATTTACCCTCACCGAGTTCTGCACGGTTATCACCCACAGACAAACCACGTTCCTGTGTAAGATAGTAAATTCCGAGTACCATATCCTGTGAAGGAACAGCAACCGGTCCACCATCGGAAGGCTTCAAAAGGTTGTTAGGTGACAAAAGCAAGAATCTGCACTCTGCCTGAGCTTCAACCGACAAAGGAAGGTGAACAGCCATCTGGTCGCCATCAAAATCGGCATTAAATGCTGTACATACCAGCGGATGAAGCTTGATTGCCTTACCTTCAACCAAAATAGGCTCAAATGCCTGAATACCAAGTCTGTGAAGTGTAGGAGCACGGTTTAACATTACAGGATGCTCTTTAATAACATCTTCCAAGACATCCCAAACCTGAGAATCAAGTCTTTCAACAAGTTTCTTGGCTGCCTTGATATTCTGTGAAATACCACGTCCTACAAGTTCCTTCATAACGAAAGGCTTAAACAATTCAATTGCCATTTCCTTAGGAAGACCACACTGGTATATCTTAAGTTCGGGACCTACTACGATAACCGAACGTCCTGAATAGTCTACACGCTTACCCAAAAGGTTCTGACGGAAACGTCCTGACTTACCCTTTAACATATCTGACAGAGATTTAAGTGCTCTGTTTCCGGGGCCTGTTACGGCACGTCCGCGTCTACCGTTATCGATAAGTGCATCTACTGCTTCCTGAAGCATACGCTTCTCGTTCCTTACAATAATATCGGGAGCGCCAAGTTCAAGAAGTCTCTTAAGACGGTTATTACGGTTAATAATTCTTCTGTACAAATCATTCAAATCAGATGTTGCGAATCTTCCGCCATCCAATTGAACCATAGGTCTTAAATCGGGTGGGATAACCGGAATAGCATCCATAATCATCCAAGAAGGTTCGTTTCCTGATTCTCTGAAAGCATCTACAACTTCCAGTCTCTTAATTACACGAGCCTTTTTCTGACCTGTTGCACCATCCAGTTCTGCACGAAGTTCTTCGGAATCGGCTTCCAAATCAATTGCCTGAAGCAATTCTTTGATTGCTTCCGCACCCATACCTACGCGGAATTTATTTCCCCACTTTTCTCTTGCATCCTGGTATTCTTTCTCCGAAAGTACCTGCTTATACAAAAGATCTGTTTCGCCTGCATCAAGAACAATATATGATGCAAAATACAATACTTTTTCAAGTACACGAGGTGATAAGTCAAGAATCAATCCCATACGGCTGGGAATACCCTTGAAATACCAGATGTGCGATACAGGAGCAGCAAGTTCGATATGACCCATACGTTCTCTACGTACAGATGCCTTGGTTACTTCAACACCACATCTGTCACAAACTACACCCTTATATCTTATCTTCTTATATTTTCCGCAATGACACTCCCAGTCCTTTGAAGGTCCGAAAATCTTTTCGCAGAAAAGACCTTCCTTCTCAGGTTTGAGTGTTCTGTAGTTAATTGTTTCGGGTTTGGTTACTTCACCACGCGACCATTCTCTGATCTTCTCGGGAGAAGCCAAGCCGATTCTGATGGCGTCAAACGTCATAGGCTGATACACTTCTTTGTTTGTTTCTAACATCTTCTATGTCCTCCTATTCTTCTGAGCCTTCAAAATCATCTACATCGTCGAAATCATCTGCTGCGAAATCGTCTTCGTCAGCTGCAACTATTTCACCCGACTCATCAAATTCCTGCTTCTGATATCCTGCCTTTGACAACGAATCATCATCGTAGTTCTTGGAATCATCTCCCATAACACTGCGGTAATCCGTATTGCCGTAATCGACATTCTCTTTGATTTCAACTTCAGTATTGTCCTCACGAAGCACTCTGACATCAAGTCCGAGTGATTGCAATTCTTTAAGCAGTACCTTGAATGATTCTGGAATACCTGCTTCCGGAATATTATCACCCTTGATAATAGCTTCATATGTCTTAACACGGCCGACAACATCATCCGACTTAACCGTTAAGATTTCCTGAAGAGTATATGATGCACCATATGCCTCCAAAGCCCAAACTTCCATTTCACCGAATCTCTGTCCGCCGAACTGAGCTTTACCACCCAAAGGCTGCTGAGTTACAAGTGAGTAAGGACCTGTTGAACGTGCATGAATCTTATCATCAACCAAGTGATGAAGTTTGAGGTAATGCATGTGACCGATTGTAACCGGTGAGTCAAAGTATTCGCCCGTACGTCCGTCACGAAGTCTTACCTTACCATCTCTTGAAATAGGAACACCCTTCCACAATTCTCTGTGGTCTCTGTTCTGTGATAAGTAATCCATAACTTCGGGAAGTAACTCTTTCTTATACTTCTTTTCAAATTCTTCCCATGAAAGATTTACGTAATCATTAGCCAAATCCAAGGTATCCATGATGTCAACCTCGTTTGCTCCGTCAAATACCGGTGTGGCAACATTGAAGCCCAAAGCCTTGGCTGCAAGTGAAAGGTGAATTTCCAATACCTGTCCGATATTCATACGTGAAGGTACGCCCAAGGAATTTAATACGATATCCAACGGACGACCCTTAGGAAGATAAGGCATATCTTCTACAGGTAATACGCGGGAAACAACACCCTTGTTACCGTGACGTCCGGCCATCTTATCACCTACGGAAATCTTACGCTTTTGAGCAATGTAAATTCTTACTGCCTGGTTAACTCCCGGTGATAATTCGTCACCATTCTCACGAGTAAATACCTTGGCATCAACAACGATACCATATTCACCATGAGGAACCTTAAGTGAAGTATCTCTTACTTCTCTTGCCTTTTCTCCGAAAATAGCACGAAGCAGTCTTTCTTCTGCAGTAAGCTCTGTCTCTCCCTTAGGAGTAACTTTACCTACAAGAATATCTCCGGCACGAACCTCAGCACCGATTCTGATAATACCTCTTTCGTCCAAATCCTTAAGAGCATCATCACCGACACCCGGAACATCACGTGTGATATCCTCAGGTCCTAACTTGGTGTCACGAGCCTCTGCCTCGTATTCTTCAATATGAACAGATGTATACACATCATCCTGAACAAGTCTTTCGCTTAATAATACAGCATCCTCGTAGTTATAACCTTCCCATGTCATGAATCCGATAAGAGGGTTCTTACCAAGAGCAAGTTCACCCTGACATGTTGAAGGACCGTCTGCAAGAACATCCCCTTCTTCAACTCTCTCGCCTTTAACAACAATAGGCTTTTGGTTATAGCAGTTCGACTGGTTTGAACGCGAGAACTTCGTAAGGTGATATTCCATATTGTCACCGTCATCGCATTTAACCTTAACGAGTTTTGATGAAACGTAATCAACAACACCGGCCTTCTTGGCAACTACACACACGCCGGAGTCAACTGCTGTCTTAGGTTCCATTCCGGTACCTACAACAGGAGCTTCCGTAGTAAGAAGCGGAACTGCCTGACGCTGCATGTTTGATCCCATCAAAGCACGGTTAGCATCATCGTTCTCCAAGAAAGGAATCAATGCTGTAGCAACAGAGAATACCATCTTAGGTGAAACGTCCATGTAATCATACATAGCCTTAGGATATTCCGAAGTTTCTTCTCTGTATCTACCTGCTACTACCTTACGAACAAAGTGACCCTTTTCATCAAGCTGTTCATTAGCCTGAGCTACATGGTAGTTATCTTCTTCATCGGCGGTCATATAAACAACCTCATCCGTAACTACCGGGTTCTCGGGATCTTTATGATCAATCTTTCTGTAAGGTGCTTCTATAAATCCATACTCATTGATTCTTGCATATGAAGCCAACGAGTTAATCAAACCGATATTCGGACCTTCAGGGGTCTCAATAGGACACATACGGCCGTAGTGCGAATAGTGTACGTCACGAACCTCGAATCCGGCACGATCTCTTGACAAACCACCGGGACCCAATGCAGAAAGACGTCTCTTATGAGTCAACTCACCAAGAGGGTTGTTCTGGTCCATGAACTGTGACAACTGTGATGAACCAAAGAATTCCTTAACAGCTGCCTGCACAGGTTTAATATTTATCAGATTCTGAGGTGTAACATCATCAGCATCATGTGTTGTCATTCTTTCACGTACAACTCTCTCGAGTCTTGAAAGACCTATTCTGTACTGATTCTGCAACAGCTCACCCACGCAACGAATACGACGATTACCCAAGTGGTCGATATCATCATCCTTGCCGATACCATACTCGAGGTGAATATTGTAGTTGATAGAGGCAAAAATATCATCCTTGGTAATATGCTTGGGTACCAATTCATTAACGCTCTTCTTTAATGCATCAAACAAAGCGTCTCCGTCTTCGGAATACTCATTGATAATTGATTGAAGAACAGGGAAATATACTTTCTCGTTAATTCCAAGATCCTTTGCGTCACACTCAACAAAAGCATTAAGGTCAACCATCATATTTGAAAGAACCTTAACATTTCTTTCTTCTGTCTGAATATATACGTAAGGCACTGCCGAATTCTGAATCAAATCAGCAAGTTCAACCGTAACCTTCGTACCTGCAGTTGCTATAACCTCTCCCGTATACGGATTGGTAACATCTTCTGCGAGAATGTGATTACGTATTCTGTTTCTAAAAGCAAGTTTCTTGTTGAACTTATAACGTCCAACCTTGGCTAAGTCATATCTTCTGGGGTCGAAGAACATAGCGTTGATTAAGCTTTCAGCGCTTTCTACAGTTAAGGGCTCACCGGGACGAATCTTTTTGTACAACTCTAAAAGACCTGTCTCGTAATTGGTAGCCACGTCCTTAGTAAAGCTTTCTAAAATCTTTGGTTCATCACCAAACAAATTAACAATTTCTTCGTTAGTTCCTACGCCCAATGCTCTGATTAAGACGGTAATCGGAACCTTACGTGTTCTGTCTACACGTACATAGAATATATCATTGGAGTCAGTCTCATATTCAAGCCATGCACCACGGTTAGGAATAACGGTACAAGAGAACAATCTCTTTCCAATCTTATCGTGATCAATAGCATAGTAGATTCCGGGAGAACGTACCAACTGGCTGACGATAACACGTTCAGCGCCGTTAATAACGAAAGTACCGGTATCCGTCATAATAGGAAGGTCACCCATAAATATCTTATGCTCAGTAACCTCATTCTTGTCTTTCTTGATGAAACGTACCTTAACCTGTAAAGGTGCTGCATATGTAGCGTCTCTCTCCTTGCACTTTTCGATAGAATATTTAACATCCTTCTCGCAAAGCTCGAAATCAACAAACTCCAAGCTCATCTGGCCGCTGTAATCAGCGATAGGAGAAATATCGTCAAACACTTCTTTAAGTCCGTCAGTTAAAAACCACTTATAGGAATTCTTCTGAACTTCAATAAGGTTTGGCATTTCCAAGACTTCTTTTTGTCTTGAGTAACTCATACGCATATTCTTGCCTGAGGCAATAGGACGTATTCTGTTCTTTTCCATTGACTTCACCCCGTTCTAAATGATTTACTGTGTGGTCGCACGGCTATATGCCTCCTAAAAAAGGGCATAGAAATGCCTACCACTCCACAATAGTGCATCATCCATTCTACTACAAGCAATATTTGACTGTCAATAATTTTTTAGGGAATTTATAAGATATTTAGAAACAAATTATCCCGCAAGGATAATTTCCTTGCGGGATATAATAAAAGTTTTGAATTACTTCAAGTTAACCTTAGCGCCAACTTCCTCAAGCTTAGCCTTGATATCGTTAGCTTCGTCTTTAGAAGCGCCTTCCTTAACAACCTTGGGAGCACCGTCAACCAAGTCTTTAGCTTCCTTAAGACCCAAACCTGTGATCTCACGAACAACCTTAATAACTTTAACCTTTTCAGCACCTGCTTCAGCCAACTCAACGTCGAATGAATCCTTTTCTTCAGCTGCTGCTGCGCCGTCACCGGCTGCTGCTGCAACTACAACACCTGCTGCTGCAGATACGCCAAACTCTTCTTCACAAGCCTTAACAAGGTCATTTAATTCAAGAACCGAAAGTTCCTTAATAGCATCAATCAATTCTGCTGTAGACATCTTTGCCATTTTATTTTCCTCCATTTAATTTAACTAATAATCTGTATCATTTGCTCCTATCGGAGCCGTTCTTATGCCTCTGTTGCGGGAGCTTCTTCTGCAGGAGCCTCTTCTGTCTTAGCTTCTTCTACAGGAGCTTCAGCAGGAGCCTCTTCCTTAGCTTCTTCTACAGGAGCTTCGGCAGGAGCCTCTTCCTTAGCGGGAGCCTCACACTCAGCTGCGCCACCTTTCTCTGCAATCTGCTTAATAACACGAGCAAAGTTTGCGATAGGTGACTGGATGCTTCCAAGCAATTTTGAAAGCAATTCGTCTCTCGAAGGGATCTGTGCAATCTTTGCGATACCGGCTGCATCATATGCAACACCTTCAACCACACCTGCTTTGATTTCAAGCTTATCTGCTGTCTTGGCAAACTTGCTCAACACTCTTGCAGGAGCTGTAGCGTCTGTTGTTGAAATAGCGATAGCGCTGGGACCTTCCAAATAAGGTGCCAAAGACTCGAAGTCTGTTCCCTTGAAAGCGAAGTTCATCATTGTGTTCTTGTAAACTTTGTAAGTAATTCCTTCTGCACGAAGAGCCTTACGAAGATTGGTATCCTGTTCAACTGTCAAACCACGATAGTCTACCAATACAACTGACTGGGCATCTTTGATATTAGCTGAAATTTCTTCAACGATGGGCTGCTTTAATTCAACCTTAGCCATTTTTATTTCCTCCTTCTTTAATGATATGCCGAAGGGATAAAAATAAACCCCTCATGCCAAAGCACAAGGGGAATCAATAACAATCACGTTAATCTATCTCTTCCTCGGTAGGAGCTTGCGCTTACATCCTTAAGATTCCTACTGTCTTCGGCTTGGTCAAACGACCTTGGTTAGATTAGCATATATCTTTATTCGTGTCAACACAATTTTATTTCTTGCTTATATATCCTTCTCCGGAAATATCAGCCTCCGGAGAAAGGCTTCGCATATAATTAAGAATTCTGTCTCTTTCCGAATCAAAAACCAGTTTGGTGCTGTAAGAAGACTGTACTGCCGGCATGAATCTAAACGACTGCAGTCCCTGCTTATCTATTCGCACTTCCACAAGTCCTGTATCAAGGCTGAAACCGTTAAACCAGAAATTACCCAAGCTGTAAATACACGGAGTGTTACCGTAGTAATATACACCTTGAAGTCTGTGCGGATGATCGCCTATTATCAAATCAGCTCCGGCCTCGGCGATTTTCGGTGCCAGCAATGTTTGCCAATAATCCGGAGTTTCTTCCTTCTCCGTTCCCCAATGAACACAGACGATTACAAAATCGGAATTTTGCTTTGCCGTGGCAACTGCATCAAATATCTTATCCGAATTCCATGATCTGAAGACACCTGCGGAAGAATCTGTCGCCCACTTGGTATCCGGATTATCCAATCTTTCTATATCGGTAGCCGCAATTATTGCAATCTTTATGTCATTGATTATGTAATATACCGGTGTTACAGCCTCCGCCAGGTTTCTTCCGGCTCCGACCGGAATCACTCCTACACTTTCAACCGTATCAAGCGTATCGAGCAATCCTTCCTCTCCGTAATCGTAGACATGATTATTCGCCAGTATTGCAACATCTGCCCCCATATCGTTCAAATAATTCGCCGTATCATAATCCGCATGAAACGTAAACTGCTTTTCAGGTTGCCTTGCACCTTTTTGAGTATATGGGAACTCATTATTAACAACCATAACATCCACACCGTTCATTACATCCAGTGTTTCTTGCGAAATACTTGCCGAAAGCTCACCGCCACGCTGTTTCAATGCTGCCATAACCGCATAATCATCGTCAAAAAGAATATCTCCGCAAAATGCAAGTGATATAACATCTTCTTCGTTTCCCTCTTTGACAAAAATATTATTCTGCTTCAAATACTCCGCATCGACAATTACTTTTCCGTACTTGCTGTTATCAACTTCTTCCACGATTTCGTTCTCGTCCGATACGAGAGTCTCGGGAATTGCTTCAACGAATGAAATGAAACTGATTTCTTCATTCTTATGCAATCTGATATATTTGGGTAATGTAATTGCAACAATTACCGTCATTCCTACTCCAATCACTATGGCCAGTGTGATTAGGAATGCTTTTAGCGGCGACAGGTTTTTGTGCCTTTTCTTGGCACTATACTTTTTTATACTCTGTGGCTTTTTTTGTGGAGCTTTGTGCTCATGACCACTATATTTTGTATTCATGTGATTAACATAACATATATTTTTATGCTAATCAAGTAAAAAGGCCACCCCTAAGGATGGCCTAAAAATCATATTCTATGTTTGATATTAATACTTGGCAGTAGAAATCTTCACGCCGGGGCCCATTGTAGTAGCCAATGAAATGGTTTTCAAATACTGACCCTTTAATGCAGAAGGCTTAGCCTTCATGATAGCATCAAGCAATGCATCGTAGTTCTGCTGCAACTGCTCCTCTGTGAAAGAAGCCTTACCTACAGGACAGTGAATGATATTTGCCTTATCAAGTCTGTACTCGATTTTACCGGCTTTGATATCATTGATTGCCTTAGTAACGTCCATAGTTACTGTTCCTGCCTTGGGGTTGGGCATTAATCCCTTAGGTCCCAAAACCTTACCTAAACGACCAACAACACCCATCATATCGGGAGTAGCAACTACTACATCAAAATCAAACCAACCGTCGTTCTGGATCTTGGGAATCAATTCCTCACCGCCAACGAAAACAGCACCTGCTGCCTCGGCTTCTGTAAGCTTATCGCCCTTAGCAAAAACCAAAACTCTTACAGTCTTACCTGTTCCGTTAGGAAGAACAACTGCTCCACGAATCTGCTGTTCTGCATGTCTTCCGTCACAACCTGTTCTGATATGTACTTCAACTGTTTCATCAAACTTAGCTGTAGCTGTTTTCTTAACTAATGCGATTGCATCAGCAGGCTCGTACATTGCGCTACGATCAATCAACTTAGCAGCTTCGTTATACTTCTTACCGTGCTTCATTATTCAATCCTCCATTAGTCTTCTACTGTGATGCCCATACTTCTTGCAGTTCCGGCAATCATGCTCATAGCTGCTTCAACACTTGCAGCATTCAAATCAGGCATCTTCATCTCAGCTATCTCCTGGAGCTTAGCCTTAGAGATTGTAGCAACCTTAGTCTTGTTGGGAACACCCGAACCTGACTTAATGTTACATGCCTTCTTCAAAAGAACGGCTGCAGGGGGAGTCTTAGTAATGAAACTGAAACTTCTGTCTGCATAAACAGTAATAACAACAGGGATAAGAACATCGCCCTTATCTGCTGTCTTAGCGTTGAACTGCTTAGTGAATTCAACGATGTTAACTCCGTGCTGACCTAATGCGGGTCCAACCGGAGGAGCTGGTGTAGCTTTACCAGCAGGGATCTGTAACTTAATATATCCTTCTACTTTCTTTGCCATAGTGGCACCTCCTATTCTAATGCACAAATGTATGCATCGTGGTCAGGCGTACTCACAATAAGTACTCCCACAGCCTACCCGATAGCTACTCCGAGCGGGCCGAATTTATAATTAATCCAATAAGAATTAATTCTGCTTTCTGACTTCGGCAAACGAAATTTCAACCGGTGTTTCTCTACCAAACATTTCAACATTGATAGTAACGGTCTGTTTACCGAAATCCATACGACGTACAACGCCGACCGTATCTTTCCATGCTCCCGCAACAGCAATAATCGTATCACCTTCTTCAAAGTCAACGGAAATATTCTCCGTTCTGATACCCAAAGGTTTCATCTCTGTTTCGGACAGCGGTACGGGTTTTGATCCGGGACCTACAAAACCTGTAACTCCACGTGTATTACGAACAACATACCATGTCTCGTCATCCATAACCATATTAATGAGAACATATCCCGGGAAAAGTTTCTTCTCTACGGCCTTACGAACTCCGTTCTTCATTTCGATGACATTTTCCATCGGAACTCTGACCTCAAGGATTTTTTCCTGTAAAGACTTACGATTAATTATAGTTTTCTCGATATTAGCCTTAACATTATTCTCATATCCGGAATATGTATGTACAACATACCAATTAGCTTCTGCCATAATCTGCCTCCAAATGATTTTAAACTGCTCGCAGGTTTGAAATCATCAATGCAGTTTGAAAATCTATTTTCAAACTTTGCCTCCAAATGATTTTAATCAGCCGGTTGAATTGAAATCACAAATACAGTCTGAAAACTTGTTTCAAACTCCACTACGAATTCTTATAAACCAGAAATATAGTTGATACCGTACTGAATTGCAGTATCAAATAAAGCGATTAAACCGGCCAATACAGCTGAAATGCAAACTACAGAAACTGTTTCTTTGATAACATCATCCTTTGTAGGCCATGTTACCTTTCTATATTCGGCCTTAACTCCTTTGAAGAAGCTTGGCTTTTCGTTATTCTCTGCCATAATTCACCCCTTAAACAGATTTATATTACTTGGTTTCCTTATGAAGTGTATGTGTCTTGCAGAATCTGCAGTACTTCTTGGTTTCCATTCTGTCAGGATGAAGTTTCTTATCCTTAGTTGTGTTGTAATTGCGCTGCTTGCACTCTGTGCATGCTAATGTAATCTTAGTACGCATATGTTTTTCCTCCTAAAACATTTACATCCGTCAAACATACTATTTAACGACAAAAAAATAAGGCCTCTGCCTCATTGCTTGACAAATATACCATAGCAACGAGGCAAAGTCAATAATTAATTTTTCTCTACGATTTCCGTTCCTTTTCCGCTTTTGAAAATCGAGTTGGCCGGGACAACGCCTCTGACCGATGATGTAGGATATACATTGGTATGTGAACCAATCACAGTTCCCGGATTCAATACCGAATTGCATCCAACCTCAACATAATCACCCAGCATTGCGCCGAACTTTTTCAATCCGGTTTCAATCGTCTGTCCATTACCTCGTACAATAACCAAGGTTTTGTCTGACTTAACATTTGATGTGATTGATCCTGCTCCCATATGTGATTTAAATCCCAAAACAGAATCGCCTACATAATTATAATGCGGAACCTGAACATTATCCGAAATAATAACATTTTTAAGTTCAACAGAATTTCCAACCACACAATTGTCGCCAACCAAAGCCGAACCTCTGATAAAAGCTGCCTGACGAACTTCCGTATTTTCTCCGATAATGCAAGGTGAACCAAGATACGCCGTCGGAAATACCTTGGCAGATTTGGCAACCCAAACGCCTTCCGACGGATTATCATATACCTCAGGGTCAAGAGTCGGTCCTATTGCCAGTATAATATCTTTAATATCCTTTAAAATCTGCCACGGATACTCAACTTTAGAAAGGTAATCCCAAGCTCTCGTATGACCGGGTTCATATAATTCACTTACTTTCAATTGCTCTGTCATAGATTGCTCCTTTATTTTCCATATGCAGCTTCATCGCATACAAGAATTACATCATCATGAAGGTTAAGGAAAGATGCCGGGCATTGTGTTGTTACGGTTCCTTTAAGCATCTGAGCTACTGCTGCTTTCTTTCCTTCACCGTTTGCAAGAATAATTATCTTCTTGGCTGACATAATTGTTCCCATTCCCATTGTAAGAGCCTTGGTAGGGACATCGGCAGCACTTGCAAAGAATCTTGCATTTGCGTCTATTGTATCTTCTGTAAGACCCGTTACATGAGTTACGGGTACAAGTTCTTCATCAGGTTCATTAAATGCTATATGACCGTTACGACCTATTCCAAGAACCTGAATATCAGCGCCGCCCAAAGAGCGAACATACGCTTCGTATCGTTTGGCTTCCTCTTCTCCATCCGGAGCCGCACCGTTTGGAACATTGGTGCGAGCCTTATCAATGTTGACCTTATCAAATAAGTTCTTATTCATAAAGTAACGATAGCTCTGATCGTTATCAGGACTGATTGGATAATATTCATCAAGGTTCACGGTTGTTACATCGCTAAAATCAATCTTGCCTTCCGCATTCATCTTGGCAAGTTCTGCATACATGCCTTCAGGTGTGGAACCCGTTGCAAGGCCAAGAATACATTTGGGTTTATTAATCATTACGTCGGCAACAACTTTTGCTGCCTCTTTGGACATTTGGGCATAATCTTTACATACTATTACTTTCACTAATTTATCCTCCTAAATGTGAAATCACTATTTCATCTTTTGGAAATGTCCGGAAGCTTTCATCGCATCAATTATGTGATCTACATGCTCTTCACACTCATCAAGCGAACCTGCTTCAGACATAACACGCAAAACCGGTTCTGTTCCGGATGCTCTTAACAAAACTCTTCCGTTTTCTCCCAAAGCAACCGTACACTCGTCAACAGCCTTAAGCACTTTTTCGTCCTTAAGCGTTGCTTCCTTATCATCAACAACAACATTCTTAAGCACCTGAGGATACATTGTAACCTCTGCCGCAAGTACCGACAATGGCAACTGTGTCTCTATAAGCACACTCATAAGCATTATTGCGGTAATCAATCCGTCACCTGTACGTGCCACATCGCGGAATATTACATGTCCCGACTGTTCCCCACCTATAGAGTGTCCGAATTCTTTCATATTTTCATAAACATATCTGTCGCCTACAGCTGTCTTCTCATACTTAATTCCGGCCTTATCCAATGCCTTGTACAATCCAAAGTTACTCATTATGGTAGTAACCACTGTATTGCTCGGAAGTTTACCGATTTGTTTCATGTGCTTGGCGCAAATATACATAATCACATCACCGTTCACGAGTTCGCCGTTTTCATCAACAGCAAGACATCTGTCTGCATCTCCGTCGAATGCGAATCCCACATCAAGCTTGTGGTCTTTGACATATTCTTGTAAGCCTTCGATATGAGTAGAACCGCAACCCAAATTAATATTAACTCCGTTGGGTTCATTATTCATAACATACGTCTTGGCACCCAACGCATCAAAGACAGCACGGCCTATCATCCACGAGCTTCCGTTTGCACAGTCCAATGCAACCTTTCTGTCCGAAAAATAATTTCTTTCCGAAAGATTGACAAGATATCCTATATATTTGTTACGACCGGAATAGAAGTCAACCGTACATCCGATATTCTCTCCTACAGCCCACGGTATATCCTCTCCGATTCCATCGATGAATTTCTCGATTTCATCCTGAAGGTCGTCATCCATCTTTTCGCCTTCGCCGTTCATGAGTTTAATTCCGTTATCCCCGAAAGCATTGTGACTTGCACTTATCATAATGCCGCAATCGAATCCTTCGGTTCTTGTAATATAACTTACGCACGGAGTTGTTGTTACGTGCAAAAGATATGCATCTGCTCCGGACGCTGTAATTCCCGATGCCAAAGCATTCTCATACATATATGAAGAGCGACGTGTATCTTTTCCGATAACAATCTTGGCTTTTTGCTCCTTGCTGTAATACCAGCCAAGGAATCTACCGATTTTGAATGCATGCTCTGCCGTCAAAACCACGCCGGCCTTCCCACGGAAACCATCTGTTCCAAAATATTTTCCCATATTTTTTCCTTTCCGTTTTCAGTCTAGTCTTTACCAAAAACCTTACTTTAATGTTTTACAACAGACAACGCCAAAACACAATATTTTTTTTAGCAGACCCCCCTCTTGTATTCGCCATAACAGTGTGATAAAATGTAGCTATCATAGTAGGTGCATTTCGCCCTCATGCGTGGATCAAGGATGATCCGTCACCAAAATGGATTTTGATGGCTTGCATGTATTCATGGAAGAAAGGAGGGGACGACATGGCAGCATACAATTCCGCTATTGATAATATCTACAATTATTATCTGACTCAGTACGCACCCAAGAGCAACGTATCAAAATATGACGCTCACAAGAAAAGTGAACTTCGCGGCGTATACAATTCCATGCTCAAACTAAATAAAGACACTCCTCTCTACATTCTCGATTCTTCCAATGAATCACGCGAATTTGCCATTGATTTAAAGGAGAATGCCCGGCAGCTGCGAAACACCATTGCTTCTTTGGGTGGTGCCGACAACAACGCTCTGTTTAGTAAGAAATCGGCATATTCAACAGACGAAGTTATGGTTTCGGCCGAATACATCGGCGAAGCCGACGAAGCTGAGAATGCCGTTGAATTTGATATAGAGGTCAAGTCCTTGGCATCTCCCCAGGTCAATTTAGGATATGCTCTGCCCTCAAATGAAAAATCCGCACTTTCACCGGATTCATATTCTTTTGACTTGTCTATCAACGATTTAAGCTACGAATTTCAGTTCAATGTACGAGCTGAAGATACCAATAAAGATATACAGGAACGTTTGGCAAGACTTATCAACAATGCAGAAGTCGGAATTACCGCAGATATTTTGGAGGATGGTAAAGGTGCTTCGGCTTTGCGCCTTACCTCAAACACCGAAGGATTAAAACCTGACAAATCCGAGATATTCAGCATTTCCGATGATAACACTTCCAAGCAGTCGGGTTCTGTCGACTATTTCGGAATTGATTACATCGCCAAGGCGCCTGCCAATGCGGAGTTTAAGTTAAACAACGAATTAAGAACCGCTTATGCAAATCATTTTACAATCGATCGGCAATACGAACTTACATTAAACAGTGTATCCAAAGAGGATGGTGCAACTGCCCATATAGGTGTCAAAACAGATTTGGATTCCATATCCGAAAATGTTAATGAACTGATTGACGGATACAATAATTTCATTAATTCAGCCGAAAAATACAAGAATTCCAACCATTCGAGCACCAAGTTGCTCAAAGAAATGGAACGCATCTCTTCATATTACAAAGAAGGGCTGTCCGATATCGGATTGAACTTTTCGGATAATGGAATTTTGGAAATGAATTCATCGGAGTTTAAATCTGCTTTAAGTAAAGACCCCGAATATTCACAACTGACCACCGTGAAAGATTTTGCTCTTTCAATACTGCGAAAAACCAATCAGATTTCTCTGAATCCTATGGAATATATAGACAAGACGGTAGTTGCATATAAGAACCCCGGTCATACTTACACCGCACCTTACGTAAGCAGTAATTATTCGGGAATGCTATTCAATTCATATTGTTAAGAGGTTGACATGACCAAAGAGGAATTACTTAAGGAGCGTATTCTTCAACAATTCAAGAGTGTCCGGCAATTTTGCATAGATGCCGATATTCCTTACAGTACTTTAGCTACGGCATTTGACAAGGGTATTGAGCATATGACATATAAGACCGTACTCAAAATATGTGACATATTAACTCTAAATCCCATTGATTTCACTCCGATTGAAGAAGTTAAAGATGTCAGCAGTAAATATCTGAATAACAAGCTTACTTCCAAATATCTGAACCTAAACAGCGCCGGAAGGAAAAAATTGCTTGAATATCTGGATGATATTTCTTCGCTTCACAAATACGTAAATTGATAATCAGAATGAATTAAAAACGCTGCAGGCATAATGCTTGCAGCGTTTTATTACTGTCAATATCAAAATATTATCCGAGCAAATCTTTCAATGCATCCATTCCTGATGTATCAACGGCAGCCTTATTGGATTCTTGAATCTGAACATATACTTCTTTTCTGTATACCGGTACATCCTTAGGTGCGGTAATACCAAGCTTAACCTGCTCACCCTTTATTTCAAGAACCGTTATTTCAATATTATTATTCAGCACAAGGGCTTCGTTTTTCTTACGTGATAAAGCTAACATATTACTCACCACCCTTCTTTGCTTTAAGAATATCATATATCGGGAACTTAACCGGATATTCTTCGCCTTCTATTATTACCTGTACAGCTTTCTTTTCCAATGCGTTAATAACAAAAGGTCCTCTCAAATTAACGGTCATTTTAGTCAAGTCAGAAGGAACCGTAACCGTAACCAAAACCAAGGTTTCGTTGGGATCAAGCTCACCTATGGGCTTCAAAATCTCATCATCAACCTGAGGATTGTAATCAGCCTTAACCGTCAAAGGATCCATAACAGGCATAGCGAATGCCGGCTCCTGCATAGACTGCAACCAGTGAATTCCGCCTACTCCCTTTTCCTCGTCATGAACCAGGGCAAAATCCGTCAAATCGGGAAAGCCTATTATTCCCGAAGGAAACTTGATGATTTTGTCATCTGCAATTGTAATTTCTCCGAAATTTTTCGTTGTAACGTTCATTGTCACACTCCTATCTGCGCTCCGCGCGTATTTTATAATAGCCTAAGCTATGAGTTCAAATTAAATATAGTTCATTAATGTAGTCTGCATAATTTTACTCGTAGCCATCAATGATGAATTGTATGTAAGTTCTGCCGAAGTCAAATTAACAGCCACATCTGCTATATCGACATCTTCATTCTGAGACTGAAGAGTCTTAAACGTAGTTTTTTGTTCGGTAAGTCGATTGGTTATAAGTTCCAATCTTGATGAACGGGTTCCGTTATCGGTTACGGCCACATTGGCAGCGTCCAAATAGTTCTGCATTTTGGTTATTGTATTACCCATAAGCTCATGCATATTCTGGCGAATAAACTCATATGACTTATTGGCTGCATCAAGTTGTTTCGAAACCGTATCATATTGGGTCGGATCTGCTTTTTGATCTATACCCTTCAAAGCATCCTTCAAAGTTGCCTTAATATAATCGATATTCTTAAGTGATATCAATGCATTTTCCAAATCATCCATATCACGGTTAAGATTATGTGTAAACACCTCATCAGCCGTTGTGTTTACCTCGATAGTCTGATTATACCCCACATCATAAGCTATGACCTGCTTTTCTTTGCCGGATGTCAAATATTCCGAGTTATAAGCAATCTGTTTTGTAGTATCAATTTTATCCGTAGACGTACATGCAAAATAGTGCTCCGGTCTAAGGTCACCGTTATTCCAGTCACTCTTGGTATATGTAATTCTTATTTCAGTGTCGGTTCCATGACAGGCTTGAATCTGTGTATCCAAATCTGCATATGCCTCATCCGAAAACAATAATTCTCCCGTATCGGGAACATACAAAATAACCGAAGTCGGAGGAGTTGCATTATTGGCTGCCGCAACTGCCTGATATGCGGCATCGGCACTTGAAGCTATCGTAATCGGAGGTGTTGATGCCGGGCCATATGTTTTCCTGATATCCGGAGTATAAATCTCTGTGGTCGGGTCATAATCAACTTTATTGACAATCTCAATAACCGGCACTTTCGAAGCTTCTGCAGAAAGATTATCGTAAGCAAGTCTTACCCTGTGAATATCATTATTGGTTATATTGGTCTCAACCTCTTCATGTACTGCTTCAGTATAGTTATACTGTGAAATGCCGGCCAGTTTTCCGACATTTGTATAGTTAACCATATCAAATGAAAGTATGGATGTCTGCTCGGTTATTTCGTATGAAGGAATAGGTTCTTTGGTATTTGCCACGTCCGCTGCGGTAAACTGCATGGGTGTATTGGTTCTGTACCCTGTGAACACATATCTTCCGGCATAATCAAGATTACCTGTAGAATAGAATTCTTCAGACAAAAGCTTCATGTTCTCAACGATAATATCCAAATCATCTGCCGTTAAGTCCTTATTGGAAGCCTTGTTGGCATTGGTAGATAAAGAGGTAAGAATATCCGTAACCGTACCCAGACCTCCGGCCGTTACTTTAAGCCAGCTGTCGGCATCAGGAGAATTCTTCTCCTGGTATTGTGTCAATTCCGATACGGAACTTCTTAATCGTAAAGCTCTTATTGCTACTACGGGATCATCTGACGGACGCGCCAGTTTCTTCTGAGTGGACATCTGAGTACTCAGTTTGTCCTGTAAGACTTTATTGTTATTTATATTATACAGAGAATTATTCTGCATAATTTTATTGGTCATACGCATAGGATCACCTCATTTCCCATATCCCATGCATCCTTGCTATCTATTCGACATCCGTGTCTACATTATATATCGGCTGATTATACCCCTGTACTTAATATTAATTGATCATAAATTTCAGTTAATGTTTGAACCATTTTGGAAGCAAGAGTATATGCATTCTGATATTTCACCAGACTAACAGCTTCTTCGTCTTCATCAACACCCGAAATTGATGTTCTTTGATTCTCAATGGCGGTTTGAAGACCTTTGTATGTTCCCTCATAAGTATTGGCATTACTTGCGTTAAGTGCCACATCCGAAAGAACAAGTTCGAGCATCTGATTGGCAGAGGCGTTTCGGAAATTGAAATCATTCTTATTACTCAACATGGAAATGACTTTTTCAATCTGTCCGCACTCTTCGACACCATTATATGAATATGTACGTGATCCGAGTCTGTCGGCGTCACGTAACAATTCGGTATTGATACACACATTACCGCATGTCATGTAATAATAACCCGTTTTGCCGTTGAACATTTTGGTCGGATCATCTGTCTCAAGCTCTTCTTGTGTCAATTGTCCCTTAGGCAGTTCACAGGTAAATAAATCTGTTCCCGGATTACCGTAAGCGTCAACACCATTCATATAATACTTCTGACCCGTTGAAGGGTCTGTATATTCGTAGCCTTCAAAAGCTCCGTTAACAGCCTTAAAGAAACTGCGGACGAATGCATTCATTTGCTCCATATAGTACGGAATACCCTGATATTTGATAGGATCTTGATTAAGTGCTATCGTACCGGCCTTGATTTCGGTAGTGGAGCTCGGATAAAGACTGTCTTCTATCGTAAACTCGTACTGCGATGTTGTCGCATCGAAAGTCCAGTCGGAATAATAGTACTCCGCACCGTTTATTCGCATCATTCCCGTAGTCGGAAGCGTACACTCCTTCATATCCTTAAGATAATCATCCGTAACTTCTATCTTTACCGTTCTTGTCGTCGGAGGGGTTGTAAGAGCCGTGGAAGAAACTACTTTTCCGTTGAAATTCTGCGTATTGTTTCCATCTCTTACTTCAACAAGGCCCTTAAGTTTTCCGTTCATGGAAGCATTATTTAAGTTAAATTCATTTCCGTTATCCCAGCAGATTTTGTAAAGTCCCTGCACATCGGTCTGATTGATTTGTTCATAGCTTTGTCTTGCTTCACACTTAAATGTAGAAAAGTCGTTGGAATCTATCAGAATCTGCCCGCCGGCAACCTTTACAACATACCTTGTTCCGCCCGTTTCCCTGGTTGGATCATTCGTATCATAAATCGGAGTTTCCTGTACGGTTACGTCAATATACTCCGAAAGTTTATCTATAAGAACATCTCTTTGGTCACGCAAATCGTTGGCCTTTGAACCTGTAAGTTCGATAACATTAACCTGCTTGTTCAATGTGGCTATCTGTTCGGATATTGAATTAATATGGTCAACAGCCTGCTTTATTTCAAGATTTATATCCTTTTGCAGTTCCTGTAAGTTTCCGTATAAGTTGTTAAAATAGTCCGTAAGCGATTGAGCGGATGCAACGAACTGTGCTTTGGTAGCCGCTGAACTTGCATTAGTCGAAACAGACTGCAAAGCAGAAGACATTTTGTTAAAGATAGTAACAAAACCTGTAGAACCATCGTCATTAAAATAGTCTTCTATCGACTTGCAATAATATGCTTTGGCCGAAAACTGTCCATAGTTCGCATTATTATCCCAGTACTTAACATCATAAAAGCTGTCGCGTACTCTCTCGATAGCCATTGTTTCAACACCGGCGCCTGCGCATCCGTATGTGGTAAAGGTTCGAAGAGCATCTGCCGCCTGTGAATCAACCTTCTGTCTTGAATAACCTTGTGTCTGAACATTTGAAATATTATTTGCTGTTGTATTTAAGGCCGCATTCGAATTACGAAGTCCCGAACCTGCTATATTTAATCCAAAAAATTGTGAAGGCATATACCCTCCTTCCCGACTTTAGAAGAAAGTCGTAATCAAGTGCTCTATCATTTCACTCATTGCATTTATGTATCGGCTTGAAGCATTGAATGCATTTTGAAACATTATCATGTTGCTCAATTCTTCATCCGAAGAAACTCCGACAATCTGCTCTCTGGCTGCCTGAATATTTGAAACGGTTACCTCCTGATTGGAGCTTATTCCTTTCATAACAAATCCCGTATTTGATACCTGCGATATAAGATTGTTATAGAAATTGTACAAATTGGTTGCCGTCTTAACTACCGGATTCAATGTATGATTCTGATTCGTAAAGACCTCTTTAAGTCTGTCTCCGCATCTGATATCCACAATTCCGTCACTTCTTATGAATCCCAGTTTGGAAGGAGCCATCTTAAGCTCTTCGTTTATCATAATATTCATCGTTGTGTAATCATCCTGCCACTTACCGCCGGGTTTAATCGACTCTTCATAGCTTGAAACATTGAATATTCTGTACGGATTACCGGTTTCATCTCTCAAATATCCGTTGGGTGTAAGTGCTGTATCAACAGCATTGGCAGCATCCTCAATAACCTGATTGATTTCGGTTGTAATATCATGAATCAGTTGGTCGAATTCAGCCATTACATTCATAACAATCGAATCGGAAATTTCTCCGTAGGCTTTTTCAGGGTCTGCGCTTTCAAATCCAAGATCCCTGTATGTTGCTCTCCTGTCGCCTCTGGCAAGAAGAGTACTCTTCAAAGCTCCTATGTCAGTATTCTTTTCCGTAGAAATTTCCTGATCAAGGTCAAACACTCTTGCAGAAGGAATCGTTGACTCGATAACTTTGCCGGTAGCCGGGTCATGTTCGGCCAAGGGTACCCAATAAGGGGTATAGAACCCTGTTATGGGATCGGCATAAAGTCCGATTTCCTTGCAAGAACCTACCGTAACGAAGTCAACACCTTCGATTTGTATAATGTAGTTTCCGGAAATATCCGTATCTACACTTATATGGGCGTATGTCGACAATTCATCGATAAGATCATTTCTTTCATCTCTTAAGTCATTGGCATGTTCAACCTGGCCCGATTCTATTCTCAATATCTGTTCATTTAACGATTCGATTCGCTGACCGATTTCGTTAATCTTATCCGTTTTTTGTTTTACTTTATAATTTAAATCATCCTGGTAATCGCAAAAATTCTGATATACAGCCTGTGATCTTGTAACGAATTCGGAGCATCTTTGTATAAAGATACCCTGATTTACCGTACTTGAAGGGTCTTTTGCAAGTTCTTGCACAGATACCCAAAGTCTGTCCAATGTATTAGCGAAAGCTTCACCGTCAAGCTCCTGAAAGATATCTTCGGTTTCCGCAATAGCGTCGCAAGACACATCGTAAAATCCGCTGCGTCCCGATTCTTTTCTATATGATTTATCCAGGAAATAATCTCTGACTTGTTTAACTTCGGCATATTTAACGCCGAGACCGATTTGTTGGTAAGATACGGCTGAACCGCTCTTTGAAATGGTATTATAAGTACGGGTTACCTGAGAAATCTGTTGTCTCGTGTAACCTTGGGTGTCAACGTTAACCATATTATGTGCAACTGTATTCAGCGCATTTTGTGAAGTTTGAAGGCCGCTTGTGCCTACATATAAACCACCAAACAATGACATAGCCGTATTCCTCAATAAGTACGTATAATACTCTACTGTTTTGCATCAAATCCCGATTGATCGATTCCCATCTGCATTCCCGTATTGTATGCGCCGCGATTATAATTTGCCGTTTCCGGAGCCGCCTTACTTGCCTGAAGCATATTAAGGTCAAACTCAACCAATTCCATGGCATTGTTGATTAGTTCGCGATTCTGCTCATTTGCTCTTTTTACGGAATGCACCAATGTACGCAATCTGTCATGCACTTTAGCCAGCCTTAGTTGCTCTTGCGGACGTGATGACAACATATCAACCAAATCGCCCAGCTTAAGAGTATTAACATCCTTGTTAATTACATTAGCTATGTCTTTGAATACAACCTCACGTTCCTTTTCGTTATGGCCAATTCTATTGACAACTAATTGTTCTTCATCCGTGATGCGGGCTAATTCCTCCAAGTCTCCGGAAACAATAATCGGAGTCTTGGCCTGAGATAATTCGAGCAAGCTCTCATAGTCTTGACATTCGTTTTCCAAAACGTCTATCAAGTTTTCCATCAAACTTGCCATGCTCGAATTACCTCATTTCCTGAAACTTAGCAAATAACTTTTCTGCGAAGCTGTCAGCATCAACTTCATATGTTCCGTTCTGAATCTGCTCTTTGATAGGGGCAACAACATCTTCACGAATATCCGGAGCTCCCATAACAGCATTCTTTGCAGTCTGTATATCTTTTCCTGCAGAAGAAATTTCCAACTGATCTCTGAAGCTGGCTTTCTGCGTGCTCTGAGCCTTAGAAGTCTTCTGGGTTTGATATAACTGCTGAACTTGTGTATATGCTTCTATACGCATATTGTTCTCCTTCCCGAGCCGTTTGGCTCATGGTCATTTCTATTTCTACACAATATTTATCGGATGATTTTGAAGTTTCTTAACCCCGTTTTATATATTTTTGGAGAAAATTTCGCCCCTCGGATTGCCATATCCGAAGGGCGAAGATTATTCAAAGTTCATATTGTCTATTGTGAATCCGCCGGTGACAAAGTAACCATTACCGTTTTAGATTTATATCCCGTGGGAGAGCCTTGCATTATTGTAAGTTCCACAGTCGTTCCCGCAGAGTAATACTCAAGGGCACGCTTTAAATCATCCATGGAAGAAACTTCCTCACCGTCCAAAGCAACTATTACATCGCCTCTTACAAGTCCGGCAGCATCAGCGCCCGTGCCTTCCGTAACGGAAGAAACATATACTCCTACCGGCATTCCGTATACTTCGGAATATTCCTTCTCAACATTAACACCTGTGATTCCCAAAATACCTCTGGAATCATCTGATACTTTAACCTTGGTCTTTTTGGTCATAAGGTTCTCGATAATCGGCTTGGCATCGGAAATGGGAATCGCATATCCCATGCCTTCAACAACCGTACCGCCTATCTTATTCGAATTGATTCCTATGACCTGACCGCGCATATTTAAAAGTGCGCCGCCCGAATTTCCGGGATTGATTGCGGCATCCGTTTGAATAAATGTAGCTTCGGTATTGATTTCTTCATTAGGGTCCATTGAAGTCACACCTATAGGTCTGTCAAGTGCGCTTACCACACCTACCGTTACGGATTGTCCGTATCCAAGAGAATTACCTATGGCAACTACCTGCTCACCTACAATCAGATTCTTGGAATCGCCGAGCTTGGCAATCACTATGGAATCCATTGTGTCCGGTTTAATATCAGACAGTTGAACCGCAATAACCGCCAAATCTCTTTTAGAGTCGGTTCCTTTAATCTGAGCTGATGCCTGTTCGTCATCAGCAAACGTTACCGTTAATTCTTCCGTGCTTTCAACCACATGATAATTAGTTACCAGCAACAGTTCGTCATCGTTCTTTCCTACAATAATTCCGGAGCCGGCAGATTCGTTTTCCTGCGAATATGTTTGCCCGAAATAATTCATTTTGGTCACATACTTATTATTAACCGACACAACCGAAGGCATAACATTCTCGACAACTTTCGTAACATCATTCACGTATAATCCGTTAGTATCATCAACGCTCCGGGCTATCGGTGCACTCGGTGCCTCGATTGCCTTGTCCCCTTCCAAAGCTTCATCGTCAGGCAATTCATCATCCTCAAACGACATGTCTTTATCTTTAACACGTTCCTGCCTTGATTCTGCCTTAGAACGGTCACCACGTATTATCTCGGTTGTAAAGTTAATGGCCTGAAAACCAAGACCCGCAAATATTCCAAAAAGAAGACCTATTGAAGCTCCCAGCAGTATCTTTTTAATTGTTCCGCCTTTTTTAGGAGTTTTGGGTGACTCCTGATTGGGGGCAGGCTGTTGATAATAGCTGCTGTAATTACTGTTTGTATCCATTTTGCTCCTCCTAACTTCATCTGTTAATGAGAAGTATATTTTTCTAATGTGTTTAGATTGTGAACAAATTCTGACATAATTGTGTTCATTTATATGAACGCAGAATATAATCCGGAGTCATTGTAAGCTTAAGGGCAAGCGCTTTGGGTATAGAACGGTATTTCTTTCCAAGTCGATACCCGATATATTTGCATCCGGATTGATATACGAGTTTAACTATCATCCACGGCATCATTTTCTTACAAAGATATATTGCCGTCTTCTTAACCAAGGATATTCCCTCTCCTTCAGACTTAACGTCTTGAAAGATATCCGGATTATCTGCCTGAGAAACTCCCAAATCAAAATTTCGTCTCATATATTGAATTCCGGTGTAGTTGTGAGAATGCCTTACGCACGCCTTGGATTCATAAGATATCAAATAGTCCTTTTCTATCATTCTTCTGGCAAATATCATATCCTCGTTAAATATGGCCGGTTCCAAAAAGCCACCAATTTCCGTAAATACAGACTTTCTGTACATGCAGCACACATCGGACGCAAAAAATGTCTTAATCCCCAATTTGTCCATATCTTTCTTTCCTTTAACAACGGGTATTGCCGGATAATTAAAGGCGCGGGCAAACTTCTCTATCGCATGACATCCTTTATGCGGTATTTGCCTTGCATATGTCATTCCAACCAAAGGATTATCGAAGTTCTTCAACATTCGTTCTATTAGAAATTCATCTTCCGGAACAGCATCATCCGTCATAAGCAGTGCAAATTCGGCATTTGATAAACTCATGCCGAAATTTCTGGTCTTGGCATGGTCGAAATCGCTTTTCGAAATATGGTGAAGCTCAATAAACGGATATTTGGAAAGAATATCATATTCACCGAAAAAACGATTCCAATATTCTTCTTCCGTGTTAATCAATATAACCTTGTTCGGTCGAACCGTCTGCTTATCAAGTTTCAAAAGCAATGTCAGAATATATTCAGTTGGCTTATAAACGGGAATTACTATATCTACCATGACATATATACCTATTAAAAAGCCCCCTTATAAGGGGGGCTTTCAATTTACAGATACGGTGAAGTATCTTCCTTAACCTTATCGGAATATGTTTTAACCGAAGATGACGGTTCATAACTTGCATCATTAAACAAGAACTTATGAAGCCATACAACGTTATCATACAAATCAAGTGGAATAACGCAAGAACCCTTGGCTCCGATATTGGCAACTCCCACCTTCTCATCCATCGGGAAGCCTGCCTGATCCACAATGCTGTACTTGGTAATATCCGTCAGAATATCAATGATTTCCGACAAATCCAATGATGTATAAACCTCATCAAACAGTGATTCGGCCACAGCCGGTAACTTACTCGGGTTAGCCTTGGCCTTTTCCAAAATGGCATTAATCACGGTTCTTTGTCTCTCTGCTCTTTGGAAATCATTGCCAACATATCTGATACGACAATATGCCGTAGCCTGAAGTCCGTTGAGAACCTGACGACCTGCGCTCTTAACAGGAATGTAATCCGTTCCTGCGTCAGCGGTAAACGTTTCACCATCCGAAGTTTTACCTACCATACTGATCTGATAGTTGTTAAGATGCACTATTTCGCTGTCAAGTACATTAACTTCAACACCACCCAAAGCATCAATTACATCCGTAAGTCCTTCAAATCCGATTGTGACAAAATCCGTAATGTTCATATCCAAATTCATATTCAGCATATTAATTGCCTGCGTCGGTCCACCCTTCGCATATGCTGCATTACACTTATTGTAACTGTCATTACTCAAATTCAGATATGTATCTCTGTATACCGAGCAAAGCTTAACTTCGCCGGTCTCTTCGCTAATAGAAGCAATAATAATTGTATCGGAACGTGTATTCTTGGTAAGTGCACCCTCTCTCGAGTCAACACCGAACAATGCTATATTCCTGTAGCCCGACATCAATGAAGCAGTTTCGGAATCACCGCCTGCATCGCCCGTATTGGATGATGTGGTTTCAAGTTTAGCTTTAAGTTCCTCATTAATTATAATATCTTCTTCGGGAAGTTCGACTTTTCCTGTTTTAGTAGCTGTCAGAACGAAGTATAAGAAAACACCCATTCCGGCAAGTACCAAAATTTCAACTATCAATAATACTATCTTGCCGGCTCCGGACTTCTTCTTTCCATCCGGTCTTCTCTTACCTTGCGGCCTGTTTGGACGTTCCTGGCGAGGCCTTCTGGGCTCTTCGTCACGATATCTTGCATCCGAAGAAGGTCTTGAACCCTGAGGCCTTGCCCCCTGTGGTCTTGCACCTTGTGGTCTTGCACCTTGTGGTCTTGCTCCTTGTGGTCTTGCCCCTTCCGGTGCAGGTCTCCTCGGAGCACCCGTACTTCTATTTTGATTTTCCGGTGACATTCTGTTAACCGGACGTCTTTCATCTACTGTCATAATATTTCTCCTTACCTAACTACATAGGACGCATAATTCTCTCACAGTTTAACCTATTCGTCAAGTTAGTAGGCATTCTTGTTATGAAAGCCCTTGAATACCGTCATAAACATTATTTTAATATCTAAAGAGAATGTCCAATTCTCAATATAGAACAAATCGTATTCTATCCTTTTTCTTATGGAAGTATCACCTCTGAATCCATTAACCTGTGCCCATCCCGTAAGTCCCGGACGAACCTGATGTTTAATCATGTATCTTGGAATTTCTTCTTTAAACTTGTCGACAAACTGAGGCCTTTCCGGACGGGGGCCGACCAAAGACATCTCACCTATCAGTATATTGAAAAGCTGCGGTAACTCATCGATGGATGTTTTACGCATAAACTTTCCGAATTTTGTTACCCGCGCATCATCTTTCGTTGTCCAACCATGTTCTTCATCAGTAGACTTTTGAACAACCATAGAACGGAATTTGTACATTTTGAACGGTTTGTTATGAAGTCCGATTCTCTCCTGTTTAAAAATAATCGGGCCTTTGCTCGACAGTTTAACGGCGATTGCACACACAAGCATAACAGGGCTTGATACAATTATTCCGATCAAAGCACCCAATATATCTCCTGTTCTTTTCAGGAACTGGTTTATTGCATTATTCAGCGGAACGTATCTGATATTTATTACCGGCAATCCCAACACATCTTCAGTATACGGATTAGACGGTACCAAAGAATTGTAATCCGGAATAAATTTGGTGTGAACGCCGAATTTTTCACAAATATCAACAATATCCGCAAGTTTTTCATAATCTTTCAGGGCTATCGTTATTGCTATTTCGTCAAGCTTGTTTTCCGGTAAAATATACCTTAAATTATCAATCCCTCCGACAACTTTGACACCCTTATACATCGTTCCTCTCGGAACGGTGTCGTCCAAAATACCGCGAATTACGTATCCCCACTGCGGATTCTGATTAATCCTTGTTATATACTCTTCCGCAGCCGTTGAATATCCTACCAGTAAAACGTATTTTTGATTATATCCTTTTCGTCTGAACACTTGCAGAATACTTCTTATTAGAGTTCTGACAGCCGTAGTCAAAACCAGATTAACCACGTAGAAAATCGCCAACATGCTTCTGGACAAATCATACTGCTCCACCAAAAACAATATCATCATGAAGATGACTATTCCGACCGTATTGGCTTTAAAGATTCCAAATATTTCATATCGGCGCATGGTAGCTCTTTTGGGAGCATACATATTAAACATATAATAAAGAATCACATACAACGGAACCAAAAACCAAAGAGCGCTGAAATACGTTCCTCTGTCCAATATTCCTATTGTCGGATCTTCTTGTGAAAAGCCGGTGGCAAATTTCAAATACCATGCAAGAAGATATGAAATTGCAACAACCGCTGCATCGATTACCAAATGTAACCTATTTAGCAGTTTTTGATTATCTTTTATCATACTTTTCCTAACTTAATCGCCTGAATATATTTCCAATCAGTTTAATCTCTATAATAATATATCTTCCGATTCTTTTAAATACAAACTTGACTTTATGTTCCTTCGCATAATCAGTTCCGCACAGCGCCAGTCCCTGTCGAATCCCCTCAATATAAGTATGTCCCAGACCTTTTTTAATAAAGAAAAGCCATTTGACAATATATCCGAAAAGGAAGAACGGCAAATTGACAATCACCTGCACAATCGGCATATTTTTGTAAATCAGATATATACTGTTTCTTGAAGAATGCGCAACTTTGAATTCATTATATCTGGACCCCGAAGCCGCACTCCCTGCATGACAAATCACCGAGTTCGAATCCGTATAATTGGTATAACCATGCAGATTGGCCCTATATCCCAAATCCACATCCTCCAAATATGCGAAATGTTTTTCGTCAAAGCATCCTATTTCGTTCAATATCTTCTTTCGATACAATGCAGCACCGCCACAGCATGAAAACACTTTATGGATTCCCGTATATTTTGAAGACGGCTTATCTTTACCCAAAGCGTACGCCCACCCCAATGCACAATACAGATCGCCCGCACTGTCAATCACAGAAGCATCCTGCATTTTCACCATCTTGGACTGAATCGAAAAAGCCCCCGGAAGTGTATCCATGTCGTTCTCGAGAATCTCAACCGCATTCTCTTCAATAACCGTATCGTTATTTAGAAGATAAACATACGGTGTATCCGAATTCTCTATTCCGACATTCACCGCATGACAAAATCCCGTGTTTTCCGAAAGTTCTATAAGCTTTACATTCGGAAATTTATCTTTCACAAGTTCCTTTGAACCGTCCGAAGAGCCGTTATCAACCACCGTAATATTCAATGGCACAGTACTCTTTTCAACGGATGTCAGACATTTCTCGATAAAATCTATGCCGTTGTAATTAGGTATAACAACTGTTGTTTTATTCATTTTTCAATTTTTAGCCCACTCTTTATATTTGACCGTAACTGCCGGGTCATATACGAACTTATACCCGTTAGCCCTCATAATATTGCAAAATTCAATACTGAGTTTCTTGATATCACCCGTTATATCCGGTCTGTCGTTTATCAGTTTGCTCAAAATCTTGACCGCCTCGTCGGATGGAATCATCCCCTTAACATTAACATACGGAACTTCCATCTGGCATGCCGCTCTGTGAAGATATCCTCCGGAATAGCGGCTTTTAAGTCCTTTATACATAATTTGCATATTTTCATCATAAATTCCGTCTGCTACCAGATTATGCTTATCCAGCATACGACATCCTATCGCTCCCACCTCCGGACGTTGGGCAAAGATATCGGGTTCATAATCCACATAATAGAATCCCACATGCGGAAGTTCCTTAACCGCAGCCTTGATTCCGACAGATTTCAGATAATCTTCGATGCACCTTTTACCGGCTATATACGCGTATTCCTTACTTTTGGGATTTGCGGCCGTCGATGCCTCATGACACCTCCAATGATACAGAACTTTGGGAATGTGACATATCATTTCTTCAAAATTTCTCCCATATCTTTCTCTTAGATATCTGACTGTTCTAAGAATAAGATCGTGATCCTGAGCTCCGTCATATTCACTTCGAAATTTCAATTCTCGTATTATTGATGTCTCAATGCAAAGAAAATGACATATATAATTGTTCGAAAGTAGTAAATCCAGATTAAATCCAGGTTTGATGTTTGGTTCAAAAAACAGCGTATTTTCGGCATTTGTTTTATCTTCGTCAGAATATAACATTTGTAATTTAATGCCATTCTTGCGCTTTTCACTTATTTTTTGAGCAAATGCAAACAACGCATCCTGAGTCAGAACATCATCATGATCAAGCAAAGTCGTATATTCGTTTTGGCACAATTCCAAACCGGCATTTGAATTGCCCGATATTCCCAAATTACTTTCCAGTTTTAAATATTTAATTCTATCGTCCGCATACTCACCGATTACATTGGCCACTTTATCGGATGTGGAAGCATCTGCAATAATCAATTCCCATTTACTGTACGTTTGTGCCCTGACCGAGTCTATCAGTTCACGCATATAAACCTCGTCGGTTTCATATGCAGGCACAAGTATACTGAACGTAACATCATACGCAAGTGAAGCCGAAAGCTGATTAAGTCTCTCTTCTTCCTTAATCGGGGTAAAAATATAAGGAGGTTCCTTTTGAGCCTCCAATCGTTCGCGAACAGCATAGTAACCCTTAATTATGCCGTTTCGCTTTATGTAATTCAAAGTTTTAACAATGTTTGTGTTCATATAATTTAAAAATCCGCTTGCAACATAACTATCGCAAGCGGATTACCATCAACTATACCAACGCTTTAACAGCTTTGGTCAATTCATCCACCTTCTTAACCGAATCCTCGATAGATGTTCCTTTAACTCCCATATAGAATTTGATTTTGGGTTCCGTTCCCGAAGGGCGGGCGCAACACCATGCATCCTCTTCCAAATCAAAGTACAGAACATTGGAGTTGGGAAGGCCTGTTGTACCGGTAGCACCGGTTTCATAATTAACCACTTTATCTGTCTTGTAATCGCGGAATTCTTTAACCTTAAGTCCCCCAAACTCCTTGGGAGGATTGCTTCTGAGCTTATCCATAATTTCCTGAATCTGTTTAGCTCCGTCCAATCCCTTCAAAGTAATCGTATACTGTGTCTCTTTATAGTATCCGTACTTTTCATACAGTTTAATCATCTGATCCCATACAGTAATTCCGTTCTTTTTGCACCATGCGGCAACTTCGCACAGACACATAACGGCAACCACGGCATCCTTGTCTCTTGCATGAGTACCGGCAAGGCATCCGTATGATTCTTCAAGTCCGAACACATAATTATAGGTATTGTCACGTTCAAATATCTTTATCTGCTCACCGATATACTTAAATCCTGTAAGAACCTCAATAAATTTAAGACCGTAATCTTCCGCAATGGCTCTTGCCATGTTGGTTGTAACAATAGTAGTAACGAGTGCAGGATTCTTAGGCATTAATCCGCCGGCTTTTCTTTCACGAAGTATATACTCTGCTATAAGCATACCTGACATATTTCCGGTAAAAGGTACGTATTCGTTTGTTTCCTTATCCAAAGCATAAATTCCCAATCTGTCGGCATCAGGGTCCGTTGCCAAAATGATATCGGCATTCTTCTCCTTGGCAAGTTTAAGAGCAAGCGTAAATGCCTTAGGATCTTCGGGATTGGGATACTCCAAAGTTGTAAAGTCGGGATCCGGAAGTTCCTGCTCCGGCACAACATAAACATTTTTGAATCCAAGCTCCTTCAACACGCGTCTGACAGGAATATTTCCCGTTCCGTGGAAAGGTGAATATACAATCTTGATATCATTCGCAACTTCTTTGATGATATCCTCATGAATAATCTGCTTCTTGAGTTCAACCATATATTTGTCATCAATCTCGGAACCGATAACATTATACAACCCCTCCGCCTTGGCTTGTGCCATATCCATTGTCTTGGCTGTGGTTATATCCGTTATGGCTTTAACTTCGTTAATTATATCAACGTCGTAAGGTGGCGTTACCTGTGCGCCGTCTTCCCAATATACCTTGTATCCGTTATATTCCGGAGGATTGTGTGAAGCGGTAACAACAATGCCCGCCGTACATTTAAGTTCTCTGAGTGCAAAACTCAATTCGGGAGTAGGGCGTAAGGCATCAAATACATACGCCTTGATTCCGTTGGCGTTAAGACACAATGCAGCAACATCAGCGAATTCCGGGCTCATTCTTCGCGAATCATACGCGATTGCAACCCCTTTATCCTGTGTTCCTTGCTTAAGAATGAAATTGGCAAGTCCCTGAGTGGCTTTTCGAACCGTATATACATTCATTCTGTTCATTCCGGCACCGATAACTCCGCGAAGACCTCCTGTACCGAATTCCAATTCTTTATAGAATCGATCTTCTATTTCCTTTTCATCCGAAGCAATACTCTTCAATTCATTTTTGGTAGTTTCATCAAAGTATGGGCTTTCAAGCCAAAAATTATACTGCTCTTTGTATGTCATAATCAGACCTCCGTAAAGTTATTACTGACAATAATATACCATATTTCATGGCACATTGACTATTCTTTAATTTTCAATGAAAAATCACTCTTATCCAACGAAAAGTTCGGATTATAGTAAGGGTCCCCCGCTTCCAATACCGCTGCCCACTTATTTCTGAAGTATTCGGACTCTTCGTTATATCTTTGTGCATTATCACCTACCATGTCCGAGCCCCTTGATGCCGATTCATAATGGTACAATTCCGCAAACGGCGTAAACACATTCAAATAACCTTTCTCCCGAGCTTTAAGGCAAAAATCCACATCGTTCAAAGAAATGGCAAAATCTTCACCCAAACCGCCGAGTTCCTCGAATATTGATTTCTTCACCAAAAGACACGCTCCGGTAACGGCCGAAACATCCTGCGTATAGCAAAGGCGGCCCATATACCCAAGATTCTCTCTATGTTGCATATAGTGGCTATGCCCCGCGGTTCGGTGCGCGCCGAGTGCCAAAACTACTCCGGCATGTTGAATTGTTTTGTTAGGATAATAAAGCTTGGCTCCCACGCAAGCAACATCACTGCGCTGCGCATACATCAAAAGTTCTTCCATACAGTTAACGGTTATAACCTCCGTATCATTGTTAAGAAGAAGTATGTATTCTCCGGAAGCTTGTGACGCTCCAAAATTGTTGACCTTGGAGTAGTTGAATTTTTCCCCGTCGGACATACTGTAGGTAACTAGCTTAATCTTAGGATTATCACTTATTTGCTTATAGTATTCGAAGGTCGTCTCCTGCTTACTGTTATTCTCGACTATTATTAATTCATAATTATCATATGTGGACTTTTCCAATATCGAATTAACACATCTTCTCAAATCATCTATATGATCCTTGTTTGGAATAACGATCGATATTTTAGGAGTTCCGATTATTTCGTATCTAATCTTGAATATGGTCTCAAACGCCCGTGTTGACGTAATTTTGAAGTGATCGTAACCATGTCTTCTCAAGTGATCCGCAACAGCGCCTTTAGCCGCCTCGATGGCATATGGTTTAGCATCAATATTGGATGCTACCGATCCTTCATGACATCTCCAATAGTACATCAGGCGCGGAACATGAACGATATTCTCAGCCTTATCCGTAAGTCGGAGTATCATATCATGATCCTGGCTTCCGTCAAATTGTGACCTGAACAGTTCGTCGCCTTCCAGTAACTCTTTCTTAAACACGCTGAAATGGCATATATAATTATTGGCGCGCAGATTGTCAATGGCATAATCGGGTTTAAAATGCATCGTAAGCATCTTATCGATATTTCCGGATTTGAATGTCGTTTCGTCGCAATAAATGTAATCCGCATTCTTTTCGTTAATCACTTTCACATATTCAAACAATACCGACGGATGCAATATGTCGTCATGATCAAACAAGCCTATATATTCTCCGGTTGCCAATGTAAGACATTTGTTCGTATTTCCGGAAATTCCTTCATTTTTGGCAAGTTTTTCGTATACAATACGTACGTTATCTTTTGCGTTATATTTGTCTTGGTATACTGCCACAACGTCCTTAACATATCCGTGTGCATCATCCGAGCCGTCGGCAAGACACAATTCCCAATTCGAATATGTCTGATTGATGACCGAATCCATCATCTCTTTCAAAAACTGTTCGGGAGTATTGTACAAAGGAACCAGAATACTTATCTTGGGCATGTATTCAAAAACCGTCTCGGATTCCTTCTTTCGTTGCTCATCATTCGGAAAACTCTTGGTTCCGAATTGTTCCATAGCGATTTTCTCATTCTTCTTGTATGCGACCTTGGCTGCTATTCCTTTTAATGAACCGCAATTTTTAATCCTGCGTCCTTGTCTGATAACAAAATGCATACACTTTCTGGCAGGAGACGATGCCTTCCAAACAGGATTTGTTTTTATACGATTAAGCTGAAAATTAAGGTCATCCACTTTAGCTTCCAGTTCGGCAACTCTTCCTGCCAAATCCGCATTTCGCAGATGCTCCTTTTCATATTGTTCGCGATAATCCATCATGCCCTCCTTAAATACGATTTTCGTTAACCAGACAACCCTTCTTGCCTTCTATATCTATTGTCCAGTTACTCCAATTATACAATCTTTGTTTTGAAGTACGATCCTTCATATACATTCCGAATTGATAATTTCCCTCAGGCAGAGAATCAGCTGCAATTTTGGCCGTGAATCCGGCTAAATCTACATTTAGCTGATCCGGAATGTTGGCGGCTATGTCGCCTCTGTATTCATTCGAGGTCTCTATGCCGTAAATTCGTCCGGATGCCCTATTTTTCAGCAAAAGCTGTCTTTCGTAACAAGCGTTATTAGCCCCAATCACGAAGGTATAACCTTGGAAATAGTACCCAAAATCTTCCTCATCACATTCCTCCTTAGGAGAATATTTGACTCCGTATTTCCATTTAAAAATATCCATGGCACATTCCATGCCTACGCGCACGCATCTGTCATGTCGCGCCTCATTGATAACACTTGTTACATCCTCTGTTTTAGCCCATTTACGGCTCAAATCAACTTCGTAATGGAACTTGGGAGCATATTCTGCTTCAAGCATGTCCGTAGTCAGATTAATATTGTAAAAAGGATCTTTTCCGTATAGATTTCTGTGCTTTGAATACAGATAATCTTTTTCTTTGTTCAATCTCAACTGTTTTTGCTCGGATTCGGAATCATTGCCGCGACTTAGTGATTCGTAGTGTAACAATACAACATCGTTCCGCTGAATATTGTAATATCCCTTCTCATATATTGAATAGCACAAATCAACATCATTAAATGCAACTGCCAGATTTTCGTCGAAGCCACCGACTTCATCAAAGACTTCCCGTTTAACCATCAAGCAGGCTCCTGTTACACCCATCATGTCATGACATAGCCTGTTTCTTCCGTAATAATGATCCGTATCATCGGAAAGAAATTGCAATTTATGTGCCGGGCCTATTCTCAAATTGGTAATTCCGGCATGTTGGATAATGTTCCCCTGTGGTTTAAGCGATTTAGGATACAACAGTTTGGCTCCGACAGCTCCGGCATAAGGAAGGTGTGCCTTTTCCACAAGTTTATTCAGCCAATCAGGGTCGATTATTTCCATATCATCATTCAAGAACAACAGATAGTTACCTTTGGCCGCTTGAGCTCCCTTATTGCAAAGATATGCGAAATTGAATTCATGGGGTTCATAAATATATTCAATTCGCTCTATTTTGGCAGATTGTGAATAATTCTCCACCAAACTTTCGATGGTTGATCGATTGGTATCATTACTGCCATTATCTATCAATACTATCTCCAATTTGATTTGAGGAAGAAGCCCGGTGACCTCCATTACCGAATCAACACACTTAAACAATATTTCCGGATGATCTTTCGAAGGAATAACTATCGAAACCAGTACATCGGATATTCTCTCTTTAACCTGGCACTTCAATCTTTCATTTTTAATATACTCATAGCCGCACACACCATGTGTGTGATACAAAACTTCCGAAATGTGGCATACCGTAGCGGGTAATGTATGACAATCAAACGCACGATTCATAAGAAGTAGCTTATATAAATATGAATATCCGTTATCATCATCTTTCGGCTTAACTTCTTTCATGGAATCAAATCTAACTGCCACAAATCCGCCAAAATACATATATGAAAGGAAGTCATCAGGTGCCCAATCCGGTTTGTACCAAGGATTGTAACGTTTACCGTCATTCCCTATCATATCTTCGTCGGAGTAAATCACGATTAAATTTTTGTTTTTTTGAAATTTGTCATGAATTTTAAAAATTGCATTATCGGAAAATTCTCCGGGATAATTCATTAAAATAACGGCGTTTATGCTTGTGCCCAGGTTTACTGCGGTTTCATACGCCTTGGGGAGGTTTTTTGACCCTGATACAAGATATTGTGCTTTGCAATTCTCGCTTTTTGATTCCTCAATAATTTCAATTAGTTTACATAATTGTTCCGATTCTGCAAGTTCTCTGTCATTTTCAGAAAGATAACTTTCATATCGTTTTCCGTCAAATCCAATTGTCTGACATTTTACATTTTGCCCTAAAAATGGATTTTTCAAATTTGATAGTTGTTCTTGTTGAAGAACCCATTTGTTATAATCCGTTTTTTTGGACTTTAGTTCGGAATTATATCGAATATTCTGTTTTCCAATCAATAGTTTTTTAATACACTTTTTGGCCGGATTCACTTCTCATTTTTCCTCATTTTGATTAAATCTAAAATATCTTTCGAACGGAATTTGCTATATCAAGTGCCAAATTCTCCGTCAGTCGGGTAATCTCCATTTCGATATGCAAATCATTTTCCCCTTTGATTAAAACTTCATTTAACTTAATATTCAAATTCGGATCCGCCGTGTTAAACGCGTAAGTGCCGTAATTTAGGGCTTTTCCGTTGGTTTCAATCAATTTCTTATTTTTTAATACATTTTCGCCGTTAAGCACCATCTGCGTAACCTTTACCAGGCATCTCTCATCCGCCGGATCAATTCGCAGCATTTTTACATTACCGTCAAATGTAATATCTACGCTGATATGATTATCATCCTCATAAATGTCCGGAATATATCTGGAATTTTCTTCCGAATAGCCGTTTCCGCAATCAAAGTACAATTGAATACGCTTGTTTATGATTTCTTTGAGCTCATTTTCAAGCAATTTTTGTGCAGAAATCGCATACGTTCCTATGGTAGCGCGAATCTCTCCTATTGCTTTATGGTTTCCCGTAACTTCCTTTTGAAACTTTTCCTCTTCCTCAATGTAGTCCTCTGCTTCTTTGGTTCCTATACCTATTAACGAAAGAATTTCATCCATATTAACAGAATTTCTTCTGTCATCTTCCAGGATGTAACAATATAAAGCTCTAAAAGCGATTTTGCGAGGATCGATTATCTTATCATATGACCATTCATAGTCAATAAGTGTCCAGTCATCACCGTCCACCAATATATTCGCGAAAATCATATCATAATCCGTGATTTCTTCGTTATTTGCATTATACGAAACAGCTTCAAAGAACTTTTTAAACAGCGCTTTGAATTTATCCGTATCATTATTCAATACCGCTTCATCCATAATCGATTCAAGAGGCACGCCCTTTTCAAAATCGAATGTAACCGAATTATCCTCCTCGTTCAAAGTACAACGATTAATCTTCAAAATTCCACCGTCATAACGTCTTGCCAGCTTGCCATATACCGAATACAGTTTCTTCAGATGATTGGCCGCTTCGTCATTAAGAGGCACTTTTTTAACACACCTGTTATTAAATCCGCAAATCTCCGTTCTTATTGCATATTCCGGCTTTCTGTCATTGGAATACTTGGCATATACAGTGTCTATTTTTTCACCGATAAGCGCTAAATATGAATTTGAAAATAGAGAAAATTCGTCTTCATCAATTATTTCATCAAATACAAAGCTCTCGTTAAACAATAGCATTCTGTCTCTGTCAAGATTCCTGAGATTATCCGTAAGTTCTCCCTTAAGAGGCAGTCTGTCATCCGAGAATATGGTATGCGGCAATTTGTAATCAGGATATGGGTAGTAGAAACTATAATCACTCACTCCGCACTTTTTAAATATTTTCTCTAAACCGTTTTTGGTAAATGTCCTTGCAGAGCCACCCTTCGGATATCCTTCCAAAGAGCTGAAAAATTCACCATTGTGGTCTTCTTTGCATCCGGCCCAGTACTTGAGCCCGAATTTGTTCTCTATTGCAATTACAGCACGCCCGTTATTTTTCTTGTGATTAAGGATTATTCTTAAAAAATCTTCATAAGGTGTCTTGGTTGAGATGTACGACGAACCGTACTCAAACACTCCGATAAGACATACATAATCATAGTCAGTATCAAGATGTGGTTCAATATCTGTGAAGTTACCTACATAAATTTCGATATTGTCGCAATCCTGGTTTCGATATGCATTAATAAGACTTCTTTTAGCCGAAAGGTCAACGCAGGTAACAGATTGGGCCTTTTGAGCCAATGTTTGGGTAATAGCACCGCAGCCGGCACCGATTTCAAGTACTCTGTCTTCCTTGGTTATGGGCAAAAAGTCTACTATATTACCTCGTATCGGCGACAGATGATACAATATCGGCCAACTCTTGGAATCTTCTATAATCTGCTGATATTCACATTTTGATCTGTTTTTGACAATATCGAGCAAAACATCTTCAATATTACCGTCAGAATACATGTCCTGCCCCGGATAATAATCGTAATTTAAGGAAACCTGCCCAATTTTCTTGGGCAGGCGATTTAAAAGTTCATCTTCATTAATACGTATCGGTGTATATGCCATTATGCATCCTCCACAATAATCTTTGAATTCATATCATAATATCCCACCGGATTCTTGTCAGATATGATTGTAATATTCATAACATCATACAGTCTGTGATATACAACAAAGTCTTCATTTTCGTATCCGGTCAAGCCTAATGAAATCAGGTATTCTCCACCGTTAATATCCATCTTTTGTGTGAAAGATACATGTTTGCGGTCACCCTTTTTAACACTGTCAAAGAAAACTTTCTCAAACATTGTATTGGTTCCCGTAATTTCCACACCCTTGATATTTTTAATTGAAAATGCAAATATCGGGCTCTTTATATCCTCGTTGAAGTCTACAAACATATGCATTGTACACTCCGAGCCCTTAATTATAGCGGATGTCTTAATTCCCTTTTCATCCACCAGATAGTACTCTGAAATAACACCGGCTTTTGTTCCGTATTCGAGTAAATCAGGATTTAGCACATTGGAATTGTCCTCTTTCTCCGATTCTACATCTGAATCAAAGCCTACATTTACGTTTGGAAGAGGATATTGGCCTACCAAAACCTGCTTATAGGCATCAATCATTTCTTTCGGTGTTCCTTCACCAAGTTTAACTCCTTGATTCAAGAGTACAACTCTGTCACAATATTTGCTGATTGAACTTAAGTCATGGCTTACAAATACTATTGTCTTACCCATTTCCTTAAATTCTTCAAATTTGTGATAACACTTCGCTTGAAAGAACACATCACCTACCGATAATGCTTCATCAACAATCAATATCTCCGGTTCTATATTAATTGCAACCGCAAATGCCAATCTGACAAACATGCCCGAAGAATATGTCTTAACCGGTTGATTAACATAGTCGCCTATATCGGCAAACTCAAGAATATCCGGAAGCTTCGCATCTATCTCCTTTTTGGAAAATCCCATCATGGTACCGTTAAGATATACATTCTCGATACCGTTATATTCCATATTGAATCCCGCACCCAGCTCAAGCAGTGCCGAAATACGCCCGTCAACATTAACCTCGCCGCCGGTCGCATTCAACACACCTGTAATAATTTTAAGAATAGTAGACTTACCGGATCCGTTGGTTCCGATAATTCCTACCGTTTCACCCTTGTATATAGTCAAGTCGACGCCCTTAAGAGCATCATGCTCCTTATAGCGTTTCTTTTTACGTCCTATTCCCAGAGCTTCCTTAAGTCTGTCCTTGGGATGATCGTACAATTTATACGTTTTAACAACGTTTTTGACTTCAATCGCAATTTGTCTTTCCATACTACAACACGTCCGCAAAATGAACTTTCAATCTCTTAAATATAAGTGAACCTATACAGAACAACGTAACCGTGAAAATCCAAAAATATGTCGAACTGTAAAAATGTTCAAAAAACCATTCAGTACCATATATGGAACTTCTGAATCCGTTAACAATATACACAAGCGGATTCAGCTTAAATATACTGATTAATGTAGGATCGCTTATCATATTTATATCCCACAAAATAGGAGTGGCCCACATGCCAACCTGTAAGAGGATATTGATAATTTGTCCCAGGTCTCTGAAAAATACCACAATAGCACATGTGCAATAACTCATTGCAAGCACGAAAACAAACAGGCAGAAACTGTAATAAATCAACTGTATCGTGTAAACAGTCGGGTAGTAACCATAGCATGACGCAACAACGAGTAAAACTACCGTAAAAAATACATGAATAAATGTAGCCGCTATCAGCTTAATAATTGGAAGTATACTGATTTTGAAAACAACCTTCTTGACCAAATAGCTATATTCAAGCAAGGCATTGGTTCCGTTGGTAATAGCTTCCGAAAAATAGAACCAGGGAACAAGTCCTGCCGTCAAATAAAGTACATACGGAACTTCCACCCCCGATGCTATCATTTGTGATCTTGTATTGAACACAACATCAAAAACTATCCAATACATCAACACCGTTATTACCGGTTGAATCAAAGCCCAGAAAAATCCCAAATAAGAACCTGCATAACGCTTTTTAAAGTCATTTCGTGCCAATTTCCATATTAGTTCTCTGGATTGATACAATTCTCTGGGGATAATGAAAATTCTGTCATAGAAAAAGCCAAAAATGATGCACGCAGTTGCCAGCAGCAAACATGCACATTTCTTCTTCAAGCTTTCGGTGACCGGATCACCCAAAGGGTTATTATGCAATACAATAACAACGGCCAGCGCGATGCATACCGCATAAAACAGGGTAATCGCCACTGGCTTTGTAAAAACTTTCTTTTTAATTGTCTTGTCTTTATTATTCTTCATTTTGAAACTGTAGTCTAAAGACCTCTTTCTTTCATATATTCTGCCAGACCGCCCCATTTCTTGTCACGTTCTGCCAAAACGAGCTTTGACTTATCGTCAAACGGCCATTCTACACCGATTTGAGGATCGTCGAAAGCAATTCCGCCCTCATCGTTAGGATGATAAAAATCTGAAACCTTATATGCGAATTCCGCATAGTCACTCATAACATAGAAGCCATGGGCAAACCCCTTCGGAACAAAGAATTGTACCTTATTCTCTTCAGAAAGAACCACACCCTTCCATTTGCCGAAAGTCTTTGAACCCGGGCGCAAATCTACCGCAACATCAAATACAGTACCCTTAATGGCACGTACAAGCTTGTCCTGAGGATAATTGATTTGGAAGTGCAATCCTCTTAATACATTTTTGGTAGACGCTGACTGATTATCCTGAACAAACTCCACTTCGATTCCGGCATCAAAAAACTGCTGTTTCTGATATGTTTCCATAAAGAAACCTCTCTCATCGCCTCTGACTTCAGGATGTATTATTTTCAATCCTTCTATTTCACAATCCTCAACCGTTATCTGTCCCATTCTATAATCCCTCCGCTACTTCAACCAAGTATTTGCCGTAATTAGTTTTCATTAAAGGTTTGGCAAGTTCCAGCAATTGCTCCTTATTGATAAAACCACGTTTATAAGCAATTTCTTCAATGCACGAAATGTATAATCCCTGTCTCTTTTGAAATGCCGCAACGAAATCGGCCGCATCCAGCAAAGAATCGTGATTTCCGGTATCAAGCCATGCAAAGCCTCGTCCCAATGTTTCAACACGTAAAGTACCGCGGTTTAAGTACTCGTTATTAATACTTGTAATCTCGATTTCGCCACGCGCAGAAGGTTTGACATTAGCTGCGATTTCAACTACATCATTATCATAAAAATATAATCCCGGAACAGCATAATTGCTCTTGGGATGCTCAGGCTTTTCTTCTATTGAAAGTGCGACTCCGTTTTCATCAAATTCAACAACACCGTATTCTCTGGGATCCCTTACATAATATCCGAAAATTGTAGCTCCGCTTTCTCTTGAAGCTGCTGTTTTCAAGACTTTAGAGAAACTCTGTCCGTAGAATATATTGTCGCCGAGAACCAATGCCACATTATCTTTCCCGATAAAATCAGCACCTATAATGAATGCATCCGCCAAGCCTCTGGGTTGTTCCTGAACAGCATATTCAAAACGCATTCCCAGTGCCGAACCATCACCCAACAATTCTCTAAAAACCGGAAGATCTCTTGGTGTCGAAATAATCAGCACCTCGCGTATACCGGCCAGCATAAGTGTCGACAACGGATAATAAATCATCGGTTTGTCATAAACAGGCATAATCTGCTTACTTATTGCCTTGGTCAACGGATACAAACGAGTTCCGGAACCACCTGCCAAAATAATACCCTTCATCTTAATCTCCTTGAACTAATCACTTGCAAGCAAGTGATTTATATGTTTCTGCGTAGTATTTCTGGTAATCACCGCTTGTTACATTCTTCATCCAATCTTCATGTTCGAAGAACCATTTGATTGTAAGCTTGATACCGTCTTTAAACATTGTCTCGGGCTCCCATCCTATCTCAGATTTAATCTTATCGGGAGCAATCGCATATCTTCTGTCATGACCCTTTCTATCCTCAACATATGTAATAAGGTCCTTTGTTACCAATGCTTTTCTCGGGTCAGAATCATCAAGCATTTCCTGCAATGTATCAATGATAATATTTATTATTTCAATATTCTGTTTCTCATTATGTCCGCCCACATTGTATGTTTCAAACAATCTTCCCTTGTTAATGACCATATCGATTGCCTTGGCATGATCAGCAACATACAACCAGTCACGAACGTTCTTTCCGTCACCGTAAACAGGAAGCTTCTTTCCTTGAAGTGCGTTATTGATTATAAGAGGAATCAGTTTCTCAGGGAACTGATAAGGTCCGTAATTATTTGAACAGTTGGTTATATTGGCAGGGAATTTATATGTATCCATATATGCCTTAACCAGCATATCCGAAGATGCCTTTGATGCTGAATACGGGCTGTGCGGCTGGTAAGGAGTTGTCTCATAAAAATATGCGTTCGGATCATCATCCAAAGAGCCGTATACCTCATCGGTAGAAACATGCAAAAACTTCTTGCCTGCCTTAAATGTTCCATCCTCATTCTCCCATGAGGCTTTCGCACAATTGAGCATTACCGCTGTTCCGAGTACGTTTGTCTGTACGAATACTTCCGGTGTAACTATTGATCTGTCAACATGCGATTCTGCTGCGAAATGAACCACGTAGTCTATGTCGTTCTGAGCAAAAATATCGGAAATTGCCTTCTTGTCCGTGATATCCGCTTTAATGAAAGAATAGTTTGATCTGTTTTCAACATCCTTCAAATTTTCCAAATTGCCGGCATAAGTCAGAACATCAACATTGATAATTCTGATATCGTTATCATACTTATTAAACATATAGTGTATGAAATTCGAACCGATAAATCCGGCGCCGCCTGTTACTAAATATGTTTTCATTTCTATTCCTTTCTAGTAGCCCATGAAACTGATATTCATATCTACATTTCCGCTTATACCTGAAACAGTACCTTTTGAAGTATACTGCCAAATATCATATTTGGTTCTCGTATATGTCGGAGTTGCTGCATATTGAGCAAGCCAAATCTTGTAATTACTTAATGCAGATGCATCAAATTTCGATGTCAGCCATGTCTTATTGGCATAAACACCTGCTTTATATCCGGAATTGGTTATCGTCTTGCAGAAAGCCTGAATAACCTTGGTTCTTTGCTCAGCGCTTAAAGAATCTGCTCTTCCGCCACTGCTTTCAACATCGAGGAACACCCCGTAAGGGAGTGAATTTCCTTTAACCAGGCTAAGAACCATTGAAGCTTCTTCTACAGCTTCAATCTCATTAACAGCTTGGGAGAAGAAATAGACTCCTATTTTTATCCCTGCTGCCGTAGCTCCCTTGGCATTGGCTCTAAACATTGGATCTTCCACCAAAGATCCTACCGTAGAGCCTCTGTATCCGCATCTTATAATTACGTAATCTATGCCGGATTTCTTAACTGCATTCCAATCAATATTACCGTTCCACTTTGATACATCAATTCCAAGCACTCCTGAACTTGCATTCAGTCTTCCCTGTGAATCAAATATATACTTGGCTCCCTGAATAACCTGTTCACCGGTTACGAAGTTGCCGTTTTTGTCAAAGAAATATCTGTATCCGTCTATATCCTGCCAACCGGTATACCTGTATTTCCCACCTGTTTTCTTCTCTGCCAGTTTATAAAACTTTTTAGCTGTATAGAAGTCTGCGTAATGAGCCACTCTGTATTCGTTTCCTTCTTTAACGTACAAAGTAACTCCGGAAGTTGTCTTAAGTACACTCGTCTTATCCTTCTTGGCAAGTTCTTCCTTGCTGGCCGACGGGGTAACTGTCGGGCTTGCTGTAGGAGTAACTTCAGCCGTTTTAGTAGGAGAAGGCGTAGCTGTTGATGCCGGTGTCGGCGAAGGTGTCGCAGGGGCAGGCGTCGCAGTCGGCTGCGCCGTCGGTTCTGCTGTCGGCTCTGCCGTCGGTTCAGGTGTCGGCTCTTGTGTCGGAACGGGGGCCTGGGTCGGTTCAGGTGTAGGCTCGTCAGTGGGGTCCGGTATAGGTTCTTCGGTAGGTTCCGGGTCCTCTCCCGGTTCCTCACTCGGTTCTTCTCCGGGTTCATAGTCAATAACCATGCCTAACTTCCGCATGCCAAGATACGCTGTTTTACCCGGGTCTGCTATTTCTTCCGGTTTAACTTCAACGTATGTTTCCTCGGTTTTTTGAGTACCCTCAATAATTGTCTGGGTGGATTCTACCCATTCAACCGTGTCCTCCAATTCGGATTCGATGGTCGTATCATTCTTGGCTGTGTCCTCTTTAGCCGCATTAATTTCCTTCTCGGATTTGATTTCATCCGAAACATCAACTTTCTTATATTCAATGGTATCCTTAACTGTAATCGAAACAGGATCCTTTAAAAAACTCAATGTATCATCTTCAGGACCTACCAAAGCAACCGTATATTTGCCCGGCTTAATGTCCTTCATATAGATTATTCCGTCTTTATCTTTATTGGTTTTGGTAGATTTTGAGCCCGAAGGGTCCTTTATTTCTACCACAAATTCCGTACCTTTAATAAGTTTGCCCGTTTTGTGATTAACAAACTTGATTTTTAAATCTCTTTGGATTGATGTAAGGTTCAACACCACAACCGTTTGATTTTCCGATGCATCATCCGGAACTTGTGAATCGTCTTCAAATCCCTCTTCGTCTTCACCCCACATAGCTTCCGCAAGAGCATCAAGCTCTGCCTGTTTAGCGTTTGCTGCTGCCAAAAGACCGGATTCGCCGATGATTCCTATATCCTGGACTTCACTGCCAAGTTCTGCGAATTCGCCGGATGCTTTATTTGATGAAAGCTGCGACTTAAAGAATATTGAGCCGACAACGATGAGCAAAACAACCGCTACCGCTCCGAATCCCATCATAATCAAATCTACTGTGGAACGACGTGAAAACCAGTTCGAAACAGCACTTTTGATTGCTCCGAATCCTGTTTCATCCTGATGATAATCTACACGTCCGTAGGCATAGTCATCTTCGTAATAATCATCTTCGTAATAATCATCTTCCGACGAATCGTAATCTACATCATAATCATCATACGTATCGTCATATTCAGCACTATATGAATCGGCATATCTTTGTCCGTATCCGTTATCATACGAATCGCTGTATTCTCTGTCGTATCCGTCATCATATGAATCGGTATATCTTTGTCCGTGTCTGTTATCATATGAATCGGAATGACTCTTTTGCAATCTGGCTTTTGCTCTCTTGCGTTCTTCTATTTTCTTTAAATCCGACTTCTTGACGCCACGGCGTTTTGCATCGGCTTTAACCGGTTTATTCGCCATCAAACTACCCTTTCAAATCAAAATTGCACATTTATGCATACTAAATCAGTTTATCATATAATAGACGAAAATACCACACATTATGACCAGTATGCCTATGAGCTTCCTTGCTGTAAGTTTTTCCTTAAAGAACAATCTTCCGAGTATCATTACAACTATATATCCCAGCGATTCAAGAAGCGGAACATTGGTAAAATTTTCAAAGCCTTTATATGCTATCATCGTAAGGAACAAAGATACAAACATCATTCCGTACCCGATAATCACATACCAATTCAGATATTCCCTAATCCAATTGGGATAGGTTCGCATTGAACTCTTTTTCAATAGTATCTGCGAAAACGACGCAACTATAACCGATATGATAACAATAATTACAGAGTAGTTCATTTCTTCGCCTCCTCTTCTTTATTGTCCAAAGATTCAGGGGTTTTCGGTTCGGAATTGAGAATGAAAATTCCTGCCATCACCACCACTATTCCCACTATCTGATTCCACTTAAGAGTATCGTGGAAAATAACGATACTCCAAAGCAATGCCCACAGCAGGCATATGGCCTTATTGGCATATGCAACGGACAGCTCGAATTTCTTAATTACCTGCTGCCACAAGATTGCGTACACTCCCAAAATCCCCACCTCGAGTCCGTAGAAAAGAAAGAACTTAATACTCATCACTTCATTTCCGGAAGCAAACTTGGCCACCACCGAAGATGTACTGTATATCAAAAATACAATCTGCAACAGCAGTAAATCTTTCCAATTAATTTTCTTCTTCATCTGTACCTCCTTCATGATAGCCCGACAGCGTTCTTCTGAGCCCTTGAAAATCATACATATCCAAAATGGTAAGCATGTCATCCATATATTCTTCCATATGCTTGCCGTTCTCCCATTCTTTGGCTATTCGATGCTCCGTAATACTGATTCCGTCATCAAGCTCACCTCCGTTGGCAAAGCATTCCGTCATCATACGATTAACTTTCGGATGATAGTGTGTATAATCCGCATAATTGTTCAAATCACATACTATATTTTCCGTATTCGGAAAAAAATACATTGATACATTATCGTAGCAGTTGAGTTTCTTCTCAACAATCCTGTAAGCATTCATGGTAGCTTCCAAATGATTTTCCATCATCACATCATTCCAGAACAAAATGCTGTATGGTGGGAAAAATATAACAAATTCGGTATCCTCATGCTCTTCAATGAATGGTATTATATTGACCTCCAGATTCTTAACAATCGCATCATCAAACGCATGTGCTTCCATTTGAACCGGGTTGGCTTCAAGAATGGCATCATGGTTAAGTAATACCCATTCTTCATTATAGTAATCATCTGTCCACCAGCTTGCATAGATATGTGACAGGTTCATGGGTTCGGGCGCAACCATAGGTCGTAGAATATAATTCAAGAGAACATCCTTATTTACCAGATATTTGATGTCATTAATCACGCAATCATCATAAAGATATTCCGGAATCGGATATTTGGTTTCATTCACATCACCCGAATAGGTAATAACATCAAGTCCCAAAAATACTTTCTTAATATCCTTGGACGAGCCGTCATCCTTGGGGGCAAAAATCTTATTCATTATGTTGCAGATATCTTTGGGATAAGCACTTGAATAGCTTAGCTTGAGTGCGTTTAATCCCATCTGTTCTCTAAACCAATCCGTCTCAAAATTGACTGTCATTGACGAGCCCAAAATAGCACTGTCATAATCCATATGCTCCGCCATGCCCGGATTTTGAGTCAGCTGATTGTCAATGACATAATCAAATCCGGCAATCGGCGCATGGTAGTGGAAGAACGGATCGATATAATAAGTCAAAACGCCGCAGGCAACCAATACCGTAAGTATAATTACCGCAATCATAATTATTAATTTTGGGGCAGCATGATTCTTCATACGAATACCTTAACAACTAAAAGTTTACATACAAATATGTTGCAACATTGTTAAACGAAACAATGCACCATATCATCAAAACAGCTATCAGCAATGAATTCCAAATACTTATCTTACAGGTTTTGGCATATTCTACAGCAGTTCGACCGAAAAATACCAATATCAAAAGTAACGCAATTATCAATACCATCAAAATGTACGGACTCCACCACATTTGGTCAAGTCCCGCCATTTTAATCACATACCACAGTTCATCGATATTAAAGCAATTTGCCAGATATATGTTAAACCGCGGCAGCCAAAGTTCACCCATATCTTTAAACAAGTGTAATGCGTCGTCTACGCTGGGGGCTCTGAAAAATACCCATGCAGCATTCACATACAGGAATGTTAAGCCTATCTTCAACGCCGAGACTGCTTTTTGCACATAATGATTTCTTAATTTTGTATCTTTGTCCTTAATATGGTTGCTGTACAATCTGTGCAAAACATAGAGAATTCCATGCATTAATCCCCATATCACAAATTGCCATCCTGCACCGTGCCAAATGCCGCTTACGAAGAAAATGATGAGGAAATTAACGTACATTCTGGTCTTACCCTTACGGTTTCCTCCAAGCGGTATATAAAGATATCGGGTGAAAAATCCCGTCAGGGAAATATGCCAACGTTTCCAAAAATCTTCTATATTCTTCGCTTTATAAGGTGCATTGAAATTAAGAGGCAGTTCGATTCCCAGGAAGGATGAAATTGCCATTGCCATGTCGCAATATCCGCTGAAGTCAAAATATAACTGTAGCGTATAAGAAACCATGATAACCAAAGCCTCACCCGTATGCATGGCATTCAAATTTCCGAAGCCGTAATCAACCGCGCCTCCAAGGGTATCCGCAATTATAACTTTTTTGAAACATCCCAGGGCAAATAGCATCATTCCCCTGAATACACTCTCCGCATCCGGTTTCTTGATTGTGTCAATTTGAATCAGCAAGTCAGACGGTCTTGTTATAGGTCCTTGAATAATCTTAGGGAAATACGTATGAATAAACATATACTCTCTTGCCGAAAGCACATTGATATTTTGACGATACAATTCAACAAGCAGGGCAATTTCGCCAAAAGTATAGAAACTTATTCCCGGAGCTGTGATTTGGGTTCCGATAACATCGAAGAAATATCCTCCATATTTAAATACCGCCAAAAGAAATACATCAAATATGATTCCCAAAATCAACATATACTTTTTGGAGCACTTCATCACTCCGAAGTTAACTGCCAAGCTGAATAGGAAGACTATCAAACCGCACGGATAGTAAATTCCGTACAATAATAAAGATGCCAAGACAATCAGCCACAAGGAAAGAGAATTCTTCCCTGCGGTTCTCAGCATCCAAAATGTAATCAATATGATAGGTAAAAATACAAATAAAAACTCAAACGAATTAAATGTCATACTAATAAAACTCATCCAGAAGTGCAATCTGTTCGGCTATCACGGGATCCTTGTAAATATTGTGATCCTGTACAGTTCCGACATATTCCAACCCCGCCTCTACAGGGTCATCATCCAAAAGCCTTGTGGCATGGACAATAAAATATTCTACCTCAAAATCTCTGCTGACTTTCAGCAAATTTTTAAAATTCAGTTTTGGTGTCTGTTCAAAAACTTCATATACCGGATGATAGTAATTCAGCGAAGGGTTGAACATATCCCTTCCGTAAGGCATACGTATCAATGAATCATATTGCCTGATTGTGGTTATCAGATTGGCGGACGGGCAAACCGTAATAATGTCATGTTCATCGATACTTCTGATATAGTCAACCACGTCAATAGTCTGTTGTGGAAGCCCATACATGTTCTCTGTTTCAAAAAATATAGGGGAAGAATAAACATACACACCCGAAAGTGCAATCACAAGAGCTCCGGCAATCAGCCCCGCCACTCTTGTCCACAATGTTCTTTGGCACAATCTGACTGCTGCATACACCGTTATCATTCCCATGGGAATAATCCACAGCATTCTGTAGTATGTATCCGTATCGAGTCCCACCTTTTCAAAAAGCCACATCGTAAGCGGGCAGATAAATACAACAATCACAACAAAGGGCACCGTAACAAATATCGCTCTCAAAGTTTTGTTCTTTTCTCTAAAAAACAAATAGAACCAAGCCAAAACCGTGAAGGCAAACAGCACTTTTAAACCTGTGAAGTTTTTCAATGCCTTAAGGCAATCAATAAAATAGTTACTCATACAGCTAATTAAGTATGTATAAAACAATGTATATCATTCCGGGCACACAACATAACAACTGCCCGAAAAATCTTCTGAAATTATGCTTAATAATCAAGAAAATCGAAGCAAGTAATCCTATCAAACCGCAGCTGAGCATCACTGCCAATGAGCTTGACGCACCACTTGCCAAAACCAGCGTTGTCAGCAGTGCATAAAGATATTTTGGTATCTTGTCCTCATTTTCATACATCAATATAAAAATATAGAAAATAGCAGGAATAATAAGGTTACCCGCAACAGATTTACCCTGCCAGGTTCTCAGCAAGAAAAAGGTTTCGGTCGTAAAGTACGAAACATGCCCAAACACTCTCCAAAAATTAATAAGAATTGTAAAAATCAACTGAAGTTCTATCCTTTTGGGGAAAAGTTTGCGAGCAATTTTGAAAATCAGCAGATAGGAAAGCGGTATCAGAACAAGCGGCATAATCTTATGTGCAAGTATTACCACATGAATCCCCGATATACTGCTCAAAAATGCCTGATATATGGGAAACAGTGCCAATGCATGTCTTATATCCAAGGCGGAAGATCTTCCCGTATTCACGTCAATTCTGTACAGAACATCATACTGCTGAGCCTGAAGAGCCTGTGCGTTATAATAGAAATCATCGGCATCCATGCTCGAAAGAACAAAGCCCATTACAAGTTGAAAACCGATACAAAGAATCAGAATAAATATATATATTTTAGCTTCACGGCTCAATGATTTAAAACTCAAAATCAAGCAGGGGCGTTTTATTTTCTTTCGTCCCAGCAAAAATCCCGCCAAAGCCAACAGTAAAAGCACTGTTCCAAAGGTTATCGCAAAGACATGATATCCCGAATAATCCATAAGCAAAACAATCGGAATACCCACCACCTCAACCGTTGCAAAGGTGATAACATATCCCCAAATCAAAGCAGAGGAAATACTGCATGATGAAGTTTTATTCAATCTCAAAGGTAATAATCCTATCAATATCGGCACTGCCAAAAGACTAAGAATCAATACCGTAATCTGCAGAATAATCATAGTGCTATTCTATCACACATTGGCCTTTCTGTGTTGTTTTTGACGGCTGTATATCAGAGTCGGAATACCCACCGCCAATATCAGATTAATTATATGAGTCAGATGATATCCTGCATAAAGATACTGATAACTGACATTGGTCAAATATTCCGATGCATTGAAATCCAAGCAGCCGAATTCACTTTTAAATAAAAAGAAACATACGGAATTAATAACAAACAGAACCGGTATATGGTGCATCATAATTCCGAACGTGGAGCGTCCTATTTTTACAAGACAATTTGATAAGCCTCGTACAATTCCACTTTTTGAAGCTGCAATGATGTCGGCGACTCCGATCCAAAACATGATTCCCGTCATTACACTCAGAAACGGTCCGATGCATCCGGAAGCAAAGCCCGTGCACCAAACGGTACTGAACGAAAGATTCTCGGTAAAATGAATCAGCAAAAACTGAAATGCTGTCAAAATCCCGAAATACAGAATGTAAAAACCAAAGCGACCTGCTTTGGGAATAATTTTATTCTCAAAAATCGGTTCAATCCACAACTTATACGCTCTTCCGAAACACAATCCCGGCAGCATAATAAGCAACCGTCCCGGAGTTTTCCACTCTCCCCAAACATGTCCCGTAATAGCCAGATAAACAGTTGCCGTCCCGATAATCAAACTTCCGAAGAACATAATCATATCGATTAAAGCGATTCGATTCTTCAAAGAACACTTCCCAAATACGAGACTCAGCACTTTCCTTGAAACAACATTAATCAATTCGACCAAAAACAGAGCCGGTACAAACCATGCCGAAAAATTGAACATAAACTGATGACCTCCCAAAAAGGGATCCAAAAGAAAAGTCTTCACCGACAGATTCTGCCCTATACCAAAACCATAATTATTCAATATTGTCGATATGACTCCGTACACCAAATTCCATGCAAAATACGGCAAAAGAAGATTTTTGGCCTTTTTCAGAATATATTTGCCGCAGTGCTCTTCCACATCGGGCGAATAGAAATATCCCGCAACAAACAAAAATATATACACATGAAAAGAATAGTATGGGAATAATCCTCCCAACGTCAAATAATCAAGTTCAAAATGGCCCGCAACAATAAGTATAATTCCTATTGCGGACAAAATTCGCATTTTTCTATTTTCGAGCATTTTTCCGTCCCAGTATAAAAGGCAAATATCTGTTAAACAATTCTATTATCAATATTTCAGCCGCAAAGCTCACCACTACAATTACAAGCATAAAAACATAGTCTTTGGCCCTGGTAACATAAGTATTAATCAAAAAGGCAAGTTGCATCGCACCGAACAAAACATAAAATCTTAAGTGTGTACACATGATTATCAAAGAATTTCTTCCAAAATAGCTCAAAATCTTAATTCTAACCAATCCTTTGCTTAAAAAAATCACGCCAAAGGATCCGAAAACTCCGGCAGATAAAAACAATCCGTAATTTCCGGTAACAATACGATGAAAATCAACCGTATCATTATATCTGCTCAAAACGAATGCAACTCCCAAAAATGCCGCTCCCAAAGCAATCGAAATCAATGTTCTTCTTGGGATCAGTCCATATCCGAAAAATCCGACCGCAATGAACCCTGTTACTATCACTGCTCTTAGCAAAACCCTGACGAAATCAATAATGTTGGTTATCAGCAAATTGTCCATATTCATCGCGTAAAGCGGTGTAATTCCCATTTGTATCCAAAAAGCAGCAAATCCAAGCAGACACGATATCGCAAGGAGCATCACACCTTTGAATTTTCTGTTCAAAAGAATAAAGAGAATCTCTCCTATCAGTAATGCCGGAAGAAACCAAAGCGTAGAATCTCCGTACAATGTAAACATATATATTACGCTCTGAATCATTTCTGCCTTACTCAAAACACCCGTCAGTAATTCCACCGCCGAAATTGCTATATATATCAAGCTAAACGATATGTAGGGAATCATCAGCGAGCGTATCTTTTTACGAATCAAGGGGCCGATATCACGATTGTCTATATCCGAATGATGCAAAAGCATTCCGGAAATAATGAAGAACAATGGCATATGGAAGCTGAATACAAAACGGGAAACTCCTTCTTTCAAAAATCCCGTATGCCCCATAACTACCAGAATAATTCCTATTCCTTTAGCCACATCCAAATAATCAAGTCTTAAGTTGTTCGATTCTTTCTTGGTATTATTCATTCAGTTTATACGCCGTATATCCTTCAACAGAATCAATTATTGTGTAATTCTTATTCAAAACATCAAAATCAAAATTGTCACCATCATACAGATTGGGCCATACTCCGTTAAGTTCATCCGGCACAATCACATAGTCCGCTTCGCCCAAAGGTTTCTCGCACGGTTCGGCATCATAATAAAATTTCAAAACATACTTTTGATAATCATCGACATAATGAACGGATTTATCAGACGCCGGCAGTTCCCCCCTGTCTTCCATGACCGACAACATATCCTTAATTTGATTCTCGCGTTCTCCCAAAGGAAGATTGTATGAGGGCAAAAATATAAGTATCAAAAGAAATACCGCCAATATGTTGGGTATTATTTTGGGAACATTGAAAATATTTAATATCAGTCCCACGCTCAGCGCCATCACTACGGCAAAATAGGAGAAAACTCTGTAATATGGCTGTTGTGCCTGAACAATCAGCATGATTGGCAGGGCAAATATCGATACTGCCAAAAACAATTCCAAAAATCTGTCCTTGCGCATTATCACCCTGATAACACACCACACTCCGACCACTGTCAAAAATGCCACTATAACGCCGCCAAGCCCCGAAAAATACTGTCCGAAAAGAGTCGAAAGATACTCATACAAGCCCTTAATTACATCTTTGCGCTCCATACTTTGTATGTACGGAGAAGCCAGCATATAATCAATACCGGTTCCTATTGCCTTAAAAGGAGCCCGGAGGATAATATCGATCTGATATATTCCCGTATATCCGGAACCTTCCGTTTTGGACAAAAGATTTGAGCCTATTGCCAGCCAAATTACCGTATATAATCCCAGGGCAATTATTCCTGCCACCGCACCGGCAATTACCAGCTTCCAAAAAGTTTTGAATTCTCTGTTAAGCAAAAGATATAAGCCGCCGGCAAGACAAACCGGGACAATAAAGAACGCGGAACTAGGAAGTATATACGCAGCCAGGCACAAGGATGCTGCAAACATCCAATAGTACTTTTTAGGGCACTTCTTCATATCGCATATCCTGCAAAGCGACAGTACCGCTGCCAAATAGCAGGTAGTGGCCAATGTATAACCTCTGCCTTGAATCGAGATATTATGTACAAGCCATGTTGTTGCATAAACAATCGGTGCAACACACGCATATCTTTCAAAAAATCTTATTCCGAGTCTGTAAATCAAATATATATTTGCCACTGCTGCCAATGCCGATACTCCGCGAAGGGCAATCGTCGAAGAACCCAAAAATCCAAAGCACGCCGACAGCACCGAATACCCAACGTGATTATTGGGCAGCGGCCAATGAATTGCTGCATACAAAGGTCCTTTACTGATAAAAGAATAGTATGTATAAAGTTCATCATACCACGGATGATTTACGAACATTCTTACCGCGTAAACAACAGTAAAGAACAACACGGTAAAAGTAATCAGTATTCTATTGTCAATTCCTCTAATTTTCTTCATTTTCACCTGTCAAACGATATATATTAAACCAATATCTTTCCAATAAAACCGAAGCTTCTTCTCTTCCTTCAATGCCCATCTTTTTCCATGAATTCAGAATGTCATCTCTTGAATTGAAGCTTCCGAGAAAGTATACCGGTTTATTGCCCCGAACAAGTTTCGAAACTTCGTCATCACCCACAGACGGGTTTTCCCTTTCAAACATCTTTTCCACAAGATTGGCAACTTCCGAATCATAAATATATATGTCACTGTCGGTCTTATAGTAATCCATCAATGTTGTAACATGATCAAAATTGGTAATTATCACACTTTCATTCGGAATATTCGCAATTGCGTCAAATGTAACCGGATTATTCGTAATCTTATTACTTTCTTCACCGACAAATCCCTGCATTGCCAAATAGCCTCCAAGCGCAAACGGAATTACCAACAAAGCCGACCACTTTTTGCTTTTGGCACCTCGGCCCCACATCATGGCTATCGAAAAATAAAATGTTCCGAGAGCCGGGATCATGTATCTGTATACGAAAATAGGAGTTCCCAGAATCGTAAATATGTATCCCGACAAAATAATTGCAACAATAGGTGCAAAACCGCCGAAAGCTATCAATAACCTTTTGGTGCCCGGCTTACTTATAACAAATATAACAATAATTGTCAGCGTTGAAGCGAGCATAAGGCCCGTAACAAAATAGTTCACGAATCCGCCCCATGCAGAAGGCAAATATATAAATTTTGCACATCCGAATATGCTTTTTAGCGTAAGCGGTTGTATCCAGTATTCCGTCGAGACCGCCGATATCTGCTCTATCAGTTTCGGAATCCAGGGAATATAACAAATTACCGAAAATCCTACACTAAACCAAAATCTGACATTACCTGCCTTTCGATTAATCAGAAGATATACGAAAAGCAAAATATACAAACCTATTATACCAATGCATGCATAGTATTGTGTATAGGCAGTCAGCACTCCGAATATTGCGAACACTATCCATGCCGAAGAATTGTCACAATTCTCTACTATTTCTACATATGCCAAAAATGCTATGAATATCAGCATCATGGCAAAGGAATACATTCTGATTTCCACATAGTACGTTGCAAGTTGAGGCATAATCGTAGTCAGGGCAAGAAACATTCCCGATACTGTCATGCCATATTTTTTTCGGACTGTGGTAAGTGCCAGAATTGCAATAACAATCCACGGTATTACAGATGCCAATTTGGCAAATACTATTACAGAAACTGTCGGAAAGATAAATCCCCCTGCTCCCACCACTGTCTTCAGGTAGAAATAGTATAACGGCGGATGAACATCCATTGCCGTCAGCGTAACTATGTCTTTGTACGACTTGGATATGAATTCCACAGAAAACACTTCGTCATACCAGATATCATCACCGAATGTCATTTTGACAATGACAACAATAGCCAAAAACGACATTAAATAAAGTGCCGTTCCCAATATTCCGTTGTTCTTCAAAATTTTGATTTTCTTATTCATATTTTCGTATTCTTCCGATAGCCGCGCCGCCAAACAGCAGTACTATGGCGATATATCGAAAATCGCAGCTGCATGTATACGGGTACTTAATTACGAATGCAATGTATGACAGCATTATCGCAAGGTATCCCGAAAGCATAAAAATTCCGATTGTTCGATCACCTCTTCGAATTTCGCGAATAATCACCCATATTGTCAATGCCGTCAATCCCAATCCGGCAATTATCGCAGCTATAAGTGCTGCTTGAAACCAAATTACGCTCTCGGGTGAAATATCCGGACGAATTTCTCCGAATATCGATGTTTTGAACAAAATGAGCCAGGCGTTATCCGATACCGAACCGTATTCATTGTGGAACGGATAGTCGAATCCCCAATTGCCCGGTATCGTTAGCCTTTGCCAAATCGAATAATCCCCCATATATTTAATATCATCCGGAGTAGCTGAGGCTATTCCCGGTTTGGTTGAAAATCTTATTATATTTCTGACGGTCCAGGAAAGTCCCAAACCTATCGATATAAGTGCAAAACAAGCATATTCTCTGATGCATCTCCATGCTCTTTTTTCTTTAGCCTCATCAATCAAATGCATCAGCATCAGCACACCCATCGGTATCGCAATTACCACCGCACTGATTTTGGTACACATACCAAATCCCAAAGCAAACGCCATCAAGATAAGATATTTGAACCTGTACGTCTTAATCCATTTGACGGTAAAATACAATCCCAACGCTTCAAACATAATCGTAAGCATGTCGTTATTGACATAGGCAGACATATATATCAACGACGGGTGAAACGTAAAAAGCAAGAGTCCTGCAATGACCTGCCAATCTTTGGTCGCAAGTTCTTTTAGAAAAAAATATGCGATTATAAGTGTCGCTGCCGAAAAAGCCAGCACCAAATACTGCACGTTCTCAAAGCACGTATCAACCGAATCGGTAAACAGCGAACTGATTTTAACAACAATTGCACTGAGTATATGATGGAGCGGCGGATGATAGTAACTAAACAACTTAAATGGGTCAAAATCCGGAAGATGTCCAAACTTGGCAATATATTCAATGTATCCCAAATGTCCCGGATTAATCAAAGAATCCGAAAGGTCCGTATAAGTTCCGACATCATGTGTCCTTTCGAAAACGGAAGTATTCAGAATATAGATCAGTCTAACCAAAATTCCGGATATTATTATTGCGGATGAGGTTAAGGCCAATTTGGTTCTTTTCATGTTTCACCTGCCATCAAAATTTGCGTCAGCGAGCGCATATATACATATTATCACAAAATCCCCCTGTCTTACGACAGGGGGATTCAAATTTGCACTGTTTAATTCTGTTAATACATTACGAGCTGTCTCCAATCGGTAGCACCGATATAGTTCAAAGCCCATTGATTATACTGTCCCGGATTGTTATGAACCAGTGACTGGTATACCTGCTCCGAAATACCGGATGTTCCGAAATTCAATTGTCCGCCTTCATTCATTCTGTGGAAATAAATTCTCTTAACCAACGGATTATTGCGGCACGCCTGATAGCAAGCCATCATTGCTGCTGCCTGAACTTCTACACCCTGTGCTGATGTAATACCGATTTCGGGAAGAATAACTTCTCTAACCTGACCCTTGGTATTAAGAAGACCGGGGACTGTCATCATACTTGTCATAACCGGAAGATTCTGGAATGAAACCATCTTGTTCGTCTGAATCTGATTTACGTAGTATGAACCGTTCGGACAGCCTGACATATCCCAGAACTTAGCGTATGTCAAAGGTGTAAGGTACGGATGGAATGCCAGATTCCAGTCAATATTACCTTCGGCGCAAATAAGTTCGTTGAATTTCAACATAAAGTCGGCACTGTCCATAAATGTATAATCACCGGCTCTGTTTCTGTCCCACATCTGATCCAGTGAAATATATACTTTAGCATTGGCATTGGCGCTCTTGATTGCATTGTACGCCACTCGGAATGCCTGTGCATATTCCTTAACGAAATTATCCCATCCCGTAAAGGCCATATAATTCCACGTTCTTGTATTTACTTCGTTTCCGAAGATAAACTCGTCAACTCTTGTATTGGCAGCAAGGCTGTACATTGAAGTTCTTAATGCATTAACACCATCTAGGGTCGCCGCATTGAAAGCATAATACTTCTTGGTTCCCATCGGATGAGGGTCACCCTTCCTGCACGAAGGATTAATCAAAGTAGGATTGGCACAGTTAACAATTACCGCTGTTGAATAATTGCCCTGATTAACCATTGCCTCGTTTACTTCACCGATTCTGTAAAGAACCATTTTTTCATACGGTTCTACAAATCCTACATTCTGGGGTGCTCTTGTGTGAGTTGCTGCCACCTCGGGATTGGTTATGTACTGGGCATTGGCAATCATCTTGTATGAACCGCCGGATTTGATGCAAAGTGCGAACTTGTTACATATCTGGCTTACACCGGCAGGGCTGTTTAAAGCAAACGAAAATACAGGGTTGACTGATGCAGGAGCCTGTGCAACTACATAATCCGTAGCCGTTACCGAATACTCATACGGCTGAAGAGCACACAAATACATAATTCCGTCATCAGAACTCGGAACCTGTGTCAACGTTGCCGAATAAGATACTGTTCCCGCAGATGTCAGTACACATCTTGCAGCGACTGCGTAATTGGTAAATCCGGCTGCATTGGCAGTAATAGTCATTGCAACAAAAAGCACCACGGAAGCAACCGTAATTGTTAGTTTCTTGAGTGTTTTTTTCATGTTTCTCCTTTACTGGGGTAAAATATTTGCATCACTGAGTGATGTTGTATTAATGCTTACCGTACAGATTCCGTCTGCGGCATGAGCATTAATCACTATAGGAAAACTGAAAGGATTAACGAATTTCAAATCCAGCAATCCCCAGTTGACCGTAGCATCAAGATTAGGCTTTAGATATGTCACCGGCAAAGAATGGACATGTCTTTCAAGAGGTGGAATTCCGGCTATCATCATTGCTACATATGTGGTAGATGAAACCTGGCAAATACCACCGCCGATTCCGTTAACTATTTCCTTACCGACGTAAATATGTGCAGATACGAATCCTCTTGCAGCTGTACGCTTTCCTACCGCTTCATTGTATGAAAAAGTTCCCCCGGGCGGAATAATTGTTCCGTCCATAAGGCTGGCAGCAAGTTCCACGTTCTTGGCACGAGGAATTTTAGCATTATATTCTGTGGAATATCTTCCCAAAGTCACCGTATTATAGGCATCTTCAGGCGGGAACCAGTGAACACGATTCTGGGCAATCCCCTTTTCAAGATAATGTTTATAGTATTTCCATGAATTGTATGTATACTGACTCATCAGATCCTCATTGTAATACATATAAGCTTTCAAATTGAAAGTAGGATCCTGATACATCAGTTCCAAATACTGTTCCGGTGTCAGTTTCTCCGATTCGTTAAGTGCTTGTGCATACCACCCTTGCGGTGAAACAGTCTGATTACTCTCGGTTGTTTCATCTGCGTACGCATTCATTGATAAAACGCATATAAATCCCAGGAAGCTCAAAGCCATCGCTCCCAAAAGACCCGCAAATCTTTTCATGTTCTTCCCCCTGCAATATATTATTTATGATCTTTCATAAACTTAACAAATTCGTCCTTGGGCAAAGGTTTACAGAAATAGAATCCTTGTATCAATTCACATCCTTGCAGCAAATCCGCTCTAAGATCCATGAACTTCTTGGCCACATATTCCTTTTCCACGCCTTCAACTATTATTTCCTTACCCATCTCTTTAAGCATTTTGATGGTATCCTGAATCACTACCCACATCATCGGGTCATCTATCATATCAACGAAATTCTTATCCAATTTGACCTGGTCGATAGGCAATGCAGTAACTCTTTTAATATTGGAATATCCTGTACCATAATCGTCCAAAGAAAAATGTATTCCGTATTCATGAAGTCTTCTTACATTGACATCAACAATTTCAGGGTTGATATCGGCAGCTGTTTCCGTAATTTCAAGTCGCAACTGATCGGTCGGAACCTTGTTTTCTTCAAGCAGACTTAAAATCTTGTCCACCAAATCAACCTCGATACACTGTGAAGCCGAAAGATTCATTTCAATATAGTCAAGTCCCAAATCTTTAATCGAATTCTCTTTAAGGAATTTGATTACATCTCTGGTAACGAAATCTCCGATATCATGAATCGAACCGTTAAGTTCGGCTACCGGAAGAAATACCCCGGGCGAAACGAAACCGTATTCTTCGTCCTTAAGTCTAAGAAGTGCCTCAGCACACGTAAATCTGCGCTTCACCGTAGAATAAATCGGTTGATAGTACATCTCAAACGAATTGTTGGCAAGTCCGCGCGCAATTATCTCTTCTATATCATTTCGAAGTCTGTATTCACGATCATCCCGATAATCTGCATAAATTATGACTTCTTCTTTGCCACGCATGGTTCGGTGAAATGTCGTACCAAGTGTCATAAGAGTAGCAAAGTCACTTACATCCTCCGGATACCGGGCTACACAGTGAACCGAACTCATCATGACTCTATAATCGGAAATCTCAAGCTCGTTCTTTAAGAATGCATTAATTTCATTCGCCGTCTTTTTGGCTTTTTCAATTTCACGTCCTTCTCCGACAAGTGCATACAATCCGTTTTCAAGATAATAGATATCCGGACGCCACTCATTATCCTTAGCTATTCTGCGGAAAGAATCTGTCAGTAAATGCAAGAAACTGTTATAGTGCTCCTGACCCATATACATAAGTATGTTCCTATGATTAACTATCTTGGTAAGAGAAACACTTATGGGCTTTTCTGAGATAAAGTTCTTGGATACTCTCTCAATTCCTTCGTTATACTTAATAGCTCCCGTAATCGGGTCCAGCTGATTTTCTTCACGCTTAACAACAACACAGTAGAACAATACCGAAATAGCTATGCTAAACATTTCGACAGCCATTCCCGGCACAAACAGTTGTATCAGTATTCCGGCACAAAGAACTATCATATTAAAGTACAATACCCTGCGCTTATCGGAATTGATAATCTTACGATATGCTATCAAAGTGCAGACACACCAAACTCCAAAAGCTGCCGCAACTGCATAGAATACAGATATCCACGGTCCTCTGGAATATTTAAGGTCATCCGAAATACTGAACACATCAAGCGCAATTTTATTCAGTGCAAGACAGACTATATCGCTTCCCGCCAGAAATGACCAAATCACTATCAGATATTTCTTGCGACTGTACACATGCCAAATATCGATACTGCTATAAATGTAGATAACAAACATCGGCATAATCATGTTGTGGGCCAGGAAATACAAATAGTTGAATACGTAGTCCCAAACGAACATTGCCTTGGAGTATGTTGCGTAATTCGCTATCATTGCTCCTGCCAAATCTCCGAACGTGGCCGCTACCGAAAACAGTATTATCCAAAACATTATGTAATTGGTTCGTCCGAACACCTGTCGTCTGACTATCATCGATACAAGAAGTATCAGCAAAATGGTCAGGGCGCAAATGTCAAAATATGTGTTAATCATCTTCGCTTATATTCTTTTCTTCGATAAACTTAATGTAATCCTTCTCCGGAAGAGGTTTCGAGAAGAAGTAACCTTGAATGTAATCGCATTCAAGTTCTTCAAATCTCATATACTGACGATATTCCTCCACTCCTTCAACCAAAATCTTCTTATTCATACGTTTAAGCATGCTCACGGTATTGGAAATAACCGTGGACATAATCTGTGTATCCATTTCGTCAACCAGCGTCTTATCAAGCTTAACAATGTCAAGTGGAAGCGAAACCACTCTGGTAATATTGGAATATCCGGTTCCGTAGTCATCCAGCGAAAAACTAAGTCCCCTATCATGAAGCCTGCGGATATTCTGGTCTGTTGTTTCGGGATCGTAGTCAACCGATGTTTCGGTTATTTCAAGATTGACCTGTTCGGGCTTAACATTGTACTTCTTCATCAGTCCGGAAATCTTCTCGTACAAATTGGCTTCAATACACTGGGCAACCGAAAGGTTAATTTCTATGTATTCAAGTCCGAGCTTCTCGAAATTGGTTCGTGAAATAAATCTGAACACTTCCTCGAGTACATAATCACCAATCTGATGAATTGCACCGCTTTCCTCAGCCGCAGGTATAAATAACGCCGGCGACACGAAACCGTACTGAGGATCCTTTAATCTGATAAGCGCTTCAGCCGAAACGAATCGTTTCTTCTTAATCGAATAAATCGGCTGGTAATACATCTCAAAATTTCGATTCTTAATACCGCGGGAAATGATAGTATCCATATCATTCTTAAGTCTGAAATCTTTCGAAGACATAAGTTTGGAAAGTAAAATCATTCTGCGTTCTTCAGGGAGTTTATTGTGGAACGACTTGGCAAAGATATGCAAATCCGCTTCATTGCCAATATCTTCCGGAGTTTTGACTATACATACTCTGGCATCAAGCATAACCTCAAGATGATTCAGATTCATAGGCTCCTGAAGATAAGCCGCCGTAATTCTTCCAAGATCCAGGAGATTCTCATAATCGTTAATAGGGGTAATAACTGCATAATTGCCGTTATCCAAATAATAGATGTCGCCGTGAACCTTCATGGACTTCTCAATACGGTACAACTTATCCGCTATGTTTCTAAGCAGCATTGAATAGTACTCAATACCCAGGCTTCTTCTAAGTGAACTGCTGTTGGTGAATTTAACAAACATGAAGCACTGCGGCGAATTCATTTCGTAACACTTCTTAACATCTGCCAAAAATGCACTGTAACTGTTGGTACCTACAACGAAGTCTGCCATTTCCTCCGGCCGTTGAACGGTAATCGCCATAATCATCAGCAATAATGTTGTCACAAACACTTCACCGTCGGCTTGGGGGAACAGTATTTTAATTCCTATAACAAGTGCACTTACAGGCAAAAACAATCCCAGTACAAAGCGCTTGCCCTTGTCCAGGAATTTGCCGTATACATGAACCAAATATATTCCAAAGAGAATGAAATAGAAACCTATGATATAGAGTCCCCATATGAGAACTCCACCTTTAAAATGATAGTCCTCGTCAATATAGAATGTCATATGGGTGAACGGATTGGAGATAAGAAGCGCCACTATCAGGCAAAAAGGATATGCAAGCGTCTTAGCCAGCGCTCCTTTATTTGAAATTCGATGCCACAGTCCCAAATATGAGCACACATAAAGAATATACAAAGGGGCTGTAACATTCTGACATAAAAAGTACAAATAATAAAGTGCACTTCTAAAAACCACATCACGTGAAGAAAGTGACTGCATCTGATCCAGACTTGTCGCAAAAATATCGGAAAAAGCCGTAAGAAAAACGACCACAACAAGTGCTAAAAATAGCATGTTGTTGCGGCCTTTAACAAGTTTTCGAGATATAAGCGCGAATATTAATGTCAAGCAGATTAATATTGCGCACAAATCATAATAGAAAAACATTGAAACCATGTGACCACCCTGCAAGTGTATCCGGTTCGGATACACTACTCAATTATAGCACTTGCTGTGGGTGTCTGCAACGGTGTACTGCCATCGCTTACGATAACCTCATTCCACGTATCATCGGGAACAATTGCAATATATGTTTTTCCTGTATTAAGCTGAACCTTATCGGCAGTTCCCTTAACAAAGAAATCTGTCATCTCAGCCTCATCGGGCTTAATCCATGATATCGGAATTGCCTTGCCGTCAGTGAGGAAATATCCGTGATCTCCCTTACCTATAACGTTATAAACGAGGTATCCGTTCTCATCAAGCTGTGTAAAAGGAACGCCGTAAACTATCGCGTTTTTGAAGCTTGTGACCTCACCCGTAAGAGCGTCGATATGCGGTTTGCCGTATTCATAATACTCGTAAAGATTGGTATCTTTATTATATTTAAGTTCCGAGCTGTTATGATAGAACGGAAGACTTACGTATGTAGCTTCGATGGCAGCCGAATTATCCGAAAGATCATTCTCTTCTTTGGAGAATTCAAATCTGGGAGTTGCCGGAGTTTGCGCATATTCGGTACGATACTTGGCATCCTCGATACGTTTGTTCAATCCATCGAAAGATTTGCCTTTGGTGTTGGTATATGCTTCTGCGGTAACATACTCTGTGAATTCTGTAGCCTTACCGTTTACAAATCTGGCAAATCCGCCGCTTAAATTATTAACATACTCTTTCTGGTAATACTCATCATTATAGAAAGGGCCACCGTCATGAATCAAAATAGAATCATACTCTGCCGCAATCATAAAGTTAGTCGGTCTCGTACTTCTGACAGAACCGAGCTGTTCAATGCTTCTCCAGTCTTTCATAACTACCATCAATCGGGTTATTCTGTCATTCGCCGTGCTGTTCATCATTTCATAGACTATATCTGCGGAATTAACACCAAAATGGTCGAGTGCCGTACGTTCATTATCAATCATAACCGCAATCGGTCTTTGATTCTGAAGTTCCTCGGGAATCCACTCATTGGTAAGTTCGCTTCTGTACATTCCCTCGGGAATTTCTTCTTCCGGTTCCGGAGTCGGCGTTTCTTCTGCCGTACCGTTTACCGTATTTACATCATTGACACCCGGAACGATTTCTTCCACCGAAGGTACCGGTGTCGGATTGTCCGGAGTCTGGCTGCATCCTGCAACTGCCAATGCCATAGCAGCGATAATTGCTGCCGCTAATTTCATTCTTTTCATATTTTTCTGCTCCTCATTTATCATATCGAATCACATTTTGTCATGTACAAATCTGACCATACCGAACCATATTACCACATTTAGTAAAATAATAACAGTCATTCTACAATATTTAGTTTATCAAGTCTTAAACGTATCTGCCGCCTCACACGGTTCAAATGTCTTTCAAAATCACCATCAGCCATAAGTTCCGCAATTACATATTGATTAAAGGTGGGAACCGTGCAGTTGTAGAAACCTATTTTCTTTGCAAATTCATCGACAAGATTCGGAGGAAGAACCATATATGCCACTCTGACCGCCTCACCTATTGTGCGTGAAAACGTATTGATATAGATCACTTTTCCGTCCTTATCCAACGCATACAAGGTTTCTTCCGATTTCCTTGACGGCGAAAATTCGGATTCAAAGTCGTCCTCAATAATATATGCATCCTTTTTTACAGCCCATTCCAAATATTCTCTTTTTTTGGCGGCCGTGGCAGTAATTCCGGTCGGAAAGCTCCTGTAAGGTGTAATATGAAGAACCTCAGCCCCGGTGTTTTTAAGCGACGAGCTTTTGATTCCGTTCTTATCAAGTACAAGATTATCTATCTTCACACCTTCCGTTGTATATATTTGTTCTATCTTCTTATAGGAAGGACTTTCAATTCCGTATATCTTTTCCCTGCCCAATGTCCGTACAATAAGTCCGTACAGGTATTCTGCGCCGGACCCTATGATAATCTGAGAATAGTCGGCCTTAATATGGCGACTGCGCTCAAGGTAAGAGGCTATGTTTCTTCGCAATTTTTCTATTCCGAACTCCGGAGATCTGACCAGTATTTCCTCAGAATATTCCGTAAGAACTTTTCTTACTTTCTTGGCATATATGCTGTACGAAAGACCGTACGCATCATTGCCCGAATTGCCGCTTGCCATTGTCGAGGATATCGATACACCATTCGCATTATCGATTTTCGCCGATTTATGCACATGCACAGCATCCGGATTATCCGTTTCGTTAATATCATAAGTGACGAAGTATCCGCTTCGTTCCTTTGAACTGATATAGCCTTCTTCTTCAAGAAGTTCCAATGCATGTTCAACCGTGATAATGCTCACAGAATAGTTATCGGCAGTAACACGTTTGGACGGAATCTTGCTTCCGGGGGGATATATTCCGTCTATAATATCTTTTCGCAGTTGTTCATATAAATTGATGTATTTACTCATATCTGGTCTTATAAAATTCTCGCATTTTGGTCGTTTTAATAAGGTCAGTTTAATGATATATTCGCATTATGAAAAAATCAAGTACATTCAAAATCGTAACAGCCGGGTTGATGGCAGCGCTTTGTTTCGTTGGCTACGCATTCTTTCCGGCAATAAGTATAACCGGATCCAAAATCCACCTTGGCAATGCATTCGTAATTCTCGGTGCATATCTACTTGGAGGAGTATATGGTGGATTATCCGGAGCGATAGGATTGACTTTGGCCGATATTCTGATGGGCTATGCAGCTTCCGCCCCCAGAACTTTTATAAGCAAATTCCTAATCGGACTTATTGTTGGACTCATAGCACACAAGATAGCGCATATCAGCCAAAATCACGAGAAATCCTACGTGTTGAAGTGGTCAACAATTTCCGCAGTTGCGGGACTTGCTTTCAACTGTGTTTTTGAGCCTGCGCTCAAATATGTATGGTATACACTGCTTACACCTGATGCCGAAAAGGCAGACAGTGCAATCAAAGCGCTAATGACCATAACTGCCTACACGACCGTAATAAATGCATTAATAAACGCCGTTGTGGCAATTGCTTTGTATCAGTTCCTAAGGCCCGTATTCCTAAAATTGAGTCCCAAGGATACATAATGATGAGCAATTCTTCACACAATTTTGAAAACGGCATGCCGAAATCGCGCACGCGTTCAATGGTATACTGTGCGCTCATGGTAGCTGTAATCGTATGCTTTTCGTTAATTTCGATTCCTACCGTATGGGGTATTCCGTTTACATTGCAAACCTTGGCTATATTATTAGCCGGATTTGTTCTCGGAATTAAAAAGGGCACCGTCTGCACGCTGGCTTACTTACTGCTCGGCGTTATCGGTGTCCCTGTTTTTGCTTCTTTCAAAGGAGGGGTTGGTGTTATTTTGGGTCCCACCGGCGGATTCTTAATCGGTTTCATACCCATGGTAATATCAGCCGGTTGGTCACGCAAATTCAAAAGTTCCGCCCTTCGAATCCTCCTTGGATGCATCGGAGTATTGAGTTGTCATATTTTGGGGCTCATTTGGTTCTCCATCATATCAAATACCACTGTGTGGCAGGGATTCTTGATCACTTCAGCCCCATATCTTGGCAAAGATATAGCAAGTTGTTTCTTTGCTCACTACATTTCCTTAAGGCTTGTTCGGCTAATGAAATAATCAGTCATCTACCCAAAACAATTCATCCAATGTCTTATTAAGTACTTTGCATATGGCAATACACAGATTAATCGTCGGATTATAATCACCCTTTTCAACCGAACTTATCGTTTGGCGGGACACGCCGACTGCCTTGGCAAGATCATCCTGACTAAGATCCAGTCCGGCTCTTGCTGATTTTAATTTAAGATTCTTCATAAATATCAGTCCTCGCCTTTCTCCGAATTTCTCACATAATCTACTGCAATTGCAATTCCGACAACCAAAAGCATCACACCGGTCATAAGATTGATAAGCGGTAACTGAAGCTCTCCGTCAACTATCATCTGTCCTCTGATGATTGCGCACACACATGCTGCCATATTGATTAATCCTGCAGCTACAAATATGATGACATATCTCATTCTGTTATTGTTTAGTCCCCAATATGCCCCCTTGGCAATGCAGTAAACAGCAAGCACCGATCCCGAAATCATGAAAGATCCGAAAGCCGCCGCAAACAACGGTACCATATGAGGAAACAACATATCAACCACTACACATACGCACATGCATACCGATAAAACCCAAAATGCTATCTTGTATGCCTTTCCTCTGATAAGTAACTGTCTTTCGTCATACTCTGTTTTACACTTCTTATCTTTATTGGCGTATTTAAATATTACTGTCACCAATATCAGTCCTACCAACAACCCGATTACAAATCCAATCGTTCTAAACTCATTCATTCTATTTTCCTTCTTTCTTTACATTCCTTCTTAGATAATCAATTATTTGTTACTGTTACGATTCGTTTTTAATTAAAATTTCCAGAACGTTCTTTGAAGCTTCTTAGCATAATTTAATACATGTTTTACTATATGTCAAGTATATTTGTCATTTTATTTTAAATTTTTTACATTTTGTAAATCACAGCACTGTCTTGGCCATCTTGATTGCAGATGCCACAACCGCATCCATATCATAATACTTGTATTCGGCAAGTCTTCCGCCGAAAATGATATCAGTCTCGTTTTCGGTTAACTTCTTATATTCGGAATACAACTTGGTATTGCTGTCATCATTAATCGGATAATACGGTTCATCCCCCGGTTTCCACTCTGAACTGTATTCACGACTGATAATTGTTTTGGGCAACTCGTTTCCCTCTTCATCCTTGCCGAATTCAAACCACTTATGTTCGATAATTCTGGTCCACGGCGTTTCGGCATCGGTATAATTAACTGCTGCATTGCCCTGGAAATTCGGAATGTCCAGGGTTTCGTTTTCAAATCGCACAGATCTGTACTGAAGATTGCCAAGCGAATAATCAAAATAGGCATCTATCGGTCCCGTATAGATTACTTTGCAAGCCAACGAATTGTAGTAATCCTTATCGGACAAATAATCCTCATTCAGCCGAACCTCAATACCGTCCAACATATTCTCAACCATCTTCGTGTAGCCTCCGATAGGAATACCCTGATACAAAGCATTGAAATAGTTATTGTCAAATGAGAATCTTACCGGAAGTCTTTTGATAATAAACGCCGGCAAATCTTTGCACTCACGTCCCCACTGTTTCTGCGTATAACCCTTAATCAGCTTTTCAAATATATCTTTACCCACCAAGGATATTGCCTGCTCTTCCAGATTCCGTGGTTCTTTGATTCCGGCTTCCTGCCTTTGCTTCTCAATCATTTGGGCTGCCTGTGTCGGAGTAGTGACACCCCACATTGTATTAAACGTATACATGTTAAAAGGCAGTGAATACAAAGTACCCTTATAATTGGCTACCGGCGAATTGGTGAATCTGTTAAAAACAGTAAATTCCTGCAAAAAGTCCCACACTTCCTTATTGTTGGTATGGAAAATGTGCGCACCGTACATGTGCACATTGATTCCCTCCTGCTTTTGGGTATATATATTTCCGGCGATGTGCGGACGTTTTTCAATCACAAGAACCGTTTTACCGTGCCTCTTGGCTATATTGGCGAAAGTCGCTCCGTACAATCCCGAACCTACAATTAAGTAATCGTATCGTTGTGTCATGATATGCATTCCTTCTATACTTTATTATCCTTTATCTTATGCTCTTCACTCTTTAGTGTAAACCGCATTTTCAGGTTTTTTTCATAAACAGGCATAAAATGCTGTATAATTGGAAACAAATATATTTAATGGGAGCAAATATGAAAAAGAGAATATTCTTATCACTATTGATTACTACAATCGTTCTGTGTACTGTCGGATGTGCGGCAACACCTTCAAGAACATCTTCCAAACAGTTAAGCGAAAAGTCAGAAGTTTCAGAGGCTTCAGACGATAAAGCTACAAGCGTCGAATCCTCCGGAGAGGCGTCTTCAGACAATAAAGTTGCAAGCGTCGAATTCTCCGACGAGGCGTCTTCAGGCAATGACAGTTTAGCCAGAAGCAATTCCGACTTAAACATGGGCACTGCAGCATTGGATAAATCCAACACTTTTGGCGGAGCGGACACCCCCTCAGGAAATGTTTCAAGCAACAATGCAATTCTTCTTCCTACAATCGGTGAATTCTTTAGCGGCCCTTCGTATGAAGATGACGAAGAATTTAAAGATACACCCGACGGAGAACACTACGGCTTCAAGCAAGATTACTCGGATGCCTGTTCGGTTTGGTGCGCGGTAGACAACAGAAAGTGCACCGCTTCAACCTCTTCCTATCTTCCCAAACAAGGCAAATTCACTTACGGGGCTGAGCATTTGATTGATCAGGACAAACAGACCGTATGGTCGGAAGGTGTCGACGGAAGCGGAATCGGAGAATACATTTCCATCAAGCAGATTTATGACAAAGGACGTCCGAACAATTCCAAAATTTTTGATTTCTACACAATCTGCATTGTGAACGGCTATGCTTGTGACAAAACCAAATGGCAAAACAACGGAAGAGTCGCCGCAATGGATTTCTATTTCAACGACCGGTATATTTGTACTTTGGAACTTGAAGATACTCTCAAACCGCAGTATTTTGACATCAGCGAATTCGGTCTCAATGTTACGGCCGATGAGGAGGCTGATTTTGGTTTCGAAATTAAAGATACCTACCCCGGAGACAAATACGAAGATACGGTACTTACAGGCATAGAATTTGAATTCTGGACTCCGAACCACTGATTAATTTTGGAGGAAGATTGATGCAATCAAAAATAACGGCAACAGCTATAATAATCAAAGGTGAGGCTCGGGCTTTCAAAGCCGGAGGTGCCTGGATATATGACAACGAAGTAGACCGTATAAACGGTAGCTACGACAACGGAGATATCATCGAAGTCCTTGATTTCGACGACTATTTTTTAGGATACGGCGTGATCAATGACAATTCCAAAATCCGTATACGAATGCTATCACGTTACAGACGGGAAATGATTGACGAAGCTTTCATTACCATGCGCGTCAAAAACGCCTGGGAATATCGTAAGACCGTTCTTGGTGAAGACCTTAACTGCTGTCGAATCATTTTCGGCGAGGCTGACTTTCTTCCCGGAATTGTGGTCGATAAGTATTCGGATTTACTGGTAATTGAATCTTTATCATTGGGAACCGACCGCTTCAAAGATATAATACTGTCTTCGCTGATTACTCTGTTGGAGAATGACGGGATAAAAATACGCGGTGTCTACGAAAGATCTGACGCTCCTGTCAGAAAGAAGGAAGGCATGGAGCCTTTCAAAGGATGCATTTATTCAGCAGATCAAGATGACGGAAGTCACAGATTAAACGGCGGTGTTTTCACTCCCACCGTTGAAATAGTTGAGAACGGTGTTCACTACACTGTTGATGTCGAGAACGGTCAAAAAACCGGTTTCTTCCTCGACCAAAAATATAATCGATTGGCAATGCACAAATTCTGTAAGGAGAAAAGGGTTTTGGACTGTTTCACACACATGGGTACCTTCGCTCTAAATGCAGGGATTGCCGGTGCCAGGGAAGTTATCGGGTTGGACATCTCCGAATATGCCGTTGCGCAGGCCCGTGCCAATGCCGAGCTTAACAAGCTCTCCGATACTGTTAAATTCCGAGTTGCAAACGTACTTGATGAATTACCGAAAATGGTGGAGGAAAAGGAACTTTTCGATGTGGTCATTCTTGACCCTCCGGCCTTCACCAAATCGCGCGGAGCCACCAAAAATGCCATCAAAGGCTATCGTGAAATAAATATAAAGGGCCTCAAATTGGTCAAAGACGGGGGATATTTGGCAACATGCTCCTGCTCGCATTTCATGACGCAGGATCTCTTCGTCAAAACTGTCGGTGAGGCTGCCAAATCCGCTCACAAGCGTTTACG
>JAZUFE010000055.1:0-83284 GCA_045640525.1 Lachnospiraceae bacterium | reverse complement strand
CCGTCGGACCGGAGATTTGCTTACAGCTTCCTTCAGATTCCACCTCACAATGGACACCCTTGCTGTTCGGCTATACACTTCCCACTATCTGGGCATGTTCGGGACTTTCACCCGTTAGAGCGCGCCCATGGCGCGCAAACACAAATAAAAGAAGGAGCAATTGCTCCTTCTTTTCATTAACAAAACATATAACCGCTCAATTAATATATACTCAAGAATCGGAGAGATACCCTTATCCTTGTGCTTTCTTTTCTTTTATTCTAACAATAAGTTCTTCTTTAATATCACGAGCTTTATCTTTAATTCTCGACGGTGCCGACACTGATTGAAGAATTCCCGCTATCATTCGTGAAGACACATCATACATACCCTTCTCCATTGAAAGAACCGCCAACAAATAATCTACAGTTGATTCATCCATACCGGCCATAGGAAAGCCTTCCGATTGACGGGCGTTAACGAATCCCTCATAGGCATTATCCATGAATTCGTTCTCTTTTTCTTTCAATTCTGCCATTTTAGCATCATAGCCATCCATGGAAGGATCCAATGATTCTTCGTAAGCACGGCATAACCATCCGCCCTTCAGACAAATATATGCTTTCTCGGAGGGTTTGGCATACTTAACAATTGCTGCTGCCAATGCCATTGTGATTCTCTCAAGTGCATCGTCAAAACTGTATGTTTCCTTTTCGCCCTCACCCTGTTTTCCGGCATAGCTCTTACCGATATTTTCGATAACGCCTTTCTTTTGAACCGAGGTAAGCGGTTTAAAATATCTGCCCATTACGGAATATCCACAGCAAGGACACATTACAGCCTCATACTTAATCGGTTCTATTCCTTCGAATACCGGGCGCAAATCCTTTTCGGTTCTTATCATTCGAGCCTTACCTGACTTAACCGACAGACTGTTAAATTCCGTATCGCAAATCGGGCATTCGTACTTTTTGGCAAATATGAAATCCGTTTCCTTTATTTCTTTCTCAGCCGCAACTGTTTCCTTCCCCGGCCTTGCGGTCCTTTTCTCCTGTTCGGCATACATATTATCAGTACTTATATTTTTAAGTCCGAATTTTTCTAATCCATCAAGTAACCCCATTGTTAACCTCCGTGTAACATTGAGCTTATGCTCAACAACTGTTTTTATTATACCACTTCATATTTGCATATGTGCACTTGTTATTTATGAAGAAGCGGAAGATATTTATGTTCAAAATCTGCCTGAGGCAAAGGTTTCGAAAAATAAAATCCCTGTATCAAATCAATCGGCATGCCCTTCAAAATATCAAGCTGCTCTTTCGTTTCAACGCCTTCAACGCAAACATTCACACCGATAGCATCCGCAAGTTCGCCGACCATTTTAACAAATGACCCTGCATACGAATCGCTCTCGAGATCCTTGATAAAGCTCTGATCAACTTTAATTACGTCAAACGGTATTTCTCTGATATGATTCAAAGACGAATATCCTGTTCCGAAATCATCCAATGCTATTCTGACGCCGAGTGCTTTAATCTTGGCAAGAATATCCTTCATTCTTTCCATATCGTTAATTGCCAGCGATTCGGTAACCTCAAGTGTAAGATTATGCGGATTGATTCCCGTCTCTTTAAGTGTATTCGAAACAATGTCGACAATGTCCGTCTGCAATAACTGAACCACGGACAAATTAACATTAACTCTGTAGTGGGGATACCCGTTATCATTCCAATTTCTGCAGACATTACATGCATCGTATAAAACATAATTACCGATTGGATTGATAAGTCCCAAGTACTCTGCCAGCGGTATAAACTCGCCCGGAGATATGAATCCCATTTCCGTACTGTTCCAACGAATCAAGGCCTCAGCACCCGTACACGGAGTGCCCGGTTTGGTAATATCCACTATCGGCTGATAATATACTTCAAATTCTTTGAATCCGGCAAGTGTTGCATCACGCATATTCTTTTCCATATCAAGACGCTTGCCTGATGCAGAATCAATTCCGTCCGAATACTCAGCCATTCTGTTTTTACCGGATTTTTTAGCCTCATACATGGCAATATCGGCCTTTTTGATAAGGTCGTGCACACCTGTACCGAATTCCGGATATTCAACGATACCCATACTCATGGTACAGTAATAATCGGCATCTTTAAGGAACCATGGTTTGGCAAAGATCTCCTTGATATCCGCAACTATTCTGTCCTTATTCTCGTAGACAGCCGGCGGAATAATAATAACAAACTCATCGCCGCCCATTCTGTAACAGGTTTTTTCGATTCCCTCAACTCTTTGAAGCGAATGCGAAATTGCTTTAAGCAAAACATCTCCGTATTGATGACCAAGTCCGTCATTAATATGTTTGAAATCGTCCAAATCCAAATACAAAAGTGCACCGGGACATCCTGTTTGTTCCGATTCATCGATTATCTTGGCCAAATCTCTTTCGCAGCACATACGATTATACAAGCCTGTCAGGAAATCCGTATACGCCTGCTGCTCTATCTTTTTTTGATATATTTTCTTTTCGGTAATATCATACAATGCACAAAGAAGAACGGGAGAACCGTCTACCCACGTTATTCTTGTATAATACAAATCATAGTATTTATTATGAAGCTCATAATATATCTCGGAAGCTCCGGATTCACCCGTGATACCGCTTGAGAGAAGTTCATTGATAGTTCCGGACTTAATCTCGTTTTGGAATATTTTGTTCATAATTCCATTGGCAAAAAGCATTCTCTGAGAATTAATTTCACGAACATAAACCGCAGAACCGACATTATCCAAAATCGTCTCTATCGACTCATAAGAGCTTACAATTGAATTCTTCTGAACTCGTTTAACCAAAATACTCTGCAGTATTTTAACGGAGTCATTGATAAACTTAATTTCCTCAATGCTCCAGGCACGTTCATTATCGGTTTCGCAAAAACAAGCATACATATTTGCGTTTCCGTTAATTACGATAGGCATAACCATCAGTGCCTTAGCGCCGACATTTTCCAGTTCTTCCTTATCGTAATTATTCATAATAGAGCTGTTAGACAAAACCAATGGCTTAGACGATGCACGCGAAAGCAATGCAGCAGACGGAATAAACATCTGGGCATCTTCGACATCCTTCTTTTGGTCATATCTTGCCAAAACTTCTATTCCGTCAACCGTTCCCTTCTTAATTCGGCAAACGGTTGAGCTCTCGATATTAAGAAAATGACCGATTACTTCAAGCATTCTGATCATAATCTTTTCAATCGGATCATTGGCTTCAAGAAGTTGAACAATGTCCGTTAATGCTTCAGCTCTTCTTAAGTTAACTCCCATAACTTCTTCCGAAGAACGGGAACGCTTACTCTCTGCTTCCGCCGTAACAATGTTCAGCCTGTACTCAAAAAGAGCCAATGCGAAGTCACGAAGTGCGTCAACCACACTGTAAAACTGCTGCCTGGAAAGTGTAAATGTCAAATCATCCAACGGAGAATTTCCATACTCCTCGGTATCGGTGACATCATTCAGAATTCCGCACACCAACCAATTCACAACCGGTTTGCGCTCAATTTTGGTAGACACAACAGCCAATTGCATATTGGGATATGCAGTCGCTTCAATTGCCTGGTCTTCAAGCGAACTGTCAGACACGCGAAGCAACATGTCCTGAACCTGTTCCTCATCTGCCAATTCTATTATTCTATTAATTTCAGGTTGGTATCCGTACAATTCCGTAAGAGGAACTCCGTTATTGTCCAGACACTGAATATACACATGGGCTGCATCCGAAAAATGCTTTGTCCATTTGTTTAACGTCTGCTCTTCCACGAAACTGTGCAGCATAGAACCTGTTTGTCCGATAATCGTATTTTTAAATGACGGCACTGTCACTACTCCAATCTATTAGCCTTCCATACTGTAGTTAGGCGCTTCTTTGGTAATCTGTATATCATGAGGATGCGATTCTTTCAAGGACGCAGCGGAAATCTTGATAAATCTTCCGTTCTCCTTCAATTCCTCAATTGTCTTGGTACCGCAATATCCCATACCTGAACGAAGTCCGCCCATAAGTTGGAATACGGTATCTTCTACCGTTCCTTTGTAAGCTACACGACCTTCAACGCCCTCAGGAACAAGCTTCTTGGCATTTTCCTGGAAATATCTGTCCTTGGAACCATTCTCCATGGCAGCTATCGATCCCATTCCACGATATACTTTATATTTTCTTCCCTGGAACAGTTCGAATGTTCCGGGAGATTCATCACAACCCGCAAAAATTGAACCCATCATGCAGACATTTCCGCCTGCCGCAATTGCCTTGGTCATATCGCCCGAATACTTAATACCTCCGTCGGCAATAATCGGAATACCATATTCTTTAGCAACCGAATATGCATCCATAATTGCGCTTATCTGAGGCACACCGATTCCTGCAACAATTCTCGTCGTGCAAATCGATCCGGGACCAATACCTACCTTAACCGCATCAACTCCTGCCTCTATCAAAGCCTTGGTACCTTCGCCTGTAGCTACGTTACCGGCAATAACCTGAACTTCGGGAAATGCTTCCTTAACCATTCGAACACATCTTAATACATTCTCCGAATGTCCGTGTGCCGAATCCAATACTATGACATCAACCTTGGCTTCAACCAAAGCCTTAACTCTGTCAAGAACATTTGCCGTAATTCCTACAGCAGCTCCGCACAGCAATCTGCCTTGCGAATCTTTGGCTGCCAAAGGATACTTAATTGCCTTTTCAATGTCCTTAATTGTAATAAGACCTACGAGATTATAATTATCATCAACTATAGGGAGTTTCTCTTTTCGAGCCTTACCAAGAATTTCCTTGGCTTCCTCCAGGGTTATTCCCGGACGTCCGGTAACCAGATTTTCGGAAGTCATGCACTCACTTATCTTTTTGGTATAATCTGTTTCAAACTTCAAATCACGGTTGGTAATTATTCCGACGAGCTTTCTTCCTTCTACAATCGGTACTCCCGATATTCTGAACTTACCCATCAAATCATCCGCATCAGCCAATGTATGGTCTGCAGTAAGTGAAAACGGATCGGTAATTACCCCGTTCTCCGAACGCTTAACTTTATCAACCTCTTCAGCCTGTGCTTCAATTGACATGTTCTTGTGAATAATTCCTATTCCACCCTGACGTGCCATGGCAATAGCCATTCTGTGCTCGGTAACGGTATCCATTCCCGCACTCATCATTGGAATATTCAATTTGATCTTCTTGGTTAAATGTGTAGTAAGATCAATTTCATTGGGTACTACCTGAGAATAAGACGGTACCAACAAAACATCATCAAAGGTAATTCCTTCACCGATAATCTGTCCCATGATTCTCTCCTTTTCATAATATAATTGGTTACGATAACCACCCATACATTATTTAACTATTTTAAATAGCAACAATTGCACTTTGGAAAACCAAAGTGCAATCTTTTAGTTTTGTACCACTTTACGCGGAGCAACATTATATACTGCCTTAACGAAAGCCTCGGAAGGTTCGATTATAACCTTCTTCTGACCTTCATAATAAAATACATATCTCCTCGGATTCTGTAAATCTCCGGAGCTGTAGTCAGATTCCTTCCACTGTCTGTTCTTAAACTCATCAAGCTTATAAGAATTGGCGGGAGCCAGAATTTCCATTTTATCCACTTCGAATTTAGCCACTCGCTTACGCTTGGTTTGACTCATAATTTTATCTATTGTAATTTCTCTGTCACAATACAGATACTCATACTCAAGTTCCGAATTAAGCGATACAAAATAAGCCAGAACTCCCATTCCGACAGCAACCGCAAACAGTATCAACATTCCGGTAAGCAGACACGCTATACCCATCAATACCGTTAATGAAATCATCAAATATTTTAAAAATTTTTTGAAAGCTTTTGGATTTTGCTTAACAAGACATTCTACGTATGTATCAGTCATATTTTACCTCTTCAGAATGCAATAGATTATCTATTCCATCTTATTACAAATGTACTTTGTTTTCAAGTTTATATTTATTTAAGAAATGTTTCATTGACCAAACTATGTACAGGTTTTATGATAAACTACATGAAACTTGTATATAATCCCAACGAAAATGCGCAAGGCGATCAAAACCGGGAAAAACCTGTCGTGCATTATGAAGATAATGTCAAAAAATCGGGAAAATTCCAACGTGAAAAAATCAAAGATAAGCCTTTTAAGGAGAAGGCAGCTTACTATTTGGAATATTACAAATATCCCGCATTGGCAGTAGTAGTCGGCGGAATTCTTCTGTTCACCCTGATTAGATCGATTGTAACTTCCAAATCATATTGTTTCAACGGCATGATGGTTAATTCAATGGCTCTTGATTCACAGACAATTTCTTCCGAATTCGCTCGAATTGAGGAGTTTGACACCGATAAATATGAATGTTTCATAGACTGCGATTCCCTAATGTCTATCAACGGTCTTAGTGAAACCGATTTGGCAACCTCAACCAAATTCATAGCTCAGATTCAGACAAAGGATCTCGACATCGCAACCTTTGACTCAACCAATTTCGAGACCGAAGCCATGGGCGAATGTATGATGGATCTTAGTTCAGTTCTTAGTGCGGAAGATTTGGAGCGTTTCAAAGATAAGCTTTATTACATAGATTATGCCGAAATCGAACGATTGGACCGGGCCGATGACAAGATAATCGACCATACAATCAAAGAAGTTCCGACAATGGAAGAAATGCAGGCCAACATTGCTGTTCATCAGCACCCCGAAAACATGGAAAAGCCTATGCTCGTCGGAATAATCATTGATGAATCGCCTCTTGTTAAAAACACCTATTGTTATGCCGGAACAATCCCGGTATTCGGTATAATAGTCAATACGCAAAGAGTTGATTCGGCAATTGATTTTCTCCATTTCATTTTTGATGAAAGCTATGATTTTACTACGCTTACACCTTATGTGACATACAGCGATAACTAAAGTCAGCACAACAATTTTCCTCTCTGCGAGGTGCGCACAAGCACATTATAAAAGGAGCCTTTCGGCTCCTTTTATAATTGTGCTGTTACAAAGATATCATAAATTGCCTTAATGGCTGTTTCGAAATCGGCATTTTCAACTCCGATGATAATATTAAGCTCCGAAGAACCCTGATCAATCATCTTAACATTGACATCTTTATGTGCAAGAGCCGAGAAGATTCTTCCGGCCGTTCCTCTTGTTGACTTCATGCCTCTTCCAACTACTGCAATAAGCGCAAGATCCGCTTCTATGTCAATAACATCCGGAGAAGCGAGTCTGTGAATCTCAGAAACCACCTTCTGTTCCTTATCCATGAATTCGTCCTGATGAACAAATACCGTCATGGTATCAATACCCGAAGGTATGTGTTCAAAGGAGATTCCGTTATCTTCAAACGCCTGGAGAACTCTTCTTCCGAAGCCGATTTCCGAATTCATCTTGGCCTTTTCAATATTTACAGAGCAGAAGCCCTTCTTTCCGGCAATACCTGTTATCACATACTTGGATTTCTGACAGGTGCTTTCAACAATCCATGTGCCCTGTGCTTCCGGTGCATTGGTATTTCTGATATTTATCGGTATTCCTTCACGTCGTACAGGGAAAATCGCATCCTCGTGTAATACTGAAGCTCCCATATAAGAAAGCTCTCGAAGTTCACGATATGTTATGGTCTCTATTCCTTCCGGATTATTGATAATTCTGGGATCTGCAATCAAAAATCCCGATACATCCGTCCAGTTTTCATAAACATATGCTTTAGCTGCTCTTGCAACTATAGAACCTGTTATATCCGAACCGCCTCTTGAGAAGGTTTTAACCTTACCATCGGCATAGGCTCCATAGAATCCGGGAATAACCGCCGTATCATGTTCGGCAAGTACTCCAGATAACTTCTTATTGGTAGCTTCGGAATCAAATTCACCGTTTTCGTCAAAGAGAATTACGCTGGCAGCGTCTATCCAGTCATATTCCAAATAGTCAGCCATAATAATACTGTTCAGGTATTCTCCGCGGGATGCCGCATAATCCGAACCGAATTTAGACTTAAAATCCGATTCTATCTTTTTAAACTCATCATCCAAAGACAATTTAAGATCAAGACCTTTGATGATTTCATCGTATCTTTCTTTAATCTGTTTAAGCTGCTTAGAAAAATCCTTTCCGGATTCTGCCAAAGAATAGCAGCCATACAACATATCGGTAACCTTGGTATCATTGCTGAAACGTTTTCCGGGTGCGGAAGGTACCACATAACATCTGTCTTTGTCGGCTCTGATGATTTCTCCGACTTTTTTGAACTGTTCGGCTGAGGCAAGAGAACTTCCGCCGAATTTAACAACTTTCTTCATAATCGCTCCTTATATATTAATTTTGATCAATCACACATTCATTTTTCCAAAAAGTGATCCATCAGGTGGTGGCCTACCGGCTCATATATTCCGCCTGCTTTAGCATCCTTTTCGTTATAATTCCATGTATTGTTCTGCAAAGATGTACTGTCATATATCAAGTAAGGTACAGGATCGGCCGTATGCGTTCTGCATCTTATCGGGGTCGGATGGTCCGGCATAACCAAAAGTCGAAAATCTTCATTTTTTTCTTTCAATTTTTCATAAACCGGCTTTATTACCAAATTGTCAAGGAATTCTATAGCCTGTATTTTTCTCTCCACAGAACCCTGATGACCCATTTCATCGGGAGCCTCGACATGTATATATGCAAAATCATAACCGTTTTCCAATGCGTCCAAAGCCGCTTCAACTTTACCGGCATAATTGGTATGAAGGCCTCCGTTGGCACCTTCAACCAAAGCTACACCCATTGAAACTCCGACTCCTATACCCTTTAGCAAATCAACAGCCGAAACCATCATTCCTTTATGCCCTGTTTTTTCTTCAAAAGAAGAAAGCATTGGTTTGGTTCCTGCGCCCCAAAACCAGGCACAATTGGCCGGATTAAGTCCCTGCTTCTTCCTCTCAATATTAAGAGGATGATCTTTCAATATTTCGTAGCTTTTCTTCATCATATTGAGAAAAGCTTCTTCTTTCGGAAGGTGTTGACCTATTGTTGTACCAAGTACATCATGAGGTTGAACAAGATCGATTACTCTGCCCTTATTCCAAATACAACAATGTCTGTAACTGGTACCTACATAAAAACTGAATTCATCGGTCGTCAATTCCTTTTTAAGTGCCTCAACCAATACAGCACAATCTTCAGTACTGATTTCGGAAGAACTGTGATCTACAATTGTTTGTTCTTCAAAGGTTTTGGATTCATCATCCGTAATAGACACAATGTTCATTCGCAAAGCTATGTCGCTGTCTTTCATCGGGACTCCGATACTCAATGCTTCAAGAGGAGAACGACCCGAATAGTATTTCTTGGGATCATATCCCAATACAGCAAGATTGGCAGTATCGGAACCGGGTTTCATCCCCTCGGGAATAGTATGACACAATCCTACTTCCGACACTTTGCTAAGCATATCGAGAGTCGGTGTATCGGCATATTCCAAGGGAGTTTTCATTCCCAGGCTTTCAATAGGTTCATCAGCCATTCCGTCTCCCAAAACAACTACATATTTCATACTGCCTCCTAATCAACCAAACGAATTCTTGATATAATACCAAGTTCGTCTGCACATTTTGCAAATTCCTTTTCGCTCATTGAGTCCGTAACAAATGCAAATTCGCCTTCAACTCCGGCATCAACTGCGGATACGGATGCGAATATTCTCAACGCATCGGACTCCTTGGATGCTTCACATCTTACAAAGAATCTGTGGCAAATATCCTCGGTACTCTTAATGGAAACTTCTTCCTCATCCCAGAATACCGGAATGTTCTGACCCAAAAATCTTGCACATTCTATCACATCCGAAACAACTGCCGAAGCTGTGGGCAAAGAGCCTGCTCCGCGACCATAATACATCGTATCGTCCAATGTGTTGCCGTGTACGAAGATTGCATTAAACACATCATTAACCATTGCCATGGGATGTGATTTGCTTACCATGAACGGAGATACCATCGCATAGTATTGATCATTTTCCTTACGGCTTAGTCCGAACAATTTGATTGTTCGATTAAGCTTCTTGGCATATTCAAAATCCGTAGAAGTAATCTTGGTAATGCCCTCTGTATATACATTTTCGAATTTCATATATTTGCCTGACATCAATGATGTAAGGATTGCTATCTTACGGCCTGCATCATAACCTTCAACATCGGCTTCGGGATTCTTTTCGGCATAGCCGAGTTCCTGCGCTTTCTTCAGGACATCTTCAAAAGCCGCCCCTTCACATTCCATCTTGGTAAGTATATAGTTGGTTGTTCCGTTCAAAATACCGGTAATACCGTCAATATCCTCCGATGTCAATGACGCATTCAGCGGACGAATAATAGGAATTCCGCCTCCCACAGAAGCTTCAAACATATAATTACAATTATGTTCCTTAGCTATTTTAATAAGCTCCGGTCCGTATGCGGCAACAAGCTCCTTGTTCGATGTGCAGACGCTTATTCCACGCATAAGAGCTTCTTTGGTGAAATTATATGCAGGTTTGGTTCCCCCCATTGTTTCACATATTATCTTTATTTCGGGGTCTTCCAAAATCTCGTTAAAATCATGAACCACCTTGGATTCGTACGGATCTCCGGGGAACTCTCTTAAGTCAAGAATATACTTAACATTAATTTCATCGGTAGCCTTTTGGTTAACCTTCTTGTGGTTAGTTTCAATAACCTTAACAACTCCGCTTCCTACCGTACCGTAACCTAACACTGCAACATTAATCATCTATATTTCTCCTTATCATTATTATCTTATTCAAATCCACGTTATTCTTGAGCCAGCAGTTTAACATTTCTTACACCCTTATGTTCTTCAAGGCGCGAAATCATATCCGAAATATCTTCGGTCGTATCAAGTACCTGAATACTCAAGCTCAAAGATGCCAATCCGTTAATCGGTACACTTTGATGAATCGTAAGAATATTGGCTTTGGCTTCTGCTATTATTCTAAGCACATCCGATAGCAACCCCGGTTCATCCTCTATCTGAAAACTGAGGTTAATTGTCCGTCCGTTGGCATTATCATGGAATTCAAAAATATCTTCCTTGTATTTATAGAAGGAACTGCGTGAAATCCCGACCGTTTCGGCAGCCTCATTAATTGAAGCCGTCTTGCCCGTATCCAGAAGTTTTTTGGCCTTGACCACCTTCAAAAGAACCTCAGGAACCGCCTGTTCCTTAATAACATAATACTTACTGCTCATATATTTGTCCTCAGTGTGCGGACATGTGTGCCTGTGTGTCCGTCGTTCGCAAACATGTGTCTTTCAGCAATGGATATGTTATCATACAGACGCAATATGTGCAATGAATAAAATAAACAAAAACGGACTCCTTTTCGGAATCCGTTTGGTAATTTTGGATAGTTATATCTTTTATACGCCTGCAGGACACATGGCACTGAACTGTTGGAAGTTATGTTTCATTTTGACTTTATTGTATTCAAACATAAGATCCAGGCAGGTATCACCGAATGATAATCCCTTATTGCATGAATTATATGCCAATCGGACAATATCCGACTTGTTCACCGCTTCGGGATCATAATCAAGAATAAATATCTTCTTTTTGACTGCTCCCTGACGTTTCATGGCGTCAAGACACATGCGACGTCCCGCAACTGCTGCGGAATAACTGTCATCCACCTTCGTCGAAGAAGCCAACACAATTATCATATCGGCATCCACATAAAACGCATTCATATAATCAACAGGATACTGATAATTACTGCCGGATGATATCTTCTCTATAGAAGGATTATCTGCCAACTCTTCGGGAACATTAACGTACTTATCTACAACAATCTTGTATTTCATAGGTATTTCACCTCTTTCTTCCAATACAATTGCAAAAGAACCTTACCATGTAGTTTTCTATACTACATAATGTAGCACGCTTGTTCCTATTTGTAAACCACTAAAATTTATCTATATCATTGTCGCTGCTTTAGCCAAAGCATCATCAATATGAGGGCAGAAGTTTTCGGCACCGACTTTTTCTATAAAGCCATCCTTTTGCATTGTGTGCATGGGTTGTTCGTTAACATGTGAAAAGACTATGCTGACGCCCTTTTTGGTGCATTCATCATACAAAAGGTCAAGCGAATGCATTGCTGTTGCATCGAGAGCCGGAACACCTCTCATTCTTATAACCAAAACCTTGGTATAGTCTTTGGTAGTAATCCGTGTCAATTGATCGGAAGCGCCAAAGAACATAGGACCGCTGATTTCATATACTCTGACTTCTTTAGGTACTTCACGAAGTTCGATTCTGTCAGGATCGTCTTCGTCATCATAGTATTTCCAACCTTTAACTTCCGACTCATCAGCCATTCTTTTCATAAACAATACACATGCTGCTACCATTCCGATTTCAATGGCAACAACCAAATCAAAGACAACCGTAAGAACAAAGGTTGCTATGAGCACAACTATGTCAGATTTCGGAGCTGTTTTGGTAAGATGTACGAAAGTACGCCATCCGCACATATTATACGCAACAACAAACAAAATTGCCGCAATTGTCGGCATGGGGATCAATGCTGCATACGGCATAAGCACCAAAAGTACCAGCACAAGAACAATTGAATGAACCATACCTGCTACAGGTGTACGTCCGCCGTTTTTAACATTGGCAGCCGTTCTTGCTATAGCTCCGGTAGCCGGTATACCTCCGAAAAGTGCCGAACCGATATTTCCCACGCCCTGTGCTATAAGTTCCATATTGGATCTGTGCTTGGAAGCAATCATACTGTCGGCAACCACGCAGGACAATAAAGATTCTATTGCTGCCAATGCAGCTATCGTAAGTGCATTGGGCATTTGATTCCAAACTATATCAAAGCTCAATTCGGGAAATGTAAAAGGAGGAAGTCCTTCCTTAATAGTATACAAATCACCGATTGTATTAACATCCATTTTCAGGAATTTAACCATCAAAATACCGGCAACAACAGCTATCAGCGAACCCGGAATTTTAGCGGATATATACGGCCAGACAATCAATATAAAGAGGCATACTCCTCCGACTATCAAAGCCTGATAATTAACAGTTGAAATATTCGAGAACAACGCCTTAATCTTGTCGATCGTCTCTACCGGTTTAGCACCGTCAATATAGCTGACACCCGTAAAATCCTTAATCTGTCCGATAAACAACGTTACGGCAATTCCGGCCGTAAATCCCGTAGTTATGGTATATGGGATGAATCTTATAAGACTTCCGAGACGAAGGAAACCCATTATTATAAGAAAGACACCGGCCATAATTGTAGCAACAATCAGCCCGTCCATTCCGTCTTTCATAACAATGCCCGCAACAATGGTAGCAAACGCTGCTGTCGGTCCGGCAATCTGCACGCGGCTTCCGCCTAAAAAAGAAATCAAAAAACCTGCAACAATAGCCGTATAGATACCTTGTTCGGGACCTACTCCCGATGCAAGAGCCAAGGCTATGGACAGCGGCAATGCGATAATCGCCACGATTATTCCGGATACAACATCCTTGGCAAACTGCGCCTTGGTATATGTTTTCATTACGCTAAACAGCTTTGGTTTAATCTTTTCTTTTCCCATCACAATTTCCTCGGATTTCTACTTTTGATTATTTTTGGCCTGATACATTGCACGTTTTCTCAATGTAGGGTCAAGTATTTTTTTACGGATTCGAAGATTAACCGGAGTCACTTCCAAAAGCTCATCCGTATCTATGAAATCCAAAGCCTGCTCAAGGCTCAACACTTTAGGAGGAGTAAGTCTCAATGCTTCATCCGCGCTTGATGATCTGGTGTTGGTAAGCTGCTTTTTCTTGCAGACATTAAGTTCAATGTCCTCACCTTTACCGTTTTCGCCAACTACCATACCGGAATATACCTTTTCTCCGGGGCCGATGAACAAAGTCCCTCTCTCCTGTGCATTAAACAATCCGTACGTAATAGCCTCACCTGCCTCAAAGGCAATCAATGATCCTTGTTTACGGTATTGAATATCGCCCTTATACGGACCGTATTCATCAAATGTTGTATTCATAATTCCGTTACCTTTGGTATCGGTCATAAATTCACCACGATAACCGATTAATCCACGTGACGGAATTGAAAACTCAAGTCTTGTATAATTTCCTGCCGCGGGAGACATATTCTTAAGTTCACCCTTTCTTTGCGACAGTTTTTCGATAACGGAACCCGAAAATTCTTCCGGTACATCGATAATACATTCTTCGATAGGCTCAAGCTTGTGGCCTTTCTCATCCTGTTTATAAATAACTTCAGCTTTACTTACCGCAAATTCATAACCTTCTCTTCTCATGTTCTCAATAAGAACCGAAAGATGAAGTTCTCCTCTTCCCGATACTTTGAAGCTCTCCGTAGTATCCGTTTCCTCTACTCTCAACGAAACATCCGTATTAAGTTCTCTGAACAATCTGTCTCGAAGATGACGGGATGTTATATATTTACCCTCCTGTCCTGCCAGGGGTGAATCATTTACCATGAAATTCATTGAAATTGTCGGCTCGGAAATTTTTTGGAACGGAATCGGGCTTACTGCATCCGGAGCACACAAGGTATCACCGATATGAATATCCGAAATACCTGAAATTGCAACAATTGAACCTACTCCGGCTTCCTTCACCTCAACCTTATTCAGGCCGTCGAATTCATACAATTTACTTACTTTAACCTTGCGCTGTTTATCAGGTTCATGATGATTCACAATTACAACATCCTGATTAACCTTAATAACACCGTTATCTACTTTACCGACACCGATACGTCCTACATATTCGTTATAATCTATTGTACTGATAAGAACCTGAGTTCCGGCATCCGAATCACCTTCGGGAGCGGGTATATAATTCAAAATCGTATCGAACAAAGGCTCCATGTTCTTACCGGGAACATCAATATCCAAAGATGCCGTTCCTGCTTTAGCCGATGCGAAAACGAAAGGACAATCAAGCTGCTCTTCGCCTGCCTCAAGGTCAATAAACAATTCCAAAACCTCATCGATAACTTCAGCAGGTCTTGCCTCCGGGCGGTCAATCTTATTAATGCAGACAATTACCGGAAGTTTAAGCTCCAATGCTTTACGGAGAACGAACTTCGTCTGAGGCATTGAGCCTTCAAACGCATCGACAACCAAAATTACTCCGTTGACCATCTTCAAAACTCGCTCTACCTCACCGCCGAAATCCGCATGTCCGGGAGTATCGATAATGTTTATCTTTGTCCCCTTATACATAACGGCAGTATTCTTGGAAAGAATTGTTATTCCTCTTTCTCTTTCGATATCGTTAGAATCCATTACTCTTTCGGCAACTTCCTGGTTTTCTCTAAAGACTCCGCTTTGCTTAAGGAGTTCGTCTACCAAAGTTGTTTTGCCATGGTCTACATGGGCGATAATTGCTACGTTTCTGACATCTTCTCTTTTAGTATTCATTATTATTCCTCATTTTCTGATAATCCAACGTTTGACAGTATAGCAAATTAGATTTTTATAAACAATGTTAAAAAAATATAAATTCGTGACAATTTATGCCGAGTTTTAGTGCGTTTTCACTCTTTTTCGGTTATAATCAGTGCCATGAAACCAAAGACGCAAAAAATCATTAAGATAATTTCAATAATAATATGCATAGCCATTTTGTCGCTTATCGCATACATAACGGTCAAATTTGCCTTGGACAAGGAAAACTTCAAGGCGTGGATGACGGAGCATGCACTGCTCGGACGTTTGGCATATATCGGAATGATAGTTCTCCAAATACTTGTGGCCGTTGTTCCCGGCGGTCCCATAGAACTTGCGGGAGGATATACCTTCGGTGCTGTGGAAGGAACCATTCTCTTCACCATCGGTGCTTTCATCGGATCATTGCTGGTATTCGGACTGGTTCGCAAATTCGGACGTAAATTCGTCGAAATATACTTTAAAGAACATGAGATTAAAAAACTGAAATTTCTGATGGACGATAAAAAAAGAGATATCATTTTCATGATTCTCTTCGTCATTCCCGGAACTCCCAAAGATCTGCTTTGCTATATTGCAGGACTTACGCCTATGAAAGCAGGAATTTTCATTATGATAGCAACGTTCGGAAGACTTCCTGCGGTAATAGGAACCGCCATCAGTGGTTCCGAATTCGGAAATGCCAATTATCTGAGTGCGATTATTGCCTTTGTCATTACCATTACCCTAAGCGGTTTGGGAATTCTGATATACTATAAACTGGTTAACCGAAAACAAAAAGCCGACCGAGATTAATCGGTAGGCTTTTTACTTTTTCTGAAAACATATTTTCTGCTAACCCATGCTGCCAGTTTAAAATACCATGGCATCAATGCTTTGTCGGCTTCTTTTAATTTCTTACGTATTTCAATGTGCTGAGGACAATGACTTTCACACTTACCGCATTCAACACACTGACTTGGAAGTGCCGGAACTTTTCTTAGTGTAACAGTCTGCCAAAACTCCTTTCGGCCGCTTGCTTTGGATTCGGTAAACATATGATTGTAGCAACTGAATGCACCGGGAATATCCACTCCCTTGGGACATGGCATACAATACCGGCATCCCGTACAATCTACCTTAATTTTTCGGGCTATTTCTTCCTTTACCTTTTCAATACAGTCAAAGTCTTCCTGTGTCATGGCATTGGCCTGTACTTCGGAAGCAATTCGGCAATTCTCCGAGACCATCTCCTCGCTGTTCATGCCCGAAAGAACACATGTAACCTGCGGCTGATTCCAAAGCCATCGCAATCCCCATTCTGCGGGCGTATATCCGCGCCCTGATTTCTTCATGGCCTCCAAGGCACCGTCCGGCAGAAAGTTAATCAGTCTTCCGCCTCTTAACGGTTCCATAATGATAACCGGAATGCCCTTTTGGGCGGCAGCCATGAGTCCTTTTCTTCCGGCCTGTGTATGCTCATCAAGGTAATTATACTGAATTTGAGCAAAATCCCAATCGTATGCATCCAGAATTTTGATAAACATATCGGAATTCCCATGAAAAGAAAATCCCAGATTTCGAATTGCACCGGATTCCTTCTTTTCCTTAATCCACTGCTCTATTCCCATATTCTGAAGCTTGCGGAATGCTTCCAAATCCGTCAGCATATGCATGAGATAATAATCAATATAGTCCGTTCGAAGCCTTCGCAGTTCTTCGTTGAATATCTTTTCAACCTCATCTATGCTCTTGACCATGTATTGCGGCAACTTAGTCGCAATATTAATCTTCTCTCTGATATTGTTCTTTTCGAATATCTTACCTATAGCAACTTCGGAGCCGGTATAAATATATGCTGTATCAAAATAATTAACTCCCTTGTTATAGGCAAGCATTATCTCTTTTTCGGCTTTCTCCAAATCTATGGAATTACCCTTATGAGTAAATCGCATACATCCGTATCCGAGCAAAGATATAGGTTCGTTGTTCCTGTCGTTTCTATACTGCATGCTTCTTTAAACCTCAAACACAAGATCACGTAAATGAGGATGTATAATACTGTACACAGGTCCGAATCCTCTCACATGCATGGTAAAGACAACCGAAATCTTATTGACTGTATCCATGGTTATCATACTTCCCGCTGCTCCGTCCCAGCCGAACACTCCGGGAGTTGCGGGGGATTTCACTTCATACGGGCGTGCGAATATTGCGACTCCGCATCCGTAATCATACCCATATCTTCCCATGTTATTTTCCAATTCCTTATGAGCGGTTTCTCCAAGCAGATCCTTCTTCATGGTCTCTATGGTCTCAGATTTTAAAATTCTGATTCCGTCCTTGGAAACTCCGCCGCATGCCAAAGTATCTGCCAATTTGGCATAATCGGCAGTATTGCTGCAAAGTCCTGCGCCACCGCTTTCGTATGCCTCCGTCAATTGATAATCGCAGCTCTTATCCATAAGCAAAATGCTTCTGTCATCTTCATTATAAACGAACTGGCTTGCCAAATTTTCAACATCGGAATTTTGAGGCTTGGCGAAGAAAGTCTTCGTCATACCAAGCGGTTCAAAAATATTCTTTTGGAGATATTCACCAAACCTCATGCCTGATGCAACTTCTATAACAGCTGCTGCAACATCATGACTTAAGCTGTATTGGAAATGAGTTCCGGGTTCGAAATCAAACGGCGTCATTGGGAATGCATCAACGATTTCTCTCGTAGTAGCTGCCTGACCGCGTTTCTTAATCACTTCCGTTATTCCCGGTCTGTCAAGTTCATAATCAAGTCCCGACTGCATGGAAGCAAGATGCCATACGCGAAGCGGTACCGTTGATTTGTGCTCTCCGTCCGCATCTTTAATCACTATATCTTTATATGCCGGCAAATAGCTGCCCACTTCATCATCCAGTGAAAGCTTACCTTGTTCAACCAATTGCATCAGGGCAGTCATTGTAATTACTTTAGTCATCGAATACATTAAATACTGCTCATTGCCCACAATCGGTTTGGTTTTTAAATCGTCCGTAGTACCCGTGTAATGACGAAATACCTGCTCATGATCCTTATAAATTATACAGTCTACCGAAGGAACTCCATACTTGTTTACTATCGAATCCAAGTATTCCGTTATTTTCTCAAAATTCATATTCTGTCTCCATTACTATTTTTTGATATCCTCATATACGGCCTCAACCTCTTTGAGCGTCAATTCCCTGTCGTCGAATTTTTCAAAGAAGCTGATACACATACTGGCCAATCGACCTGCTGTTACACGATTTGACAGATTTTCTTTACCGTCAAGACACACATAACTTACTACAAAGTCTGCGCAAAACCAGAATATTACATATATGAATTCTGCCGAAAAGCCAGAATTAAACATCGGAATCAGCATACCACTTGCTATCATGCCAATCAGCATAAACAGAAAAACTACTATCAGACGTTTGTTTGTCTTCTGAATGGCTCCCAATTCATACATCATGTCTTCACGTATCGTGTTTTTGATAGCTTCCTGTTGTTTTGATGTAAACTTGGCACCGCATATTTCCAATGATATCGGGTATTCCGGTGGAATGTAGGCCACTGTATTTTTGATATAATCCGCGAACTCCGGATTCAGCGTCTCATATCCTTCAACACTATAGTGGCTAATGACATCATAATAATCTTCCACATTGCAAGGGATTGTAGCTACACCTTTATCAATGAACTCATTGTGTACCCGTTTCTTCAACTCGGCATCTTTACCTGCGAAAATTTTACGTGTTTTCATTTTGCGATTTAATGAATTCATACTGCCTCCCTGCACTATGGTAAAGTTATGATGTAGATTTATGCTTTATATACTTCCTTACCCATAAATACGGTTATAAGCGGTTCTACCTCATGAATCGTATGAGCGGGTATTTCATACAGATTCTTGTCAAGTATAACCATATCGGCAGATTTTCCGACTTCAATAGAACCTGTCACTTTCTCCCACGAACACTGCTTGGCACCGTTTATGGTAAATCCTGTAAGTAATTGATCAAGTGTCAATCTCTCGTTTTCATCATCGGTCCACTTTGCATCCATCTCGCCGACAGCCAAACGTCTGTTGCCGACTTCCATTCCTACAAACGGCTTCATATACATATCGCCTGCAAGTGACGGAAGCACTGTACAATCGGATGAAAATGCACAAACAGCTCCGGTCTTCCAGTAAGAGTTGAATCTGTTCGACTTCATGCCTTCGGGAAGTACTGTAAGGTCGCTGCTGCTATACATTGCTTCATTGTAACCGGCCCAGAAAGGTGTCAAATTCAGATAAATATTATGTTTTCCGAGTTCTTGTATATCTTCATCCAAAATCAACTGTAAATGTGCAATAACGAATTTAACCTTGAGTTCTATTCCATCAGCTTCCATCTTCTTTAAGGTTTCAATAATAAGGTGTGCCGTTCTGTCGCCGATGGTATGCATGTGAACGTTGAATCCGGCATCATTGGCATCTTTGAACAATGCATAGAGTTCATCCATTGTAAGAAGACATCCGCCCTGTCCGCTCTTTCCGTTGACATACGGTCTGGTAAGTCCTGCAGAGGCCTCTGTAATGGTACCGTCCATGAAAATCTTGATGGTATCCAACGTGATAAGATCCGATCCATACTTCTCTTTGTATTCACGCTGTTTCTTTACGGCTTCCTTGGCTCTTTCGGGTAAATATACACAATAACTTAATGAAATACGCTGATTAAGTCTGCCCTGAGTTTCGTACTTCTTTAATGATTCCAAAAATTCTATATCATCAAACATGAATCCTGCATCATATGCACCTGTGATACCTCTGGAAATGTTATAGCTGACGATTTCATCAATATTATCAATGATATCATCGAAAGGAACCGAATTAACCACCTTCTGTGCCGCAACCTGTACGAACTCAGCACCAAGCCCCGTAGGCTCACCGTTTTCATCTCTTTGATAATAAACAAATCCGGGCACGGGATCGGGAGTATCCTTCGTAACATTCAGTACTTCCAAAAGCTTTGAGTTACCGTAATATGAGTGAGCACCCATATCGATTGCCACTATAGGCTTGTCGGCACAAACCTTATCCAAATCATATCTGGTAAGCGTTCTTCCCCAATATTCCTTTTTGCCGACCATCATCTTATAGCCGGCAAAATTCGGATTTGCTTTAACAAATTCAGTCATCTGGCTAATAGCCTCTTCAATAGTTCCGGTAACAATTATGGGCATCGGGTTAGCATGCTTTCCGCCGCTGGTAGAAGGTAATGACCAATGCTGATGTGAATCAATAAGTCCCGGAATTACGAATTTGCCGCCAAGGTCAACAACCTCATCTTCAGGTTTAACCGCATAACCTTCGGCTTTTCCTACGTATGTAAATTTACCATTCTCGATAACTACTGTATCGGCCTTGGGATTCTTGGAATCTTCTGTATGAATATTTGCATTTGTGTAAATTTTACTCATTGGGTAACCTCCTGTTTGTATACAAATTAGTTTTGACCAAACTCATTTGGTTTTATGAAATTATATAAAAATTTTCATACATTTGCAATATTTTTCAGAATTTTCAATTATTTTAAGCACTGTTATAAACGCAAAAACCTCGAAGCCACATTCATGACTTCGAGGTTATATATAGTAGCGAGAAAGAGACTTGAACTCTTAACCTTCCGGGTATGAACCGGATGCTCTAGCCAGTTGAGCCATCTCGCCATATTTATGGTCATGTCCGACATCGAACATGACCATGTGTGGAACCTACAGGGCTCGAACCTGTGACCCTCTGCTTGTAAGGCAGATGCTCTCCCAGCTGAGCTAAGATTCCAAGCTGCAGTCGTAACGCGACTGCCTTAATAATATACTATTTATTCTATAACAATGTCAAGCATTTTTTATATTGTTGTATCAATTAATTTGAATCGCAGTTCTTTTAGTTCAACACCGCCCATGCCAAAGTAGAAGTGCATAACATTCGGTTTGTTCAGGAACTTAATGTTTTCCGTGCAGGAATCAATCTGGCCGGTTCCTCTGAATACCGCACTGATTATCGGCATAGTGTGCATGAACAAAACTACCGGCAATTGTGCCAGTTCATTGTTTCCAAGCCCCTTAGCCACTATCGTTATCTCATATGTTCCAAGATCGTTCAAATCTATTCCAAAATAGTATTCACCGCCTTTGGTCACCGGAACATCGGACAAATCAATAACTGTATCTTTGTTAACAGGGATGAAATCAACTTCTATCGGTTGCTCGTCAAATCCTTCCTCTGCATTAATAACTTCTATCTCTATCGGTTCCTCATATTCGCGCGTGAATACGGCATTCTTCATAAGGAATCCGCATACGTTGGTCGCTGTTCGCTGAAGTTCGCCTATTGTAAGCTTACCGCTTATAGCTTCCTCAAGTGCATTGTCTCCAACATCATCCGTTGCTCCCGGCACACACATATACAGATCATTCTGAGCTCTGACCATACCTGCAAAATTCGTCTTGTTGGACTCGACATTTTCTTCGGAAATCTTAGCCCACCAGTCGGTCATTACTATTCCTTTGAATCCCCACTGATTTCTCAAAACCGTAGTATTCAAATCATAGTTTCCGGAAGTATATACACCGTTAATCAATGAATATGTCGTCATTACGGAATCAGCGCCGTTTTCTACAGCGATTTCGAATGTTCGAAGATATATTTCACGCAATGCTCTTTCGGATACAACAGGATTGACTTCATGTCTTGCCGTCTCCTGGTTATTGCAGGCAAAGTGTTTGATTGTTCCGGTTACATTCGATGCTTGAAGCCCCTTAACCTGACATGCGCCGATTACGCCCGACAACAGAGGGTCTTCCGAAAAATATTCAAAGTTTCTGCCGTTAAGCGGATGACGGTGAATATTCATACCCGGACCCAAAAGACAATCAACTTTATTCTTAAGCATTTCAATGCCGGTAAATCCGAAAAGTTCCTCATTCACCTTCATATCGAAACTGCAGGCAAGCAATGTGCCGTTAGGCAGTGAAAATGCCTTCATACCCGAGTCAAGTCTCATACCGGAAGGGCCATCATCCATGCATCCTATAGGGATTCCCTTATCCTTCAAGGAGGGAATTATTCCTCCGAATGCCGATGCGGTTCCCGGTGTTACAAGTTTGGAACTCATACCCTCACCGCGGATAATCGTACACAATTCTTCCACCGAAAGTTGCGCTATAAAATCCCGCATTGATATCTTATTATTTTTAACATCAAGAAGCTTGTATCCTTTATCTCCCGTTATCAAAGTTGCTTCCGGCAAGCGTTCAAGTCTTCTTTGAGACATGGTATCCTTACGCAAAGGTGCATCCTCGTATCCGATAACATCTACGCCGCCATTCTGAATACGAATCATTCTCTTAAAAGCCTTGACCGGTCCGAGTGCATTCTCCGTCGGGGTTATCATGGTTGTTTCGGTATACTCGAAAGTATGCGCCAATGACGCACTCCTTACATCGCTTCCCAAATACACATGATACTCACCTTTTTCCAGAACAAAACCGGTTCCCAATCCGCATCTTCCGTCATCATCGTATGAAGCAAAATTTCTGAACGGTATATCTATATGAAGTGTTTCCGTTGATCCCGGTTGGAGTTCTTTGGTCTTGGCAAATCCCGCAAGCACACGTGCAGGTTTGCTCAAAGCTCCGTAGGGAGCTTCAATATATATTTGTACTACTTCACGACCCGAATTCATTCCTATATTGGTTACGGTAACATCCGTTGAAATATAATTATTGGCCATAACCATCGAATCAAGACTAATATCAAAATTAGTGTAGGAAAGTCCGAATCCGAAAGGATACCTTACCTTATCCTTGGCAAAAGTTTCAAAATATCTGTATCCTACAAAGATATCCTCTTCATATACAGCTTCATCCACATTGCCGAAATTTTTGGTTGAGGGGTAATCATTAATATCATAGACTATGGTATCCGCAAGTTTACCCGAAGGAGATGTCTTTCCAAGAAGAACATCAACAGTACCGAGTCCTCCTACCATTCCGCCTTGCCATATGTACATAACGGCATCGGGGTTAATACTGTCGACGAAGCTCATGTCAATAACATTTCCCACATTCAGAAGAACCACCATTTTATCAAAAGCGCTTCTTACTTTTGAAAGCATATCCAATTCCGTGTCATTAAGCAAATATGCGCCGGGTTCATTTCTGTTATCGTGGTCTTCGCCTGCAGATCTTCCGATGATTACAATCGCATAATCGGAATTGGTCGCTGCCTCATTTGCAAAATCAGCATCTATCGGCATCTCAACCTGACACAAAGGTTCATTAGCCCAGCCTACACCTTCATCAAACGGATGATCTTTGACCCATTCTTCATACTTAGCACTAACGGGCTCGTATATTTTTATACCGTCGGATGAATCCAGTTCTTTAAATGCTTCAAAAACACCGATTACGCGGTTAACATTAACCAAACCGCCGGAACCGGTACCTGATTTGTAATAATTCATCTGTGCACGGCCAAAAATCGAAACCGTTGAATTCTTTTTGATGGGAAGAACTTCATTGTCGTTCTTAAGAAGAACCTGTCCTGAAGCAACAGCTTTTCGCGCAGTCTCAGTGTACTTCGCATAGTCCAATATCTTTTTCATCAGTATCCTTTCACTCCTTCGAGGGATTCGTCATTATCTATCCAATCCTGAACCTGAATTGTTCTGTATTCATCGCGTGAGTCCCTGACAAACACGCGCTTAATACCCGCATTGATAATCTGTCGTTTGCACATCGAGCAGCTGTTGGAATTCGGAATATACTCACCCGTAACTGCATCAACTCCCGCAAGATATAAATCCGAATCAAGCATTTGAGCCCGTGATGCCGAAATAATTGCATTGGCTTCGGCATGTACGCTTCTGCAAAGCTCATATCTTTCACCTCTGGGAATATTGAGCTCATTTCGTATACAGGTTCCTACATCCGAGCAGTTCTTCCGTCCTCTCGGTGCTCCGACATATCCGGTGGAAACCACCTCATCATTTTTGACAATGACAGCGCCATACTTACGTCTTAAGCAAGTCCCCCTCTGAGCTACTGTTTCAGCCAAATCCAAATAGTAGTTGATTTTATCTCTTCGTTGTGTCATACCCCCACCTCACATTTATCTTACAAAAATATAGATAGTAACAAGCGAAATAATTGTCTGAAGAATCGCAAATCGCATCACAACCTGATTATTTGACCACGGAACCTCCACATTCTTGCGAACGTGATCATGAAGCGGCGTACGAATCTTATTCATGAAATCTTTCTTTTTAAATATTTTGATAACAGAAACCTTAAGCAGTCCTAAGCCGCCATCAAGAATAAGCAGCAGAGCAAACGGAATAAACAAAAGCGGCAAACCGCTCTTAAGGGCAACAACACTTATGAACACACCCATGGCACGTGAACCGGCATCGCCCATCATCAAAATACTGGGGCCGGCATTAAACCACAGATAGGCAAGTATTGCCACCATCATGAACACCATTATGTAATTGAACTTATAAAATCTGTCGAATGCCAAATCGGAAACATAAAAACTTATGATGGTAATAATAACCAAAGTTCCCGACAGTCCGTCGACTCCGTCGGCGCAGTTGGTAACATTAATCGAAACCCACACCATAACGGCAATCAAAAGTACCAACAATACCGGCGGTATTGTAACCGTTATATCAGCAACTGCCATCGTAAAAGTCGAACCGTTGAACACAAGATAAGTCACTCCCACCGTAATAGCGACAAACAAATCAAGAATTCCCTTTTTTAGTCTGCCCCATGGTTTGGTTGCCTTATCATCCAAATAGCCTGTATACATTTCCACAAATACCAGCAGAATATAAATATAGTGTTCAATCTTAATAGGGCTGAACAGAACCGTTCCCAGCACACAGGCCGAAACAAAAATAATTCCCGCTCCGCGAGGCTTTCCTTTTGACAATTTGCCGTCAACGGCAAAGTCCCTGCCTTCGTCAGCGGGAAGTTTATCCTTAAATTTATGCAATCCTATAAGTGTAGCCAAAAAAGTGAAAATTGCTCCCAAAGCAAGCATTACATTCGGATATGTCCAAAAACAATAGTAAAGCATATATACTCCTTATTATCTATAATCCCAAAGCACCTCTGGCCAATTTGTCGGCCAAGTCATTATTCTTGTCCCCACTGTGTCCCGTAACCTTTTTAAATGCAATCGAACAATTTTGGGAAGCTTTTTGATAAAACTCAACGTATGCCTTCGTTCCGTCCTTCTTGGCCTTCCATTCACCAAGCGGCCACTTGGCAATTCCCTCATAATCATGAAATATGGTTATCTTCGTCAATTCGTAATCCATGGCATACTGCATTGCCGCACAGGCGCCCATTATTTCTCCGGCCACATTCCACATGGATTTAAGTTCGGGATCGCTGAATTTATCCGAATACTCTTCCGTCGTTCCGTCTTCTTTCAAAACGACCATACCGTAAGCGTACTCTTGCGTATCTTTGTTATAACTGCCATCGACATAGATGTGTATTGAATCATCTTCAGTTGTATTCAAAAAAGACTTTATCTTTATCTCCATACCGATCTACTTAAAGTACTCCGGACAGTCTTTCTTAATAACTTCTTCATCCACCTGATATCTTCCGAGGTGTTTGTTAACCAGAAAAACTGCTTTTTCTTTATCTCTATCCTTTATTGCTTCGAGCATGGCTCTATGATCGTTTACCACTTTCAGGTCTTTAACCGTTTCAACCGAAAGTGTTCTCACCCTGTCAAAATGAATCATCAAGGTTGAACTCATTTCATAGATAACATCTTTCTTGGCTGCCGTATAAATCTGTTTATGAAATTCGTTGTCCAGCTCATAAATTTTCTCGGCATTCCCCTTATCAAGGTAGAATTCCTGAAGTTGAACATTGTCCTCGAGAATTTTGATATCATCTTCCGTGGCATTGTCACACGCAGCCTCAATAACAGCCGTATCCAATACACGTCTTAAGAATCGTGATTCTTCCACCATCTTGGTGTCGATAAGAGCAACGTAACTTCCCCTTTGCGGATAGGTTTCAATAACCGATGTTTTGGTCAAATCAAACATCGCTTCTCTTACCGGAGTTCGCGACAACCCCAGTTCCATCGCCATCTCGTTCTCCGAAATCATGGTCCCGGGTTCAAGCCGAAGCGAAACTATATTCATTTTCAGTACTCTAAAAGCATAATCTCTGGCAGTTTCGTTAGTCAGTCTCTCAGGTATTTCCATTCTGATAATATCACCTTTCGATAGGATTACATTTTATCCGGTGCAGCGAAGCCCAAAACATCGATACATGTTTCAAGCACATCTTTGGTAAGTTTCAACAATGCTATCCAATTAGCCTTCTTCTTTGTATCTTCTTCGCTTGCAATTTTAGTTTCGTGATAGAATTTGTTGAAGGCATTGGCCAAATCATAAATATATGCACAAATCTTATGAGGAGCTACCTCGTCATAAGCATTTTGCATCATTGCGTTAAATCCCGCAATCTGCATCATAAGTGCCTTTTCGGCTGCCGAATAGCACGAATTCATCATAGCTTTTTCAGTATCAAAACCATCTTGTGCGACTTTGGCAAGAATCGACTTAATACGCACGATGGTATAAAGAATATACGGTCCCGTATCACCTTCGAAAGAAGTAAACTTATCAATATCAAAAATATAATCTTTGGAAGCCTGATTGCTTAAATCACCGTATTTGATTGCTGCCAATGCAACAATGCCCGCAATCGAACGAGCCTCTTCCTCCGGCATCTCCCGTGACTCAAGAATACGTTCATATGTCTTTTCGTTAATTTCTGATATAAGACTTTCAAGACGCATTACACCGCCCTCACGGGTTTTGAAGGCATGGCCGTCCTTTCCGTTAACCGTACCGAAACCGATGTGTATCAATTCAACATCATCCGAAACAAGTTTGGTTTTTCTGGCAGCACGGAACACCTGCTCGAAATACAAATCCTGACGTTTATCGGTCAGATATACCATCCTTTCGGGATTATACTCCCTGACACGCTCCTGGATGGTTGCAAGATCCGTTGTGTTGTACAATGAAGCGCCGTCGGATTTTAAAAGAATGCATGGCGGCATCTCCTTGGTATCGGTATCTTCCTTAACATCAATTACCCATGCACCGTCGGAAAGATATGTATAGTTGTTATCCTTCATGTATTGAACCATTCCCGGAATAACATCATGTACCGTAGATTCACCGTTCCATAATTCAAAATGCACGTTAAGCTTATCGTAGTTCTTCTTCATATCGGTAACGGAAACATTAATAATATGCTTCCACAATGCTCTGTAACCGCGTACTCCGCTTTGAAGCTTAAATGTTGCCTCCATCGCCTTAGCCTTATACTCGGGGTCTTCTTTGGATTTACCCGAAGCATAAGGATATATTTCCTCCAAATCACCTACGGTAAAGGGAGGTTCTGTCGGATATTCTCCGTCATAGTTTTCATCAAAATATACCAACTCGGGCTGACGCACCTGAATTTCGTTAATTACAAGACCCATCTGAAGTCCCCAGTCGCCCAGATGAATATCTCCTATTGCGTCATTTCCCATATATTTACAAATACGCTTGACCGCCTCACCTATAACAGCGGAACGAAGATGTCCAACATGAAGAGGTTTAGCAACATTGGGGCCGCCGTAGTCCACAATGATATTCTTGGGAGCGGCAACGTCAAGTCCGAATTTATTATCACTGTTAAGTTTTGAAACATAATCAACCAAAAAGTCAGAAGAAAGATTAAGGTTCAAAAAGCCCGGCATAACTGCTTCGACTTTGGCAAATACCTTGGAATTTGAAAGGCATGAAGCTACGGCATTGGCTATATCTATAGGCTTTTGACCGTATTTCTTGGCACCCGCCATTGCACCGTTGCACTGATATTCGCAAAGGTCGGGTCTGTTGGAAACACTTACGCGTCCAAGTTCCTTATCATATCCTGCCTCTTCAAAGGCTTTCTTCATCTCTTCAGATATAATATCCAGCAATTTTTTCATAATAATTTATCCTTTTGTTCTTTACCCTGCATCTTTCCGAATTCGCAACCGCAATAATCCTGACGATACAAATTATATTTCTTAGACAGCTCTATCGAGGTCTTATAACCGTCCTTCTTTTTAAAATCGGAAGGCAAAAATTTCAATTTCCCGGCACCGAGTTCATTCTCAAGGCCAAAACCTATATTATTGATTCTTTCCGCATCCTTAAGCGGCGAAATCGTAAGAGTGGTTCCAAAATAGTCCGCTCCGTTTGCCAGTGCTTCCTTGCAGGTTCGCTCAAGGCGAAGATGGAAACACCCGGTACACCGTCTTCCGCCTTCAGGTTCATTTTCAAGCCCTTTGGCGCAATCATAAAATGCAGTTTTATCATAATCACCCTTAATGACTTTAATAGGGTATTTGGAAATTCCCTCCCCATTCAAAGTATCAATAAGGCGGATTTGTTCACTTACTCTGTTTTGGTACTCATCATCATCCGTAATATTCGGATTATAATAAAATACTGTAATATCAAAGACTGAACACAGATAAGTCAAAACATAACTGCTGCACGGAGCACAACAACTGTGTAGGAAAAGCTTCGCGCCGACAGTCTCTTTGGCTTCAAGAATCTTTTCAAGTTCCTTTTGATAGTTTCGTTTATTCATTATATTTTTATCAGAACAAATCACCGTCGGTAAACAAATCAAATCCTGCATTATTCAAGGCTTTAACCGAGCCTTCAATATCGGCGGGTTTAATAACGATTGCAGCTTCATCTGTCTTGGTACAAAGGGCATACATATACTCAACATTGATGTTTTCTTTGGTAAGTACGTGTAAAGCCGACTGCAATGATCCTACCGTGTGAGACATTTTAACTCCCACAACTTCGGATATATGGGCGGAAAATCCGTTTTTCTTAAGTTCATCTTTGGCCTTTTCATTATCACTTACGATAAGTCTGAGCACACCATAGTCAGATGTGTCCGCCAATGACAAAGATATAATATTTATATTGTTATCCTTTAAAAGATTGAGAACATCTTCCAATCTTCCTTCTCTGTTTTCAATGAATACCGACAACTGTTTCATATCATTCAACCCTCTGCTCTAAGGTACAAGTTTATTACTATATAAGCTTTCTGTTATCAATAACATGTTTAGCCTTGCCTTCGGTTCTTTCCAAAGTCTTGGGTTCAACAAGTTTAACCTTAACGGCAAGTCCGATAGCCATTTGAATAGTGTGGGCAATCTGCTTGCTCAAGTTCTCAAGTTCTCTTATCTGGTCTGAGAAGAATCTTTCCTCAACTTCAACCTGAACCTCAAGAGTATCAAGATTGTTGACTCTGTCAACAATCATAAGATAGTGGGGAGTAGTTCCGTTCATTTCAAGCAAAGCTGTTTCTATCTGTGACGGGAACACATTAACTCCACGGATTATCAGCATATCATCCGATCTTCCTGTGAATCTTGAAATTCTGGCTGTGGTACGACCACATTCACATTTATCATACGATATGGATGTCAAATCCTTGGTACGATATCTGATTAACGGAAGTCCTTCCTTGGTAAGTGAAGTAAATACCAACTCACCTGACTGGTTGGCACCCAAAGGCTCCAACGTATCAGGATCTATTATCTCGGGCAGGAAGTGGTCTTCACATACATGCAATCCCTGATGTTGCTCACAATCGCATGCTACACCCGGACCCATAATTTCAGACAAGCCGTAGATATCATGTGCCGTAATATGAAGTCTGTCTTCAATCTGATGTCTCATTGCTTCCGTCCAGGGTTCTGCTCCGCAAACAGCGGCACGGAGTCTAACCTGTTCAAGCATTTTTTCATTTTCAAGAGTTTCTGCTATATGAAGAAGATACGAAGGGGTACAGGCAATTGCCGTCACTCCGAAATCCTTCATCATCGTAACCAGTTTCTTGGTATTTCCGGTACTTTGAGGAACAACAGTTGCACCCACGTGTTCAGCTCCGTAATGAGCACCCAATCCTCCGGTAAACAATCCGTATCCGTACGCAATCTGAATAACATCTCCCTTACCGATTCCTGCCATTGTCAGAGCTCTTGCCACACACTCTTTCCATATTTCCAAATCGTGTCTGGTATATCCGACAACAGTGGCCTTACCCGTAGTTCCGCTCGATGCATGAACTCTTACGATTTCCGATTGAGGAGCAGCAAACAATCCAAACGGATATGTGTCCCGCAAGTCATCCTTGGTTGTATAAGGCAATTTGCTCAAGTCATCTATTCCCTTAATATCACCGGGTTCGATACCGATTGCCTGCATCTTTTTACGATAGTGCTCTACATTATGATAAACACGTTCAACGACCTTGACCAAACGCTTGGACTGCAGATTGGCCAGTTCGTCACGGCTCATACATTCTTTTGATTCATTCCAAATCATTGTCTTCCTCTTTCCGGCAGTTTAGTATTCATAGCCTTTCTTGAAAGCTTCTATATTGATATCAACTGTCTTGGGTTTAACTGTTTCTTTAATTACCTCAATCCACTGCTCATATGAAAAATCCATACTCTTGGCAACCACACCTACAATAATTGTGTTGAAAACCCTGGCATTTCCAAGCTCGATTGCCTCTTTCTTGGCATCCATAGATACAACACGGTACTTAGCGGACAAATTCTCGATAATGTTATCCGGATACTGTGCTGCGCCTATAGCTACAGGCATAGGATCCATACGTACATCATTAACTATGAGTACTCCGTCCTTTTTCAAAAAGTGGGCATATCTTAATGCTTCAAGTCTTTCAAATGCAATAAGAATATCCGCACATCCTTCCTCTACTATAGGTTCGGCAACTTCCGTACCGTAACGAACAAATGTAACAACGGAACCGCCTCTTTGAGCCATACCGTGTACTTCGGATATCTTTACATCAAACCCTGCCTTAGTAATTACATTTCCGATAATTCTGCTGGTAAGCAAAGTTCCTTGTCCACCAACTCCGACAATCATTATATTCTTTGTTTCCATATGGTGAACCTCCTACTTATTCTCTACCAACTTAATTGCACCGAATGGACAGCTCTGCATACACAGTCCGCATCCGTTACACATTGTGGCATCAATCTCAGCCTCTCCGTCAGCACCTTTATGTATTGCCGGACATGCAGAAACCATACAAGCACCACATTTCTTACACTTTTCTATATCAACGACGCACTTGCCCTTAGGAACAAAATCCTTATGAAGTGCACATAATGACTTGGCTATGATAACCGATACGGCATCACGCTGAGTCTCTTCTTTGATAACTTCCTCGAGTTTCTTGGTATCAAAAGCATCAACTTCAACCACATGTTCAACACCAATAGCCTTACAAAGGTTATAGATATCTATCATGTATGTCTCATCACCCATCAGTGTCTTACCCGTTGCGGCATGCTCCTGATGTCCGGTCATTCCGGTAGTAGAATTATCCATGATGATAACCGTACCCGTTGCTTTGTTATATACCATGTTAATCAGTGAGTTTACACCTGTGTGAAGGAATGTTGAATCACCGATGCAGGCTACCCAATCCTTAACATATTCAGAACCCTTGGCCTTTTCAACACCATGGAGCGTTGAAATTGAAGAACCCATACATACGGAAGTTTCAACCACCTGCAGGGGAGCTACCGCTCCGAGTGTATAACAGCCTATGTCTCCTGCAGCATGCTTTTTAAGTTTCTTAAGAACCGAATATACAGATCTGTGAGGACATCCCGGGCAAAGAATAGGCGGACGTGCAGGTACATCTGCAGGTTCTTCCAAATCAAGGTCCTGCTTCAAAATAGCCTTACGTATCATATTGGCAGAATATTCACCCTGAACGGTAAATATTTCCTTGCCGATACACTTAATTCCCCAGCTCTTAACCTGTTCTTCGATAACAGGCTCAAGTTCCTCCACAATATACAAGGTGTCAACCTTGGAAGCAAATTCCTCAATAAGCTTACGAGGAAGCGGATGTACAAGTCCGAGTTTCAAAATTGAAGCATTCGGAAGTACTTCCTTGACATACTGATAAGGAATTCCTGATGTAATAACACCGATTTTGGTATCATTGTATGTTACTTTGTTTAAATCAAGAGAATAACCGTCTTCCGCCATTTTCTTTAATCTTTCTTCTACATATAAATGACGTTTCTTAGCCATTCCCGGCATCATAACATTCTTGGGAATATTCTTCTCGTAGGGCTTATCCGGAAGGTTGCTGCGTTCTTCCAAATTAACCATTCCCTGTGAATGTGCAAGTCTTGTGGTTGTTCTTACAATTATCGGAGTATCGTATTTCTCCGACAATTCGAAAGCTCTTTTGGTAAAGACTCTGGCCTCTTCCGAATCCGAAGGCTCAACAACCGGAACCATAGCGGCTCTTGCCACCATTCTGGAATCCTGCTCGTTCTGTGAGCTGTATAATCCCGGATCATCGGCTGCTATTACAACCAAACCGCCGTTAACTCCCGAATATGATATGGTATATAAAGGATCCGATGCCACATTGACACCTACATGCTTCATAGATGCCATCGCTCTTGCTCCGTGGAAAGACGCACCTATTGCAACTTCCATTGCAACCTTTTCGTTAGGTGACCACTCACAATACAATTCATCCTTATATTTAACCAAATTCTCTGAAATTTCTGTACTCGGAGTTCCCGGATATGCTGCCGATACCTTGACTCCTGCTTCGTATGCACCTCTTGCGATTGCTGCATTACCCAGCATCATTACTTTAGTGCCTGCCTGTTCTGCCATATTACTACAATTCCTTTCCGGCAATTTAATCTACCTTAATTTCGTGTACCCAACCTGCGGGGCCTTCAATTGTACCCATCTGAATGCCTGTCAATGTCTCATACAGCTTCTGTGTAACGGGTCCCATCTTTTCCATTCCTGCCGGAAGAAGTATCTCTTTATCATGATTAACAATCTTACCGACCGGGCTGATTACTGCTGCTGTTCCGCACAAACCACACTCTGCGAAATCACCCAATTCATCTACGTAAACTTCACGTTCTTCAGCTTCAAGTCCAAGGTATTCCTTAGCAACCTGAATTAATGAACGTCTGGTAATAGAAGGAAGAATTGAATCAGACTTAGGTGTAACAACCTTTCCGTCTTTGGTTACAAACAGGAAGTTAGCGCCGCCTGTTTCTTCAACCTTGGTGCGTGTAGCAGCATCAAGATACATATTTTCGTCATAACCCTTTTCATGGGCATCTACGATAGCATAAAGACTCATTGCATAATTAAGACCTGCCTTGATATTACCTGTTCCGTGCGGTGCTGCACGATCATAATCGGTCACTCTGATGGTAATCGGCTTAACGCCGCCTTTAAAATAAGGACCTACGGGGGTTGTCAAAATTCTGAACTGATACTCATCTGCCGGCTTAACACCGATAACAGGGTTAGAGCCAAACATATATGGACGAAGGTATAGTGTAGCTCCCGAACCGTAAGGAGGAACGTAATCTGCATTGGCCTTAACAACCATGTCAACAGCCTCCAAAAACTTTTCCTTCGGGAATGCAGGCATCTTAAGTCTTAATGCCGAGTTCACCATACGTTCTGCGTTCAAATCAGGTCTGAAGACGACTGTTCTACCATCCTTTGTAGTGTATGCTTTCAAGCCTTCAAAAATTGTCTGTGCATATTGGAAGACGCATGCGCACTCATTAAGTGTAATGTTCGCGTCTTTGGTTAATTCTCCGTTATCCCATGCACCATTTTTGAAGTTAGAAACATAACGATAGTCTGTTTCCATGTAGCCAAACGGTAGGCTACCCCAGTCAATGTCTTTCTTTGCCATGATTAATTCCCTTCTTTCTTTAAATAAATGTATAATCATTTCATGATATAACACCTTATTATTATACTTTGACAAATAAAAGTCAACGCATAATGAAAAAGCCCTCCGTTTGGAGGGGCTTTTCATCGTCTGATTCTTTCATATTTTTGAAAATAGTATGTCAAATCGAAATAGCATTGTTCGTCCGACTGAGCCGTCATCTCCCATTCATCCGACTCATCAAGATTGGGGAAATATGCATCAGCCTGATATTTATGTTCTATCTTGGTCACATGCACCGTATCACAAAACGGAAGCAATTGGCGGTATACGCTTTCGCCGCCTATAACGAAGACATCTTCACTTGTATATACGCTGAGTTCCTCAAGAAGTTCCCTTAGTCCGCATACAACTTGAGCACCGTTGACCTTAAGATTCTTATCATTTGACAAAATTATATTGGTTCTTCCCTCCAAAGGCTGTCCCTGAGGAAATGTTTTAAGCGTCTTATGACCAAGAACCACTACCTTCCCCAACGTTTCTTGTCGAAAAAGCTTATGATCGGCCGGTATGCTTACCAAAAGATCTCCGTTATTTCCGATTGCCCAATTTTCGTCTGCCGCAACAATTATATTCATACTAGTTTTCCTTCATCGGTTTACGTCCGCAACTCTTCTTTTCCGTACAATAACCTGCCACTTCACACTTAGGCATAAAGTAATTGTCCACAAGATACGCCCACTCTTTAGAATACTCCCTCAATGCCTTGCACAAATCATTCATCAATTCTCTGTATTCCCAAAATGCTCTTGTACACATTCTTTGATGCGACATTTCAACCAGTGAACGAAGGTTTCGCTTATCGACTATCTTGGTACTCATTCCCAAAGGAAGAAGCATAGCCGCATCTTCTCTTGCAATTCCGTAATCTTCTTCCAAGGTCTTGCAGGCATCGGCAATTGTTGCCATTGTGTCTTCATACAGTTTCTTGGCTTCCGGATTCTTCTCCAGTGTATGCGGTGTAATGTAGTTGAAATCTTCATACTTAATGTATCTTGTACTTGCCTGAAGTCTTGTCGGTGCCCCACCTATATGTGTGTACCATTCTCTGATAACTCTGGCCGAATATCCGTCCAAAATAACCTCAACGTTAACATACTCCATAACTCTGTGGTGTCCGGATGCAATACAATCGAGCCCGCGCTTATAATTCTTTTCTTTATCCTCTATGTTTGCTCCCCAGCATACGCCTGCGCGCTGTCCCATCAAAGTAATCGGATTTTTGGTTGTTTCTTCTATAATAGTAATTTTAGCCATGTTTACTCCCATTTATCGCAAAGCGAATTAATCTGATCGGCGAATTTGGCAAGATCCTTGTTAGCTCCGCCTTCATTCTTGGTAATAACAGCAAGGAGTCTTTGTCCTGCTGCCAGCAATCTTCCGAACACATCGGAAGAAGACTTGGATTTGGTGGTTTTCTTGATAAGAATCGGTTCTGCTTCATATTCAAGTTTATTACTAAGCAGATTAAATACCGTTCCTGAATACGGTGCATATGCCTTGATTCCGTATTCAACCTGAAGACACTCGACGAAACTCTTACATACACTGTCTTCACCGTGAACCACGAAAACCTTTCTCGGTTTTTCGTCAAAGGCTGTAATCCATTCTATCAGTCCGTTCTTATCGGCATGTCCCGAAAGACCTATCAACGTTTTAATCGAAGCCTCAACTTTAATAGGCTCACCAAACAGTTTAACCTCGTCAATGCCATCAACGATGATTCTGCCCAAAGTTCCTACGGCCTGATATCCGACAAACAAAATGGTACACTCCGGCCTCCACAGATTGTGTTTCAAATGATGACGGATTCTTCCGGCTTCACACATTCCCGATGCCGAGATGATTACCTTCGGTGTATTCTCAAAATTGATAAGCTTTGACTCTTCGGATGTAATAGCCAGTTTAAGCCCCGGGAAAGATATAGGATTGATTCCCTTCTTAACCAATTTCATGGCCTCTTCGTCGAAGCACTCTATTTCGTTTTTATGGAAAATTCCAGTCGCTTCAACAGCAAGAGGGCTATCCACATAAACAGGAAAATTGCCGTGTCCTTTGACCATTTCCTGTTCTTTGATTTGTCGTATAAAATACAGTATTTCCTGTGTACGTCCGACTGCGAATGACGGAATGACAACATTTCCGCCGTGATCAAAGGTTTCCTGAATAATATTAGCCAGTTCACGAACGTTATCACGGTCGTTTATCTCATGATATCTGTCACCGTACGTTGATTCCATTACAACATAATCGGCATCTTTGGTGTATGAAGGATCTTTGATAAGCGGTTGATTTTTATTACCGATATCACCCGAAAATACTATCTTCTTAGTTACATCTCCTTCAGTTGCCCAAATCTCAATACTTGAAGATCCAAGCAAATGACCTATATCGGTGAAACGAATCTTTAATCCGTCACAAACTTCTATTATTTCATTATAAGGGTACGGCACGAGTCGTTTGATTGCTCCGTCCGCATCCTCCATGGTATACAGGGGCTCCACAAGTGCATTATTGGCACTTCTTTTAGCCTTTCTGTTCTTCCATTCAGCTTCCTGCATCTGAATATGTGCACAGTCACGAAGCATGATATTGCACAAATCAACCGTAGCCGAAGTTGCCAGTATGTTTCCTCTAAAGCCTCTTGCAACAAGCATCGGCAACATACCCGAATGATCGACATGGGCATGCGTAAGCAAAACATAGTCTATCATTGCTTCCGAAACAGGAAGCTGTGCATTTTCGAAAACGTTGGCTCCTTGTTCCATTCCGCAGTCTATTAAAATGTGATGTCCGTTTACTTCCAGATAGTGGCAGCTTCCCGTCACTTCATGGTCTGCTCCGATAAATACTAGTTTCATTCTGTCTCCTCCGGTGCGTTATTGGTTAACGGCATAATATAATTATCCTTGTAACTGTAATTGCATCTTGTACAGGTATAAATAGTATATCCTTGCTGTGTATCTGTAGGAGCCACAAAGGTGGCCTGATATGAATGGTTGTTCAAATCAAGTTCAATGCTCTCGGCATATGAACTTCCGCAGCTGCATACATACGAACGTATTCCCTTGGTTGTACATGTTGCAGGTGTAACAACATAAGATGAATATTTGTGTACATGCGGTGTGGGCGACGGCGTGGGCGAAGTCTTGGAACCGCTGGCTCCGGGTGATGCCGATGTTGCAGCCGAGCTTGATGCGGATGCCGAAGCCGATGCCGACGGCGAAGGTGACAACAACGGCAATGATTTAACATCAAGTATTGCGCCGCATACAGAACATACTCTCTGACTTCTTCCGTATGTATCCGAAGTTGCTTCCTCGGCAGTAGTCCAGTCCGTAGCCACATGTCCTATGGCAGGAATGGTTTCCGTATAGAAATCACCGCACGAGCAGGTCAATTTACGAAGTCCCGCGAGTGTACATGAAGGTTCTCTTTCTGTAGTGGCAATATACAAATGCTCGTGTTTGGGAAGCGGTGAACCGTTGGCATCCACTCCCGTACCCGTAGCCGGAATGGTTTCGCTTGCAACCACTTCATCACAATATATACATTTTCTGACCTTTAATCCGTCCTCAGTCGTAGTAGCGGCTCTTACTATCTCCCAATCATCCGGAACATGTCCCGTAGACATTTGGTCGACAACGTAACTGTCACCGCACGAACATATATACTCTATCTGTCCTGATTCCAAACAGGTAGCTTTCGTAATAATATTGGCTTTATAATCATGGATATGATTAGGATCGACACTGACAGGTTCCTGACCTGTCGAATCCGAAATCGACGGTGCAACAGTCGGCACCGGAGAGGCCAAAATAACATCATCCGGAAGTTTTTCGAAATCGCCTTCCGTCAATGCTTTGGCTGTTTTATTATTGGCACTGTCACTACTGATGAAAGAGTAACCGAGTATTCCGACAGTAGCTATGCATGCAATAACGGCTATAGCCCCAAGTAAAGCCGTCAATGCTTTCATAAATCCGTTCATTTTAAATACCTTCTTGATAAAAGTTGATATACAAAGTTATTATACTATTTTTAACCGTTTGTTACCACTTTTTCTTGGGACACTTACCGACCTTGGTTGCCGAACGAATTTCTACATAACAACCACAGGCATTACAGGTTCCTGCATTAAGCATATCACAATTCCGGCAAATTCCGAGTCTTCGCTCATATTCATGAGAATCCACTCCGGCATCCTTGCCCAAAGCCTCGATATACTTGTGTATTTTCTCTTGATACTCTTCGGGACTTACATCCTTAAGAAGACATTTTTTACAAATTCTTTGATTGCTACCGTTGTCCATTCTTATTGCAGTATTTCCTTTTCTTAAGAATCAAAAACAAAAATATCAAAACCGTTCCTGTAAGATATCCAATCGAGTCATACCCCACATCCGAGAATTTACCGCTTCTTCCTTCTACAAACGTTTGGTGATATTCATCCGAGCATGCATAAGCAAAGCAAAACAGTGCACCGCTCAATGCGGACAAGAATAGACGTGCCCAATCAAAACGTTGAAATGTGATGATTTCTCCAAATAACAACATCGAGCTTACGCCAAGCAAAAAGTATTCTGCAATGTGGCCGTATTTGCGTATATCATAGCCGATACCCTCTCCGGTAATAGAAGGCATCCATGCCAATGCACGTCCTATAAAAGTCTGAACCAAGCCATCGCTTAGTTCCGTTGACGAAACCGCATCCTCAGCCGACATCAAAAAAATCAAAAGCATCACGCCGGCCGTCATCAGCGCGTAAATACATATTTTAATTCTATGCAATCTTATATCTTTATCCATAAAACTCTCTTAAACAGCATCTGGGCGGGATACACCGCTATTTTTCACACTATTCTTGTATGCTATGACGAAGTACACAATCTGTGCCAAAATTGTAATGAACCATGAAATCGGATAAGTCAGGTATAACATATTAAGAGAACGATACCATCTAAAGAAGGTAAAGATATATATTATTCTCAAAAGACAGGCACCTATCAAGGAGATTATTGTAGGTACGACTGCCTTACCCAAGCCTCGAAGTCCTCCGGTAAACACTTCCATGATTCCGCACAAGCAATATGTTGTTGCTATAACCTTAAGTCTTGTTACTCCGTTGGCTATAACCTCTGCATCCGACGAATAGAACTGCAGAAGATGAGGAGAAAGCAAATACAGTAAGTTTCCAAGAACCAACCCTATTACCGTAACCAAAAGAAGGCACTGTATAACAACTTTCTTAACTCTGTCGTACTTTCTTGCGCCCGCATTCTGGCCCACGAAGCTGACCGTCGCCTGATGCACCGAATTCATTGAAGTATATACAAATCCCTCCAAATTCTGTGCCGCAGTATTTCCCGCCATAATAACGGAACCGAACGAATTGACCGATGACTGAATGATTACATTCGACAGACTAAAAAGTGTACTCTGAATACCGGCCGGAAAACCTATACCTGCTATTTGTCCCAAAATGTGCTTGTTTATCCTAAGTTTATTCAAACTGATTTTGATAGCGCCCTCGGATTTCATAAGACACCTAAGCACCATAACTGCCGAAACCGCCTGAGATACTACCGTTGCTATTGCAACTCCGGCAACACCCATTCCGCAAAAGATTACGAACGTCAGATTCAAAACAACATTTATCACACCCGCCACACTAAGGTAGTACAGCGGTCTTCTGGTATCTCCCACGGCTCTTAGTATCGCCGAGCCGAAATTGTATAACATCATAACCGGCATTCCGAGAAAATATATACGCATGTAAAGAACCGAATGTTCTATAACATCATCGGGAGTTCCCATAAGGGTAAGCATCGGTTTGGCAACGAGTACGCCGACCACAGCCAACACCGCACCCGCGACAAGGCTGATCAATATAGATGTATGTGAAGCCTCCGAAACCGCTTTCTCATTTTGACCGCCATAGTATCTGGCAACCATGACATTGCATCCGATTGAGAGTCCGATAAATATATTGATAATCAGATTGGTCAGGCTCGATGTGGAGCCCACCGCCGCCATCGCCTCTTTGCCTGCGAATCTTCCCACAACAATTACATCCGCCGCATTAAAAAGAAGCTGCAGAATGCCTGATGCCATCAAGGGTAAAGCAAACAGCAGAATCTTCGAGAAGAGTCTGCCGTTACACATATCTATTTCATATGATTTTTTATTTTTCGTCTGTTGTTTCATAAATTGGTCTGTCCCATGTAAACGCTCGCAGTTTACATAACTCTGTTCTGTCTGTTTATCTCCATCATTACGTGGTCCTTACCCATCTGTTCTTCCGTAAGAAGCAGGTACTTCTTGCTTCCGAGACTGTCATTCCATGTAACATCGGTGTAAAGATATACTCCTCCGAAATTGCAGCGGTTCCATGCATGTCTTCCGCCGTTCGCGGTTCCGCTCACATAATCCGTAGGTACCCCAAGCTTATTCATTATCTTCCAAAACGCATTCGAATATCCTTGGCAAATTGCCGTGCCGTAAGCGAGTGTATCGAATGTGCTGTATCTTGTCGCACTATCATCATACGAAACGTTTCGACACAGATAATCGTCAACGGCTCTGGCCATATCAAGAGGATTCATTCCCGGCTTAATACACGAAGCGATAGCCTGATCTATGAGTTCTGCCTCCGTATACTCCCACTTGGCTTTAGTTGTCGGCAGATTCTGCGCAGCCGGCATTGTTGCCAGTCTTCCTTCTTTTTGGCCGAATGTAAGATAATGATAATACAAGACGGATTCATCCTTGCCTAATGCCGCAACCACATCCGGATACATTGTAGCATAAAAATCCGCATCGAACACATTACCGTCAGGCATGGTTTTAGGTGAAGCCATTGCCACCGTTCCCAACAATAACGTAAGCATTATTGATACTGTTACAACCAAAAATAATCTTATTCTCCTCATATTTGCCTCCAATATGAATCAATTATCTTTTATCTTTGTCTATTCTCTTAAGGAATATCCATGCCAATGCGGCAAACACCAATGCAAATATGCCAAGGTTAATCCAGCTGTTGTAAATATTCTGAGTAGTCAGTTCAAGTTCGGGCATGGTACTGTGACTGCCGATTATCAGATTAAGATCATTAACCTTTCCTTGACTGCTGACTTCATCCACGAACATCTGAAGCGGTTTTAATCCCATAATTTCGACATCTCTAAACTTGAATATCTGATTCCAAACCGTAACCATGGGTAGCTTGTTATACGATGCCTGTGCACCGATGCAGTTAAGTCCCCACTTGGCAATCGAAAGGCTCGTCAGTTTGGAAGCAAAACCTTCAAGTTGAAAGAATTTGCCGGAAAAGAGCAGTTCGAAAATCAGCATAAACGGCATAATTGTCATGGCTGCGGTAGTCGTTCTTGCAAGGCACGAAACCGCCAGCGACATCATATCCGCCGCATATGTAATCATGAATATTGTTATTGCGATATCAAGGTAAAAATAGGCGGTAATAAATCCCTCAAAAGGCATCGGAACTTTAAAAAGCACACCTACGCCGACAGTTACAATCGTTTGCAGTAAGCATATGAACGCCTGATAAATCATATGTGCGGCAATGTAAGAGGTAATATGCATTCCGCTTCTGTGTTCGCGCTTAACTACATCTCTTTCACGACACACTACTTGTATCGAATTGAAAAATCCATTCCATATGCATATGCAGGTCAGCCCCAAAGCTCCCATGATAGTGCCTTCCATGGTCACAAACATATTTTTACCTATAACGAATGCAACCAGTCCGGCAATAACCGCAGCCATCGGAATTACCTTCCAGTCATCCTGATAAACAAACATACGGAAGAATTTGCCCAAATATATGGGAATCTGCGTAAAATGACCTCTGTGACGGATATGCTTGATTTTCTTAGTTTCTTGCATCGCGCACCTCCCCAAACTTTTCGATGAGTTCATCGGATTTGCCTTCTCCGCCTTCATCTTCTTTATTAATCATTCTGACTATGTCTTCCATTTTATCCTTGCCAAAAAATTTTCTGGCGTCATCAATAGCTCCGTAGTAAACCAGACGTCCCGTACGGTTAGCGTCCTTGCCAAGAACTATTACCTTATCAAACAAATCTATTACCCTGTCGGGAGTATGTGTAATAACAATTACTATCTTTCCCTCACGCGAGATATCGTGAAGTCTGGTCATAAGATCCCTTGCCAGTATACCGTCGAGACCGGAATCCGGTTCATCCAATATGAAGAGCGAAGGATCCGAAATAAATTCCGTAGCTATCGAAATTCTCTTCTTCTGTCCGCCCGACTGCTTACCGACTATATTATTCTTAATCGGTTTCAATCCGAATATATCAAGTACTTTGTCTATTCGTGCCTTTCGCTCTTTTCGAGGCAGCGAACTTGGAAGTCTTAAGGTTGCCGCATCCGAAAGAGTTTTGTACACGGTATCGTTATATCTTATTAAATCCTGTTGCGGAACAAAACCTATATTGTATTTCATCTTATCGAAACGTTCATATACGTTATCACCGTCGAGCAGAATTTTCGCCTCAGCCTTCTCGTATCCCGTAATGGCATTGACAAATGTCGTTTTGCCGGCACCTGAGCCTCCAAGCAAAAGCACCATGTTACCGGGCTCAATATTCATGTGAATATCTTTAAGCAAAACTTTGGTCTTTAAATGGTTCTTAGCTGTTCTTTGAGTTATGTTAACCGACAACCCCTTATCGGTCTCTTCTGCCACAAATCCGGACAAAGACGCTGCACTCTCGTCTTCTTCATCAAACAAATGACGCAGGGTTTTAGGTTGAATCTTTTTACTAATACCCCAGCCAAACATTGTAATTCCCTGCAGGAATGTAAGCATCCATACCCAACTTTTTCTTTTGTTAAGTATTTCGCACAATCCCGAGTATACTCTGATGCTGTATACAAGACTCATAATAAAGAGAATTAAAGTTATCAAAGACACCGTAAGTTCTGCCTGCGGATAGTTTAGCAGCGCACCGTCAAGCATTGAAAATACGACATTGATGACTTTGTATCCAAAAGTAACAATACAAAAGACTCTGCCTTCATCTTCGCGGTCTGCGCATTGTGCCAACTTGTACATATTGGCAAACGGAACAATACTCCAGCCTCGTGCAATCTTAAATTTCCCAAAAACAAACCATGCGCCTACAACAAAAAGAAGTATGTCGGCATATGTGAATATATCAAAAATACTTATCGACGCTATCAAGTCCATATCCATTATCTAAATCTCTCCCATATTATTACTTTCCGTGAGTGGAAACATATTCCGAATAGCTCACTCCGGTATATTTTTTGAAACAACGTCCAAAATAGTTTGGATCAGGTATTCCGACATTTGAAGCCGTACAGAACATCTTCTCGTTTTCTTTGGCAAGTTCTACTGCCTTTTCCATCCTGCACTCAGTCAGATATTCTACAAAGGACTTGCCTATTTCCTGTTTGAATTTTCGACTTAAGTAACTTGAATTGAATCCAAACTTTTGAGATACCGAAGCAAGATTAATTGTCGAATCCGTGAAATTAGACTTAAGAAACGAAGTAATCTGTTTCATCGACATGGATTCATCACCTTGAATCTGTAATCCGTCATCAAACTCCGCGCTCTTTTCCTTTTCGATAAGTACTTCCTTCTTGGCCTCAATCAAGGCCTTGTTGACTTCTTCATCAACTATGGGTTTTAGAAGGTAATCTATAACCGGAAGTTTAATGCATTTTCTGGCGTATTCAAAATCATCGAATGCAGTAAGTATAATAATTTTCAGCTTGGGATATCTTTGAGTAGCAATTTTGGTAAATTCAATACCATCCATAAAAGGCATTGATATATCAACAAATGCTATATCCGGTTGCATATCATCTATTACATTAATAGCTTCGATACCGTTGGCTGCTTCACCTGCCAGTTCCATTTCAAGTCCCTGCCAATCAATGGTAGATATCAGCAGTTTCCTTGCCGTAGGTTCGTCATCGATAACCATAACTCTTATCATTTGCTATAACTCCTTCTCATTCACCGGAATCACTATTTCGATTTCGGTAAATTCCCCAATTTCACTTCGTATTCTTACGGAATCATCACTTCCGCTGTAATACCTTATTCTCTGAACAGTACCCTTTAGTCCGAATCCGGAAAGTGCCTCGGACGAAGTCCGGGGCTCGTTTTTTTGAGTTGACAGTACATTTTCAATAACGTCTTCGGGCATACCTACGCCTGTATCATATACCCACAGGTGAAGTCCGTCATCTTCCAAGTGGCTTGTAATACTGATTATTCCCTCTTCCCCCTTGAGGCGAATACCATGATATATACTGTTCTCTACAAGCGGTTGCAATACAAGTTTCGGAACAGGCAGATCCAACGTTCTTTCATCAAGATGATATTCATCCACCAAAACATCTCCGTAACGTAATCTTTGAAGATACAGATAATCCTGAATAATTCTGATTTCACGTGACAAGGGTATTTCACGATCTCCCCTACTCAAAGAGTTTCTGTAGAAATTTCCCAATGTGGCGATAGCCTTCTGAACGTTAGGGGCTCCCTCATCCATGGCCATGCAATTAATGCATTCCAATGAATTATATAGGAAATGCGGCTTAATCTGCTCATGAAGCACACTCATTTCCGCTCTTTGAATTTCCTTTTCATTTTCAATCAGTTGCAAGAAAAGGTTGTTCAAATAATCTATCATACTGTTATAGCTGTCCGCAAGTGTTCCGATTTCATTATTCGGTATATCGACATTAACCTTTTCAAGCCATCCCGACTCTTTGGTCTTCTCCATCGCATCCGAAAGATTGACAATAGGCGTGGTGAAATTGCGGATAATAAATTTGGTTGCCAAAAATACCGAAGCCAAAAAGGCAATCAGCAGTATTCCGAAACTCAGAATAACCTCTCCCGGAATCGTCGAAGAACCTCCGTTGGTTTCACAGATTACCATCAAAGGAGCATCTTTCATGGTTGTTCCGGAAATCACTTTTTTGCTAAATATGCCTCCGAAATCTTTGTGCACTATACTGCTTGTTTTAAACTCATCGCAGGTGTATGGAATCAAGTCCTTATTTCCGGCAAGATATGTTCCTTCATCCGTGAGAATACACACTCTGTCGGATTTTTGCGAGGTGATAACCCTGTCCAGCATACCGGTTGTAAAGTTGATTATCATATATCCTAAGTGCTTTTGAGAATTAATATCAAAAAAAGCTCTCGATATGGAAATCATCTGTCCGCCGTCATTTCTGAAAATAATACCGCCACCGTTAATTTGGGTAACGGCACCGCCTCTTGAAGCAAGAATCAATTCTTCCCACTCGGCGAAATTATCCAAATCAACGTTTACACTGTACTGGCCTCGTCCGGTATTCATATACTGATGGTTGTTTCTGATAAGAACAACCGAGTCAAGATTACGACATACATTCATAACATCCAAGACACCGAATCTGGCATCATTGGTAAGTCCGGCATCAGCAGATATCGCACGAAGATATTTAACTGCCATATCATCAAGAAGCAACAACTTGGATATGTCTTTGTAGTTGTCAAGATTCGCCTCTATGCTTCCGGTTATATTGGTTATAATAGTTTCGGACTGTCTGGCTTCATAATCCTTCTGTGTTCTCGCCATCGTAAATCTTAATGCTGCCAAAAAGGCAATGACGAAGAAAGAAAGAATAACTATTACCGAATATCTCAGTGCCTTGGTAACCGAAACATTCGAATTGTTGAATTTGAGAAAATCGCAAATTTTTTTAAACATAATCCCATTATAAGCAAACAACCTGTCCGGGACAAGAACCCGAACAGGTTGAATAATAATTTTAATTACATTTGAGGCATTAGCCCTTAACAGCACCTGCAATAAAGCTGTCCTGAATACGTCTGCTCAAGAATACATACACAAGCAACATCGGGAACGTAGCCACAACCAATGCAGCTCCGATCGGACCCCAGTCTGTTGTATAAGCACCGGACAAACTCTGAATACCTACCGGCAATGTCTTATACTCTTCCTTAGAATTAAAGATATTGGCGAACATCAATTCATTCCAGCACTGTAAGAAAGTGTAAATACCGATTGTAGAAACAGCAGGTTTCATAAGCGGCATAATAATCTTGAAGAAAGTTCCCCACTTGCCGCAACCGTCAATGGATGCCGATTCGTCAAGTTCGTAAGGAATTTCTATCATGAATCCTGTACAAATCAGGATACCCATTGCCAATGAGAATGCAGCATATGGCAAAATCAAGGCAATATACGAATTTGTCAATTTTAAATTAATCAAAATAACATAGATAGGAACAATTGAGGCATGAATCGGAATTGTAAGACCCAGCATAAAGAAGCTGTTCGTCATCTTGCTCAATTTCCACTTAAATCTCGTAATTGCATATGTAGCCATCATTGCAGCAACTAAAGTAAGCAATATAGCAAATACAGCTACAATAATAGAGTTTAGGAAATACAAGGCCATTGAACCTGTTGCCATAGCTCTTGAATAGTTGGACCATAACCAGTCTCTTGGAAGTCCTGCTACGTTGGCACCGAATATTTCATCATTAGCCTTCAATGAGAACGTAAACATCCAGTAAATCGGGAAGAGGTTAATGAATGCCCATATTAAGAGCAATACATAAGTAATAACCTTGCCTGCTGAAAGCTTTGAAGAATACACTCTGCTCTCCTGTTCATTTTGGGAGGACTTTTTAATTTTCTTATCAGCCATCTTAGTCATCCTCCTTAAATATTCTACCTATTATCAACGCAAATGCGAAGCACAGTAAAATCAGCATAACCGCAATTGTACTACCCATTCCGTATCTGTTACGATGGAACAACATTTCTATCATCAATGTACTCGGCACTTCCGTTGCATGAAGTGGACCACCGTTAGTCAAAACGTAAATCAAGTCGAATGATTTCAACGATCCGGTTACAGCAAAGATAACGCTGATTTTGATAATAGCTTTTATATATGGAAGAACAATATATCTGTTAACCTGACCTTGGGTTGCTCCGTCAAGCATGGCAGCTTCACGAAGTTCGAGCGGAACAGACTTAACACCGGCATACATCAACAGCATATGATAACCTACATATTGCCATAAGGTAGGTATGAAGCATGCTATCAAGGCTGTTTCTTTGGTTCCCAGCCAAATAGGATGGTTGTCTGCGGTGATGATGTTCAATTTTTCCAAAACTACATTTAAAATACCGTATGAAGGGTTATATATCTTCAAGAACAACTGTCCGATAACAACAGTTGAAATAAGTACAGGAATGAAATAAATCGAAAGGAAAACTCTCTCTCCCTTCATTCCTTTTCCAAGCACCAATGCTAATCCCAATGAAAGCGGCAACTGAAGAAAAACTGAAAGTGCTGCCAAAAGCAGCGAATTGCCCAATGCTTTCATGAAACCAATGGCATTACTGGTGAAAAGCTCTTTATAGTTATCAAATCCAATAAACGCCATGTCCCCTGACATTGCATTATAGTCAAAGAAGCTGTAATAGCCTGACATAAAAATAGGAGCTATAAGGATTCCCACAAACAGAATAAGTGCCGGAAGCAAAAACAATATAATATTAAGTCTATTGCTAAACGTCTTTTTCATTTTGATTTTCCTTCCCCAAAAAGGCGGTCCCCCTGACCTTATTGAAGATCCGGAAGGACCGCCACCTTTTTAAACTGCCAATTCAGAATTAAAACTATCTGATATCGTTAGCAAGGCCTTCGATGAAGCCTGCACCGTCAATAGCGCAACCATAAACCTGATCAACATATGAAAGGTATGTGTTAGCGTCATCAGCGCTCTGAGCTGTATCACCAAACAATACATAAGACTTAGCGTTAGCACAGATGTCTGAAACAGCCTGTGTCAAAGGATTGATTGCTGATGTATCGTAGTAAGGTGTCCAAGCAGGAAGTCCACAACCGTCAAGGTAACCGTAGTGGCAGATTTCCTTACCAAGTTCGAAGCAGAACTGAGCTGCTTCTGCAGCGTGCTCAGAAGAAGCTGCTACAGCAAGTGTATCAGAAGGTCCACCGATAAGCATTCCCAATGAAGCCTTGTCAGCATTGATTACAGGGAACTCAGCAACCTTAACGCTAGCACCGAAGTCAGATGCTGCGAAGTCAGCACAGTTCCATGTACCGTTCATGTAAAATGCATACTTACCAGCCATGAAGTTAGCCTTAACTTCATCGTTAGACAATGCGATACCTTCGGGATCGAAGTAACCATCGTTAACTAACTTCTGGAATGTATCAACTGCTTCAGCAACACCCTGATTATTCCATGTAGCCTTGCCAAGGAAGATATCGTTAAGCTCGTCAGCACCGATACTCTTTTCGATTACTGACTCAAGGTACTCAGTTACACACCAAGTTTCCTTACCTGAACATCCCAAAGGAATGATTCCGGCTGCCTTAAGGGCATCACAGCAAGCGATGAATTCTTCATATGTTCCGGGAACCTCTGTGTAACCAACCTGGCCAAGAAGATCCATGTTAGCAAACATACCAACAATGTTCATTGTAAGCGGAACACCGTAGTGCTTTCCGTCATAAGTTGTGTTACCAAGCATAACCTCAGGAAGTTCGCTGGCAAATCCCTGATATGCTTCGTCTAAGCAGTAAACCTTACCGGCCTGAACGAAATCGCCAAGGAATGCACATGACCATGTGAAGAAGATATCAGGCATTTCGTCTGCAGCTACAGCAGCCTTAATCTTTGTCTTGTATGCTTCGTTCTCGATAGCTTCCCAGTTCAATGTGATTTCAGGGTGAGCTGTCTTCATGTCTTCGATAGCAGCTTCGTATGAATGACGGTTAGAGTCACTCTCTGTAGCGATACACCACATATCAAGTGTGATAGCGTCGCCTGTTGCTGCTACTTCTTCTGATGCAGATGCAGATGCCTCTTCAACAGATGCAGATGCTTCTTCAACAGAAGCTGATGCCTCAGATGCCGATGCACTAGCTGCGTCTGTGCTGCCTGAACAGCCTACGCATGAAAGTACCATACCGGCAGCCAAGAGTGTTGCAAGTAATTTCTTTTTCATACTCGTCCTCCTATAGTAGTATAAAAATTGTATCGGGCCATCCAACAGCCCATGTGAAGCACTTATGTGCTTATCACCTAATTCATTCTGACCATTCTCCAAGGATATTCAACCAGTAACCTGTTTCCATCAAGTGAATAGTATATCGTTGTATCTTCGAAATGGTCGTTGTAAACCAGCTTGATTGTGGAATTAGCTTCATCAACCGTGTAATAGCCCGGGAAGTAACCATCTTCTCTGAATGTACCTTCCTTAGTAAATTCGTAACTCCACTTGTTTTCATTCGCCCAAACACCAATCAAGCCGTCCGGTTCTCCTTCACTTGCATAGATGTATGTGGCAGGTTCGTATAAGTACAAATCGTCTTTAACAAGTTCATAACGAAGCTTCTGCTTATCTTTGCCCGAAGATAAAATTATGTACTGCCCGTCCTCGGTAAAAGAATACTTTTCGTTATTGTACACAGCCGATCCGTTCGATTTTAATTCCAACACTGCTGTTTCTTTATCGTGAATGTATGCCCATTTACCTACTATCGGCGAGTCAACAGTCTCCCCGCACCCCATCAGTAAAACGGACAATATAGAAATCATACAGAGCAATGAGACAAATCTAATTTTGTTCATGTCAGCCCCCATCTGTAACATTTTTCCAATTTATGAACATAATGTTACATTTTTTTGTACAACTTTTGAATGTAAATACTTTACCTGTACAAGCACAATTTTTACTTTTTTGTGCATATTGATATAAAAATACCCCGTTTCGTGTAAAAAACGGGGCATTTTTATTACTCACAATTTTCTGCTTTGTTTTCGCCGTCTTCATGACGACCTTCCCGAGAAACTGCTACTCTTGATTCGGCGGGCTGACGAAACCTGTTACATTATTAAACATATTGTTGGCGGCTTCTTCATTGGCTTTGATTGTATTGTAGCATTCGGATTCATAAAAATCCGGCACTCCCAATTCCGCATTGTATTCCTTAGCGTAAAAATTATCGGATGTAACATTATCATTCAGCAAATCCTGATTTTCGGCAGAATGCCAATCCACGTTTTCATCACCCGTATACCAGGTTGCGCCGGCATGGTAATATACACCGTCATCATATCGATAATAACCTTGCTTGAATCTGAAGGTTTCGTAGAATACCATAATCATGAAAACACATATCACAGTGCATATTGCAGTGAAAATTCCCCAGCAAACTATTCCGCCTGCTTTCCAGTCTTTCTTCTTAATAATATGGTAAAGACCAAACGGTATCAAAAAAATTGTCAGTACTATCGGAAGAAGATAGGGGATAGTAAATACAACCGCTGCCAGTATTGCAAGCAAAATTGAAACGAACAAACCGGAAGAATTTGAAAAGAACGCCTTAACCTTATCGGAAAATCCCAGACTGCTGACACTGGTAACACCTTCGCGCTCATCCGTAAGATCAGGTCGAATTCCCTCTTTATGACATTCTTCAATCAATTTCATATAAATTTGGTTAACGGCAAACGCCTCATCGGGTCCTTGGTATCTGACCGCTCTTTCTCCATCGGACATGTTCTTATATACAACACACGTTCCGTCATCTTCTTTATATATTCCGAAAGCTTTCTTATCGGGAACATCTTTTCCGATAAAGAACCTTAGCTTCATAAGCGGTATTCTTCTTAATGAACAATACTTCTTCAATTCCTGAATTGTCTGTAACTTAACTGCCATATATTCCTCCGTTTATATAATAGCTTATATGCTAATTTCATTTTCGCTGATAAATTTTTCCAAAAGTTCCGCCGCCTTACCTATAATTTCTTTGCAGGGGCGTTTGCCGTAATACTCCGCGGTCCTTGCCTCAGGGGTAGGAGTATCATGTCTGACACTTAGTCCCAAAAGTTCACGACATACAATGGAGCCGTATTCTTCTTCAAATTTGTGAGCCAGTTCCTGAACTTTCCGATATTGTTCAGCCTTGACCTTGCCGGTTTCAGGACCGTCATAGCCATATAACAGGCCAAGAACCATAAACATTCCGCTTACCGAACCGCATACCTCGCGCAGTCTTCCCATTCCTCCGCCGAAAGAACATGCCAATTTCATTAATTGATCTTTTTCTATAGGCAGAATATCTTCAAACGCCAAAACAACCGATTGAGCGCAATTATAGCCTTCCAAAAAGTTGTTCATCGCTTTTTCTTTACGTTCGCTCACACTATGCCTCCGAATGACTTTCATTTTCGATACTATCATATTATAATATTATGCATGAGTCAAAGCCTCCGGCTTTATCATTAATATAGTATTAGGAAAACAATCAAATGAAAAAAGTCTTAAAAGCCCTTCTCGTAGTTGCAATATCACTGATTACTCTTGTTTTCATTATATGTAATCTTCTTTTCAAGATGCCGGTTTGGAATTATTATCAAGCCTCGGAAAGAACTTTTTCTTTACCGGACATTCATTCGGGATTCATTCCGCAAGGATTTGAATACGTCGAAACAGACGGAAATTTCCTCGTAACCGGTTACATGAATGACGGCTCTGCTTCACCGGTTTATGTTCTCGACAAAGAAGGTAACATTCTGTCCAAAGTGTCTTTACCCGACAAGGAGGGGCATACCATAACCTCTCACAACGGCGGTATTTCCATATACAAAGACTTCGTCTATGTCGCCGGCGGACAGGATTGTTGTGTAAATATATACTCATATGAAGATATACTAAACGGTTCTCCCAAACACCTTGGTGTAATCGATTTAAAATTTGCCGAGAACGATTATCTTGGGCCGGCTTTCGTAACGGCTTCAGAGGGCAAACTGATAATAGGAGAATTCTACAGATTGGAGAATTATCCCACCTGTGCTTCGCATCAGTTTACCACAAGTGCAGGTGGTCAAAACCATGCACTGGCTATTGTATACGAACTCGGAGATTATCCGAATTCTTTTGGATACAATCCGGCTTCGGCCGAAATCTGGTCAATTCCGGATTTAACTCAGGGAATTGCCTTTAAGGATGGGAAAATATATACATCTGCCTCTTATGCAGTGGCCAAATCCGATATAAGAGTGTTTGATTATGCAAAAGCAAACAGCGGCAAGACGATTGACCTGCTTGGTCAAAAATTCGCGCCGCTGTATGAACTCGATTCAAATTCATTGGAAAATTCGTATCTTTTTGCCCCCATGGCAGAAGAAATCACATTTGTTGACGGTCGTATCTATACAATGTGTGAATCAGCTTCCAATAAATATATATTCGGTAAATTCACCGGACACACCAAATGCTATGCCACTGATTTAACAAAAATGTAGCAGATACCGCCTCCCCTACTCCGGCAGATATTGGTCCGAATCGGCGAAATGATCCATGGACATCTTATCCTTGGAAAGACAGAAATAATCATGGCTTAAAGAATTTGAACTTCCACCCAAAGACACGGGATCGTCCCATGTTAAATCCAGATACTTGTATTCGTTATCTATTCTGACATAGTTCCATGCATGAAGATCTGAACCTTGCAAATTATATGCCGTTCCCGTAACATATCCGCATTCTATTCCGAGTTTTTGCATAACAAGTTGAAAAGCCTTGGAATATCCTGCGCATACGGCACGATTATCCACCAAGCATCCGTAAGCGGAATAGGTAAGTCCACTCACGTATATGTTTTCCTGATTCTGCAATATTCGATAACTGTCAACATCATATTGGCATAGTCCGATTATCGTATCATGAACATATCTGACTTTATCATAGTCAGTAGTAAGCTTTTGGGCCTCCTTTACAATGCCGTCCACAACCTTATCCAGGTTCTTTTGCATCTGCGGAAGATTTGAAATATCACAATTGGTATCCAGATTCAACGTATACGATGTTGAGACAATGACACTGCTACCCATACCGTAATAACTTCCGCTAAGCCAGAATATTTCCGGATGGTCCTTCAACACCTGTTTAAAGATATTTTCGATATCATCGCTACTCACATCCCCAAGGAATGATGTTACCTTTATTCGCGTTTTTCCCTCAGCTATCTGTTCATAGATTGTGTCATAAATCTCTTCGGCACGCGAGCGACTGCCTGCTTTTCCTTCCGTTGAATCCCCGCTTGTATTCACATCCTTAAGACCGGTTGCGATTTTCTCACTTTTGATGTTTCCGTTAGCAATATTCCACAAAAAGGCAAATCCTAAAATAACAAGTACCAAATACAGCAGCCAACCCTTTTTGGTATCACCTGATTTGTTGCGGTAATAATAGCCATCCACTGTTTTGGTCACAAGTGCAATAAATATCCAATAACCTACAAATGCCCCAAGCATAGCCAATATGAAGTCTTCCAAACAGATTATGCCCTTTTGGTGATAATACTTCAAAAATTCCAGTGCCGTAACAATCAGTTGTGTGATAAGCAAAACCGCGCTCTGGCATCGTCTGTTTCGTGCAAGAGGGAAAAGAAATCCCACCGGTATGAACAGCCCCACCATATACAAAACGTTTTTAAATACATTTGCATTCGGCGAAATTACTATCTCTTTGAACGTATAGAATATACGGAATCCATATTCGGGCGAAAAAATAATATCAGACCGCTGTAACGCGATCTGATACATTTTGAATAAATAGTATGCCAGCAGCAACCACACCACTGCATACATCCATTTCTTATGCTTATTCGGAAAAGGAGAAATACTACTCATAACGTATTAATTCCTATATCTGTATACTAATTTCCTGCTGCTGCGAACAATGCCGCTATCTGATCGGGAGTCATCTTTGCATTCGGGTCTGACGGCATTTCTACCGCAGGTGCAGGCTCAGGTTCGGATGCAGGTTCAGGTGTTGCTTCTGCTGCCGCAAACAATGCCGCTATTTGATCCGGGCTCATCTTCGCATTCGGGTCTGACGGCATTTCTACCGCAGGTGCAGGCTCCGGTTCGGGGGCAGGCTCCGGTTCGGGGGCAGGTTCAGATTCCGGTGCAGGTTCAGGTGTTGCTTCTGCTGCCGCGAACAAAGCTGCTATCTGGTCCGGGCTCATCTTCGCATTCGGGTCTGACGGCATTTCTACCGCAGGTGCAGGCTCCGGTTCGGGGGCAGATTCAGGCGCTGCTTCTGCTGCAGGTTCAGATACTGCTTCCGCTGCCTCCTCGGGAGGCGTTTCGACAGGAATCTCTTCAGCAATCGGTTCATCTGCTGCAGCTTCTTCTATCGATTCTTCCACAGGACTTTCCTCTACAATCGATTCTTCAGTCGGAGTCTCTTCAGCAATCGGTTCCTCAACCTCGAAATCAGGGGCAAACTCAACGTCAAGTTCAACATCCTGAGCTTCTTGTGCGACAGGCTCTTCAGCCGCAATCTCTTCTGCGGGTTCCTCTATCGCGATTTCCTCAACAGCCGGTTCCTCTGCAAAAATCTCTTCTTCAACAGGAACTTCTTCCTCTGTTGCAATTTCTTCTATCGGTTCTTCATCCGGGATCTCTTCTTCGACAACTTTCGCAGCCTTAGCCTTTCTTCCGGCCTTTACCGAAAAAATTGCGTCATTATATAACTGCTCGTTTCCGATTACTTTAAATCCACCCTCAACAAAGTTCTTCATTTGAGCCATAACTGCTCTAAGCTCTTCGTTTTCTTCGTGGAGCTGTCTGTTTTCTTCTTTAATTCTTGCGTCTTCTGCAGATGTTCTTACACACAGTTTTGAGAGCAAATATGCTCCATACATAAACTCTCTGAGTGTCTCGTTTAAAGAACTTATATCCAACTGATCCGGTATATCAGAAGATTTAGGTAATTCAAACATATCTCTCCCTCCATCATTCACTTGGTCTTTCATAACTCAAGTCCTCATACTTCCTTGTATAGTAGAATACCCCTCGTTATCGCGCTTTAGTGCGGATAATATATTTTAACATACTTTGCGAACTAAAACACGCCTTTTGGTTGATATATCTTACAACTACAGATATCATCAATACTCTTTAACCAATGTTGCACGAGGGTATCCTCTGGTGTACTCAACACCGGTAATATAGAATCCTCTTCCGTAGTAAAAGCGTATAAGTGCGGTTGCTTTGGAACTTGTACAAAGATATAGTTTCTTGATACTGTTTTCCGTCATAACCTTATCCACTGCCCTCATGAGAATTTTTCCAACGCCTGTGTTTCTGTGTTCCTCATCAACTGCGAATCTGCTAAGATATGCGGAATCTTGATCTCGAAGTTCCACGCGTACCGCCCCGACTATCACATGGTCTATCTTTACGATAAAAACATACTTATTCTCAATATCTGATTTGATATCCTCAATCGTTTCTTTCAAGGCATCGATATCACGACTAAGACCTGCAACTTCCACATATTTGACGAATGCATCTTTGGTTACCCTCATGATATCATCCGCATCTTCTGCTACAGCGCGCTTAACCTCTATTGCATACAAATTATTCGGCATTTTCTCTCCACCTTATATTTTTATACTTTCATGCTCCAAGGCACTTAAACCATACAAGTTAAAGCCTACACTTTATTAAGCAAAAAAGCAACCAAAGAAGGTACGACACCTCTCTTTGGTTGCTTTGATTATCATATTCTGCTATGCGTTATCGCCAAAAAGTGTTAAGCCTCTTCCTCATCCTTACGTCTCTTGTATACTACGAAGAACATGAACAATCCGGCTGCAACTATCAGGGCTAACGCAATTATTGTTACTACCGTAACCGTATTAACAGTACTGAAATGAACACTTCCGGGCTCAACCGGTGCATCTGTGTAATATAAAGCATAAGCAGAGAAGAGTTTCGTCTTGAAGGTTACTGTATTCTGAACCGAATCAATATCATCAAGCATATCACACTCGCCTTCATGATTACGCATTACCCAGAATGTACGTCCGTCTTTTTGCAGATTCTCGGGAACATCCATCTCAATTTCGATTTCCTCATTGAGATCATGAAGCTTCGTCCATTCTCCGTCATCTACCTGCATTTCCAAAGATACATCGATGTAATCACCAAAAGTCAATCCGTCTACTTCAGGAGCAAACTTGGCAAATGCTGCCATCATTTCGTCCTTTTCTTTTTGAGGAATGTTTTCGGCCAGTTTATCAATCTTGAGCCTGATTCTTATGTTACTTCCGCTCTTAACGCTGTTCAAATCGTCATTGTTAAGACATGCCTTAATTACATTCGGCAAAGATTTAATATTACCGCCGTCCGCAGTTACATTAATCTTACCGGTTCCCATGTCGACTTCAACTTCGCCGATTACGGGAATTTCGGGAATCACTTCATCCTCCGCTACTTCCACTAATGTAAACTCTGTTTCGGTCACATTCGGAATATTCTCATCATCACTCGGAGTTTGCGGAACATTTTCGGTAGTACCTGTATTTCCGGTAGTTTCCGGATTGTCACCACCGTTTTCATTCAAACCGGTATCCGGATTGTCTTCGTTCTCGGTATTAACAATTTCTCCGTTATTAACCTTGAGTGTATATTTCTTTCCCGTAGTAACCTTAGCTGTAGTTTCACCTGTAGGCAGAGGCATCGGAGAAACCATCGGGCTCGGACTTGCCTTAGCCTTAACTGCCGGTACATATGCAGGTTCCGATGATCCCGAAGAATCACCCGATCCCGAGCTTGAGCCTTCATCGTCATCATCATGCGAAGGTGCCGGAGCCGGCTTAACAGCCGTTTCATAACCGATCAATTTACCTTCAGAATCATATACCGGTTTCAGAACAGTATTTCCGCCTGCAATAATATCAACCTGATAAGATCCGTTATCTCCCATCTTGGTTTTATCAACCACAACTGTTGTAGGTGTTGATGTTCCCGAAGTGATTACTATATTATCACCCTTGTCATTCTTAACACCGTCCAGAATAACCGAATTACCCTGTCCTACAGTAACGGAAACATTACTTCCGTTCTTGGTTGAAACAACATCACCCTCAGAGGTATGTGTTACCGTATAGCTTCCGTCCTTGCTTCCCGTATACTTATTGCCATCCACCTCAATAGGTGTATTTCCCGATACGTTCAAAGAACTTCCGGCGTTCTTCAATGTGACACTGCCGTCATTATTAACCACGAACTGTGCATTATCAGAGCCTGTTGTATACTCTTTGCCGTTAACCGTTACGGTTGAGCCGGCCTTAGCTACCTGAATTACAGGATTTCCGTTTTCATTACCGATAAGAGTCATTCCTGTCTTAGGAGCTACATATGTAACGCCACCGACATCTACACTTGAGCCGGCCGGAACCTTATACGAATAAGTATCCTTATTAAAGCTTGAAGGATCAATCATTGAAGCGGGAAGTGCATTCGTCTTGTTGGTATCCAATGCACCTGTTTGGCCGTTTACAACTATCTTGCCTTCGGTTCCTGCGGTATATGTGATACCACCGACCGTTACTTCTTCACCGGCTTCTACTTCAACCGAAACATTGCCTGAAGAATCAATTGAAACCTTCTTAGGATCCTTGGGCTCTTCTTCGGTATCTGCAGGTATCTTAACTTCTACCTTACCCTGTCCGGTAGTTGAACCGATAGTTACGTTTCCGCCCGGTTCCACAAAGATATCAGGTTTCAAAGAGCCTTTATTATCCTTAACCGATACAGCCTTGTCACCTGTAGTTGAAATCGTTGTACCGCCGACTGTCAGGTTACCGTTGGTAACTTCAACCGCCACACCGCCGTCAAGCTTAACCTCGCCGCTGTTTCCGTTAACATCAAGCTTGAATGAGCCGCTTGTATCTTTGCTCTCATATGTGCCATCGTTAATAACTACTGTAGCACCCGGTGTCGATTCAACCTTAAGCCCTTCACCGTTTTCTTTAGAATCTCCCTTAACATCAAGTTTAGTGCCATTAGGAACATTCAGCGTTCCGTCACTTGAAACCTTAATATTCGAAGGTTCTGCCTCCGGATCAACATTGCCTTTGTTGGTAACGGTCTGTATTGATTCAGGGGATGTTCCCGTCGTAACGGCAATTGCATCATCTTCCTTAAGGTCTACACTGCCCGATGTCAGAACAGGTGTCTTGCCTGCTCCCGGAACCTCAATGGTTGCTCCTGTCGGACTGTTAACATTATATTCATGGTCACCTATCGTAACCGTAGTATCTGCAGGTACACTGACTTCGCCGTTATCGTTAACCACTGCTCCGGTTCCTTCAACAGGAACATACTTACCTGTCGAATCCTTAACATTGATTGTCTGACCGGCATCAAGCTGAATTGTACCGTCTACCAACACAGCTTCACCTTCTTCATTAATAGCTATGCTCATCGGTGCGCTGTCATCATTATTCTTATATTCAATGCCGCCGATTGTAACCGAACCGCCCTGAGGTATGTTCAAAGTTACACCATCCTGCGTTACCTTAACACCGGTGCCCGCGCTGGCATTTTCGATAATAGTGGGCTCCTCACCCTTTTGACCGAAGCTCAAAGAACTTCCCTCGCCAAGAGTAATATTACCGTCAGAATCTAACGTGAAGTTAGATTGTGCGGTTTGAGGATTCTTAAACTCGTACTTACTCTCGCCCTTAGGATCGGCCATTGCGAACGATGCGCCCTCACCGAGCGTAAATTCCGTACTTCCGGACTCGTTCTTCTTAACTTCGATTACACTGCCTTCATCACCTGTGTTGGCGATAACCGAACCGTTAACTATTACCTCACTTCCCTTAGGAACTTCAACGGTTCCTTTCTCCAATACGAAGCCGTCCTCGGTTGCCTTAATCTGCACTGCCTGCTCGGCGCTCGGCTTCGTCGTAATTTCGGTAGTCTGACCCTTATCATCGGTCAGAATGTATTTTCTCTCCGAAAGATTCTGAGATGTAATGGTACCGTCCGCTGCAATATAGTCTGCAGGAGGTGCCGTTCCTTCAATAGGAGGCATCGTTACCTTAACTTTACCTGTTGTTTGGCCGGTTTCATCCTTAGTTTCAACAGTGATATGTTCACCTTCCCTAAGACCCGTTGTTCCTTGCTTAAGAATGGTATCTCCCTCTTCGTCCACCGAAAGAATCAGCTGCTCAGGACTGTGGTTTCTGTACTTAACACCGTTAACCTCAACCAATTTACCGTTCTCGGCAATAATCTTAACGCCATCCTCATCGACAGTTATCTTAGAACTCTGCTCGGTAGAAGGTATCGAAACAGTAGATTCCTTGCCGTTGGAATCCTTGAAGCTTATCGAGCTTCCCGGATTCAGTTCAAGATTACCGTTGGTATCCACGTTATAGTCAGCCGCCGGTGCCGAGCTTGGATTGGTAAAGATATAAGCATCGTCTTCATTACCCGGAGACGAAAGTCCGAATGAACTTCCCGGCTCAACCTTCAGTGATGTTGTCGGTGTACCGCCCTCATCGGTCTTGGATACAACCACACCATCCTGCGTACCTTCATTACTTACGCTAAGTCCGTTAACAACTATGCTGCTTGGCTCATTTCCGCCCTTAAGCTCTACAGTTCCGCTCACAAGTTCCGGAGTAGAAGAACCCGAATCCGTCTTAATAACTATATCTTTACCGTCTTCGGTTGCCATATATGTATTGGTCGTACCGTCAGGACCCGTCAGCTTAACCGAAGCATTCGAAGGATCCGACTCACCCTCTTCAGGGGCTTTATGTGAGAATGTGACATTGCCGTCATCACTTACCTTAACTTCCGTTTCTTCGGAATTGCCGGTATTTTCTATCTTTGTCTTTTGACCGTTAGAGTCAATAACATTCACCTTGCTTCCCGTAGGAAGTTCCACATCACCGTCAAAGAGATTCATCTCGCCCTTATCATCAACGACAAGATTGAATTCCTCGCCGGCCGGTGTTGTATTCTTAACGGTATTGCTGCCTACCTTAATGTCGTCGCCTGACTCAGCTTTAAGATTAATACCGTCCTGCGTAACTTTAAGTTCTATGTCATCACCGGAAGGTCCGCTGATTTCTATATCTTTACCTCCAACCTTGGCCTGAATCGGAGCACCGTCTTCAAGCACGAGATTGCCCTCATTATTAACCGTGTAGGTTTCGGAATTTGAAGAAGGATTGGTAAATGTATAGCCGTCCGTCTTACCTTCCTCGGACAGAGTAAACTTACCGCCCTTAGGAGCTTCAATAGTAGTTTCTCTGTTCTCTTCGCCGCTCGGAGTGGTAGTAACCTCCGTATGTATTACGACCTCGGTTCCTTTAGAACCGCTGTTGGATACATTGGAACCGCCGGCATTGATTGATTCACCCGGATCGAGTGCTACGGAACCATTATCAAGTGTAGCTCCGTCTCCACCCACGTTAATCTTGGTACTGCTCTCTTTAGCCGTATACTCATTGCCGTTAACCGAAACCGATTCGCCGTTGCCAAGCTCGGCATCAACCGAACCGTCGGTCTGAGTCTTAATTGTTACTCCGCCGGATGAGCCTTCAGGCACCTTAACAACGTTAGTTGCCGTATCGCCTTCCTCGGTACTGCTTTCAATACGAACGGAACCTCCCTTGGGAACTTCTATAGTGCCTGTACCGTCCGATTCTACCTTAACCTCGGCAGGAACATCTCCGGTACTTTCAATATTCATTATCTTTTCTTCGTAATCTACGATTTCACCGCCATCATAAACGGGGGTCTTCTCATAAACCACGTTAAGTCCGCTGCCCTTGCCGATTTCAACGGAACCATCCTTAAGGACGGTTGTTCCGGTTTCGGGGTCGATTACAACTGCCGTATCATCCGAAGTTGATTTGAAAGTAGTCTTTTCTCCGTTATCTGTTATGGTAATCTCACCATCGTTCGGTACAAGAATATTACCTGTATCATCAACACTTGCAGAGCCCTCGCTAACCGTAATATTGTCACCGTTATAAAGAGTAATGTCTCCGCCTTCATCTACCGAAACTTTACCACGTTTAAGAATAACGTCTTCGCCGTCTACGGAAAGTTCCAAATCCTTATCTCCGGACTCATTGGTATATGACTTGCCGTTAATTTCAACCTCGGCATTCTTCGGAGTTGTAACGGTAACACCATCCGTTGAAGGGGTTACCACAGTTCCGTCCTGCGTGGGTTTAACAATAATTTCTTCCTCTCCGTGTTTACATACCGTCTCAGTATCAGTCGGAAGAACGACACCGCCCGAAGGTGAAATCTCATATGTAGCATCACCTTCATTTGGATTGCTGAATGTTACATCCGTAGATGTATTTCCGGGAGTCTCAACCGTGAAAGTACCACCTTCGGGAACCTTAATATCAAGACCTCCGTCGGGCTTCTTTTCAACAGCCAGGCCGCCTTCTTCATCGGATTTGACTTCGGTACCATTGACTATAATAGAATTATCGCTATCCAACGTAATTCCACCGCTTATAAGTTCAGGTCCATCGTCACCAACTTTAATTACTGTATTACTCTCTGTTGTCGTGTATTCCTGTCCGCCAATAGTAACCTTGTCACCTTCCTTTTTGACGGTGACTGTCTTCTCTTCTGTATCTACACTTATTATTCCGGTATTGCCGGAATCGGGTTTAACTTCCGTATCGCCCTCACCGGTTGAAATGCTAACCCCTTTTTCTTCTCCGGGGTCACCACCGCCTTTAAGATCCACCTTAGAGCTTAATGATATATCTCCATCCTGAGTTACACTGAATGTTGCATCACCGGAACTTGGATTATTGAACTCAGTAGGACTGTCTGCTCCCGGTAACTGGTACGTAAAGCTTCCTCCATCCGTTGTTTTAACATCTGTCGGTTCCCCGTCCGTAACGTTCAACGTTAAAGGTTTGGGATTCTCTCCGGGTTTGGTCGGTGGATTGGTAAATGTTACTCCATTGGAGTCGATAATAGTCTGACCGGGTTGCAGTATTACACTTCCCCCCTTAACTACAGGTATTACTTCTCCGCCTTCGTTTTCACTTATTTCTATTACAGTCTCATAATCACCTGTAATATATTCTTGCTTATTATCACCTTCGCCAATTATGACAGGATTTCCTGCTTCAGCTTCAATAATGACACCCTCTTCCGTAGGTTTGACTACTACCGGAGAATTCTGTGCAGCGCCCGGTTTAGCAGGCGGAACAGATACATATATAGGCTCATCAATGCCGTTCGGTGTTATTTCAGCACTTGCGCCTGAAGGAATACTGATTTCTCCCTTACCGTCGGTATCATCTGCACTTACAGTTATCGTTTCATTATTACTTGTATTTTTAAATACGGTTCCATCCTTAGTTGTAACTTCACCGTTTTTAGATACATCCACTGAACCATGGTTCAAAATGACTTCATTAATGATATCTCCCTGTTCGGTTTTCTCTTTGCCGGGAGCTACCCAAATAATTGTGTTTTCAGTGTTGGTTGTATATGTAGTTTCATTCGAACCGTCAGTATTGATAGTAATATCATCATGAGCAGCCTTCGATTCTACTTTAAGGAAATCTCCACCTTGTTCGACACTGTTCCCCTTGGTAATGGTTGTCGTACCGTTATTGGACGAATCTGTTTCAACCACGGTCTGACTTCCGTTAAGTTCTACCTTCAGGTCATATTCTGTGCCCTTGGTAATAACTACTTTATCTTCCTGTGTCAGAACACCTTCATTAATGCCATAACCCTTACCGGCATCACAGTTATAATATGTGACCGTATGGTTAGGATCACCATCCGGGCTTATAACTATCTCGTTAATATCGGCACTTGGAATAATCTCCTTCTTAACTACGGTTTCTCCGCCCTCCTGCACCTCCTTGGCATTAATAGTTACGGATGTCTTGGTCGTAACTATGGCACCATTTTCACCAACGCCGACCTTAAGCTCAGAGCTATTGTTTGGAGTAGCAGTTGCCGAACCATTAATAATCGTAACCGTTCCGTCACTATCCACCGATGCTTTAACTCCGCCTTTTCCGGCAACCACAGTTGATCCATCGTAAAGTTTAAAGGTTACACCTTCCTTTACATTAATATTAACAGGTGCATCTATCTTACTAACTGCCGGTCCTATCATCGAAATATCAATAGTCTGTCCATCCTCGGATGTGGCACTGTTAGCAGCGTCAACCGCCTCTTGTAATGTCTTGTATTCAACTCCGTTAACCTTGGCTTCAGGGAAAGTATATGTATACTTAACACCGCCGATTTCAAATACTACTGTCTTATCACCAATCTTGTAGTCGATTGCCGCATCTTCAAAATTGATTCCGACAAGCTTATATGTCTTTTCACCGGATTGTCCTTTTCTTGCAGTAACCTCAACATCAATTGTTTGCTCCGTTATCTTATCGGAAGACTCACTCGGAATGAAATCATCAATTTTGGTAACCTCTATATCGCCTGCTGTGAAAGGTGCTGTATCTATATACGTGTACAAATCAAATCCCGGAAGTCCGTGAACACCATGCCATCCACACCAATATCTCCAACAACCTTTCGCTGCGTCATATTCTATATAGCCCAATTTACAACCGTCAAAACCGTCTCCGGTTTCCACAACATGGACATAGACGCCCGTGTTTTTACAGCTATAACCATCTGTATACTTATCAAAAGTTTCTTTCCCATCGCCTGATTTAGAATATGTAGGAATTCGACTATAACCTTCATTAAAAGCATTATAACCTTTCAAATAGTCTTCCTTCGAAATAACCTCAAGTCTTGCGGAACCTTGCGGAAGTTTTCCTATGGCCGCTGTATCACCTACCTGATTCAACGGTTCTTGATTTAGTAAGAACAAAAGTTGTGTCCTTTTCCCCGTTTTTCCATCTATTTCCGGAGGATTTCCGGTTCCCTTTTGCACACCTGCATAAATATTGCCCGAAGCGGTTTTTGAAGCATCCGGTATACCGAATTGAGCCGTATAAGTTTCATCACCTGTAACGACAATATCTCGTTCTATATCCTTAAGTGATCCTCGTGTTATCTCACGGGTTACAATTTTACCATCATTCCATTGCTTAAATTCATATCCGTTTTCCGGTGCCGCTTTAATTGTAACTATTGTGTCATATTCACCGGTTCCTCCTCCGGTAACCTTACCTTTGGTTGTATCAGCGCTCTTTACAGTTATTATTCCCTTCTTCTTGGTATACACCGCCGTGTATACTTCACTTTCAGATGCTGTAAATACGTATGTTGTATCGGTTGAAACAATGGTTCCCTTACTGTTTTTCCATCCTGTAAATACGTATTTATCAGAATTAATCAGTGTAGTCTTCATCGTAACCTGAGCACCATACTTAACTATGGTATCCACGCTGCTTCCCGTATTGCTCAGATTGGTTGCTTTGGTTGAATCAATAGCCTGTGTTGTAACGCTTCCGGAACCGATTTGAACCGTACCTGCGATAACATCCGTACCGGCTGTTGTTTTGTTTTGGAAACTGTTTTGAGCTTGAGCAGTAATTCGACAGTCTGCTTTAGCACCTACATATAAGGAATTACTTTCTTTCCACACATCGTAACTTGTACTTACCGCAGACTTGAATTTACTCTCAGAACCGCTAACATAGTTATCCGTAAACTGTACCGGTCCGGAAGATAACGTCATTCCACCAACCGCAATGCTAAGCACATTGGACGGAACCATATTAAGATGAATCAGTGTATCAGCCTTAGGCACATCCCCTGTTGACAGTCCGCTCTCATATCCTGAGATTTTGATATCAGTGCTGTTACTCATGGAAATTCCCGAACCAAGATTCACAATCGAACCCGCATTACAGTTAATTCCCACCGTGTTATACGAAGAACTTCCGATAATATCCGCATTTTCAACAGTCAATGATCCGGTCGAAGTATTATTCAAGTATATACCGCAGTCAGAATACTCTGCTATAGAAGAGTTATGTTTCAAATCTACATAACCGTTAGAAATATTAACACCTCTCTTCACACCTACAATCGAAGCATCATACAAATTGCCGGTTGAAGAATTGCTTACCATAAGACCTGTTCCTGATCCATACAATTCACCACCGTTTAGATTAACTGTGGCACCATTATCAGCAAGAACTATGGTTCCCGAACCCTTGTCATTCTTAACGGTAGCTCCATACAATGACATCGATGATCCTGATCCGGTAACCTTAATTGCATAATTATTGTTATTGGCTACAATCGCTGCATCCACACCTGTCGTATTATGAATTTCAAGCTTACCTCCGTTGGCAACCAAAATAACCTGAGAAAGTCCATCCTGCCCTGTCAGGCTATATCCATTCATATTCAGGTTTAAGTTACATCCTCCATCAACGTACAAGCCATTTTCCGTCGCATAACCGGTAAGTGGTGTCTCCGTTATATCTGCACCCAATTTAACACTTATATCACCCGTTTGTCCGAGCACCTTCTTGCACAATTCCGCCCAAGTGTTAACCGTCGCATAAGATGTGTGCGTACACTGGCATACATAAATCGAGAAATGCTCCGGATTGAATGAAACATCATCACCGGACTTTGATGCCGTCATTTCCTCAAGAGTTGTAATATCATCATCTACATAGTAAACCGAAAGATTCTGTTCTCCTTCTTCGGTTTCTTCACTTTCGAGTTTCTCCTTAATTTCTTTAAATGTGACCCTAACTGCCTTCGCAGGATCAACACCCTCTACCTCACGGGGCTGCACCTCTTCACCATTCTTATCAAGAACAGTAATATCAAAAGCCATATAGTCATCAAGAACCGTTTCGTTCTCGGTACCTTCATTGGCATCATCTATTCTTTCTTCCAAAAGTTCTTCTATATCTTTATCAACAATGCGCTCAGCATTCAAAGATACATCAGAATTAAACACTCCGGCTTCAGCCTCAAGTACTATCTCAATCCCATCAACGACTGTGCTTAATTTGATTGCCTTAGCCTCTCCCACAATTACGGTAATACTTGGCTGTTCAATCGCACACTTGACAGTAATTCCATCATATTCTTCCGGCATTTCGGGTACAAAGATATACTCACCTTCAACCAGCGGATCATACTCTTCGCACTTCCAGGTTACCGCAAGTTCGATTGAGGTTGATTCAACCACTTCATATGTATCTTCGCCCTCGGTTCCATCAGAAACTCCATCTTCTTCGGAGCCTTCTTCAGCATTCGGCTCATCGTTATCATCCGAAGTGTCCTCATCCTCGTTAACCGTTTCTTCCGCCGTCATTTCCTGAATTTCCACATTTTCTGTGATTTCGGAATAATTTTCGGGCAATTCATGTGATGTTTCTTCGGTACCTTCGCCACCATCACCATTGTCTGAAGAATTGTTCTCTTCCGATGCGGGTTCTTCCGGCTGAGATTCTTCCTGATTGTTCTCTTCCGGCTGGGTTTCCTCCGGATTGTTTTCGCCACCTTGTTCGGGTTGCTCGGGATTAGTCTGTTCCTCCGGCGTAGGTTCCTGTGTAGGAACTGCAGAAGGATCCTCCGGAGCTGTCGGTTCAACCGTAGGTGTCACATCGCCTTCGGGGGTTTCCGTAGGCACGGGAGACTCCACCGCTTCATCGCTCGGTGTAGGTGTGGGCGATTCGGCAGCCTCTTCCGTAGGTGTTGCTGTAGGTGTTTGTGAAGGCGTTGCCGAAGGAGTCGCACTCGGAGTAGGAGTCGGTGTCTTTTCGGCTCCTTCGCCTTCTTTATCTTTATCCGAAGTTAATTCATACAAATCGACGTTGGCAACAATCGTTTCGGGAAGCTCCATATCTTCGATTTCGGTACCGAACGGCACCTCCAACGTATCCGAAAACTCTTCCTCGAATCCGGTTACCTCGTAATACTGCCTGCTCTTTTCGGTATTCTGAATAGCCAGTGCAGTAAGATCCACGCTTGTCAATACAAGCACTGCCGTCATAAACATAGCAAGACCTCTTGCGAATTTTTCTCTTACCCGCAAATTAACAAGAGCATAGTATATGAAGTTATATACAAAAATAAAAGCAACCAGCAGTATAAAGATAGGCCACTTCAAAATCTTGTGGTTCCTACCTAAAGACGCCAAGAAATGAATACACTCTTTCTTAGCGTTCTTAGCCGGTTGCATCAAATTATCATAATATTGATACTTTTGCTTTTGCTTAATCTTGTGTTTACGCAGTTTATCAATCAGTCTATTTCCATCCATGTCCATTCCCCTCGCGATTAATGTATGTGTGTAAACTATTTGGTTTATCTCCAATTGTATGGTATAAATCAATAGTATACTGTTTATCGACTGATGGCAAGAAAATATTTAGGGGAGATTTCAAAGAAAATATAAGGAAGTTCAGTGTCTGACTATACCAATCCCTTTCAATTCCAATGGTTTTTCGTATATATACGGTATTCCTTTACGTCTATATAATTCAGCAATCATCGCCTCGGATTTCGATCTCACTTTTTCACCATATGAAGTTTCTATATTTCTTGTTTCCTCTCTATAATCACGCAAAGGGACGTTTTGTTGAAACCATGCCGTAATGTACTCATCATCGGTTACCTTAATAGGATTGATCAAGACTCTTTTTCCCAAAGGCATATGACTATAGACATCCTCAGGGCGCATATGATTATCATAAAAACGAAGCAGCTTTTCTATGGCTGCAAGCTCTTCTTCCGCTGCGCAAATCACCTTCTCACAATATTCCCGCGAAGAATATTCCATCGCTATTTTTTCCTTTTTCTTTGGAATATACTTTCCGTTTTTCTCGGCTGAATTTCTCAAATAGTATTGAAATGAATTGCCACGCTGCGCCGTTCTTATCATTCCTTCCGGCAATCTGCTCTGTAGTTTTTTCAATTCATGCTGCTTCGTACTGATTAATGCTTCCAATTCCTCTTTTCGATTTTTTGCTTTTACTTCAATCAATTTCACTTATACCTCCTGAACAATTATTTTGTTTTTGCCTTCCTACTTATGTAGGGGATTTCAATTTTTCCTTTGCACCTTCATGCCTTTTGGTTTACGTAGGAATTTCGGTAAATTCTATTTCCTACGTAATTTGAAATCTCCTCAAGAGTGACTTACGTAGCAATAGTGATTTGAACGATTTCCTACGTACCAATAACGTTTTTTCAGCATACTTTTCCGGGAAAAAGGCATAGGAAAATGAAATTTTCATCTTCCCTACGTATTTATTATCAGAAATACCTATTCTTAATGCGCTAAACTACGTAGGAATTCATATTTTGCTTTTTTCCTACGTAGTTTAAAAAATATGCACATTACAAATACGTAGGGATTAACAAATAATCACTTTCCTATGTCGAAATGGGGTAATTCGGTGCTTGATAATCACCATTAGAAAATATTGGTCACAAAGACCACTTCTGTGAACAACAATATAGCGTAAAACAACAAAAAGTGCAAGACCTTTTCATCTTTTCGCCAATGCCTCCGAGGCAGGAGGCCAATTCCGTCAAAAACATCCTCAAAAAATTTCCGCCCTTTCGGGCAGACTGAAGATAAAATGCCGGTAACTACTTTAACGAGAACTTCATCCAGGTCGGTTCGTGGTCGCTGTATGCATAACCTTCCAGATTTTCGGTACTTGTTACGATATTGCGATGTTCCTCTACCTCGACATTGTCGCTGACAATGAACCCATCTAATACACGGCAATAGTTGAATTCCGGTTGCCAGGTAATAGCTGCGGTACGACAGGTGGAACAATTATCGGAAGCCACCAATCGCAACCCCTCCGGTAACCCTGCATCCGAATTTTCGTCGAAGAAGAATACCATGTCATTGGGGAGTTTTTGAGTTTTGTCGGTCACGAACGGCAGATTATCCTGAGTATACTGTGAATACTCCGGATTATATGTAAGCAGGTCATGGTTAAAATCGCCTCCTGCTATGATGTAGTTTCCTTTAGAGAATTCATCCTCCATGAAGGTGTACAGTTTCTGACGCTGTTCGGCACGAATCACGCCTCCTTCATCATAAGCGCTCATGTGCAGATTTATAAGCACCAACTGTTTGCCATTATCTACATCTATGTAACTTACCGAGAAGCAACGATCCAAATCAAAATTTCGCCCAATGATATCGTCCGTCACCTTGAATTCATATCGATCTGACTTTTGAATCTTCACACGGCTGAGCGTCAAAATGCCACTTTCAGCCTTTCCCATCATATCGTTAAGCGGATAACAAAAATACGGTGTATGAAAATTGGTACAGTAAACGCTGTCACTTTTAGGCAATGCGCTCTTAAACGCTTCGATTTGGTTCACATGGTAACATCTGTCAGAATCAAGGTCTGCTTCCTGAAACAGTGCAAAATCCGGATTCAGTTCGGTTATTGTCTTGGCTGCACCGTCAGTATTGCATACAGCATCATCTTTAGATAAAGCCTTCAGATTGCGACCTTCTATCATTTTCCATTGGTCGCCTTCTTTAACATAGCAACTGTCCATCACGCAGGTGTAATCCTGCTGATAAGCGCCAAAACCGACGTTATAAGAAGTTATGGTGTATGACTTACCGATATTTAGCGTATCCTCCACAGCTTCCTGCTCTACCGCAAGTTCTACATCACCCACTCTGTAATAATTCAATATCACATATGCCAAATATCCGACCACCAACAATGCAACCACGCACACAATCAGCAGTAGTGTTTTAACAACCCTTTTCATTACAATATCTCCAATATAACTTTCTGCAATCGTATCATTCTACTCACAAATTCGCAATGCATCACCATTTCATCCGCCATCAGAACACTCTATTCTCAAATTCGCAATGCATCAGCATTTCATTTGTCATTATACTACTTAATTCTGTCTGCCATTGTATAGAAATCGTAGTAAATTCCCTTAAGTTCCATCAATGACTCATGATTACCTTCTTCAACGATTCCTTCATCGGTCAGAACCAAAATTCTGTCGGAATTCTTAATGCTTGAAAGTCTGTGTGCTATGGTAATCGTAGTTCTTCCTTCGGAAAGCTTCGCCAGGGACGAAGCCACAGCAAATTCACTCTCATTATCAAGTGCTGAGGTAGCCTCATCCAAAATCATAATCGGAGGGTTCTTTAAAAACACACGGGCAATACTGATTCTTTGTTTCTGTCCACCGGATAATTTGACTCCCCGCTCGCCCACATAAGTGTCATAGCCGTCCTTAAGTTGCATAATGAACTCCTCAGCGCCTGCCTGTCTTGCAGCTTCCATAGCTTCTTCGCGCGTAGCACCCAACTTACCGTACAGAATATTCTCCATAACCGTACCCGAAAAAAGATACACATCCTGTTGAACCATACCGATATTTCGTCTTAGGCTTTTTAGAGTGTAACTTTTAATATCTTTATCGTCAATGGTAATTCGCCCGTCGGTAACATCAAAAAATCGCGGAATCAGATTGCACAGAGTGGTTTTTCCGCCACCAGAGGGGCCTACAATGGCAAGCTTCTCTCCGGGCTTAATTTTCAAATTCAGGTTCTTGAAAACTCTGTTATGATCATCGGGATATTCGAAAGAAACATTTTCAAAAGCTATGGCACCTTGAGGTGTCGGCATATCAACAGCCCCCGGTGCATCAAATATCTCAATATCCGCATCCATTATTTGCAAGAATCTTTCAATACCCGTCACTCCGCGTTGGAACTGCTCGGCGAACTCTATGATTCTTCTGATTGTAGAAATCAGAGTGGAAACATACATGGTATATGCAACCAAATCGCCTGCGTCTATCTTGCCCCTAACCAAAAAGATTCCTCCGGAAACAATGACTGCAAGATACATCAATCCGTCAAATGCTCTGGTCGAAGTTTGGAATGCTGCCATAATTGAATATGTGTACTTCTTAATATCAAGGAACTTAATATTGTGCGATTCCATTTTCGCGCATTCGATTTCTTCATTGGTAAATGCCTTGACAACCTTCTGTCCCAAAAGGGAGTCCTCTATTCCGGCATTTATTTCACCGATTTGAACCCTTTGCATTGCAAAAGCCTTTTTGTTTTTGCGATTAAGCTTCATGCACACAACAAGCATAATCGGAATAATGGCGAACAGAATCAATGTCAGCGGAACATTGACACCCAAGAGAATAATAAACGATACCACTGTCTTAATTCCGGCAATGAAGAATTCCTCCGGACAATGGTGTGAAAACTCCGTAACATCGAACAAGTCATTGGTAATCCTACCCATGATTTGTCCGACCTTCGTATTATTATAGTAAGTATTGGACAGCTTATGCAGATGCTCATAGGCATCACGACGCATGTCAGTCTCTATCATGGCACCCATAACGTGGCCTTGATCCGCCATATAGAAATTGGCAGCGCATTCGATCACCTTCAATACAAGATACAATCCGCCGAGTTTCAAAATGACCACAACGGTCAACGATGCCAGGTCATTAAGTCCTGTGTTGGTTATATATCTCAAAATCATAGGCAGAACCAATTCGCACAACGTCGTAAGTCCTGCACAGAACAAGTCAAAAGCGATTACTTTCTTATGCTTCTTATAATAAGGAAGAAATCTTTTGAACAATTCTTTGGTTCCGTACTCCCGATAATCCCGGTTATCCATATCGTCACCTTTCTGCAACCGTTTTTGAACGATACATAACATAACTTACATATCCGTTCTCTTCAATCCGTTTGACCGTTTCAAAGCCCAAGCTTATATACCAGTCACGTCTGTCTTCAATTGCCAGCAATCTTATATTTTGGTCCGAATATTCTTCCAAAAAATCTTTCATTATGGAAGTTCCGACTCCGGCTCCTCTCTTTTCCTCGGGAAGATACATGGTTTCTATCAAAATCGTATCTTTCTCTTCTTCAACTCGAAAATACGTCATTTTGAAGCCGTTTTCATAATCACGGTTCATGCGCTCGAGATATGTCAGTTCGAAAAGTTTATCCCACCCTTCAAGCTCCGTCACGCTCTCCTCGAATTTGTATTTCGACAGTATTTGAGCCCGTGCCCGCTGAATTTTGGACGGCGCCATGGATAATTCATCAATTCCCATTCGAATAAGACGCGGTATGGCGTTAATATCGCCGCCGAGTTCGCCGCAAATGCCGACACGTACACCTTTTTGATGTGCATTATTAATAACAATTTCAATCAGTCTGAATATAGCTTCACTGTAGGGGGCGTAAAACCTCTCAAGTTCCTCCTGCGTACGGTCAAGTGCCAACGTGTACTGAGTCAGATCATTGGTTCCAATACTGAAGAAGTCCACATATTCTGCCAATTCATCACTCAGTATTGCTGCTGCCGGAGTTTCTATCATCACACCTTGCTTTGGAATTGCATATTCCACCCCGCGTTCTTTCAATTCTGCCACCGCCAAATCAACCTGCGCCTTGATTTCTCTAATTTCCCAAGCTGACGTAATCATCGGATACATCACCGAGACATTTCCATTGCATGAAGCTCTCAAAATTGCCCGCAGCTGGGTTCTAAACAACTTGGTATCTTCCAGGCAGATTCTTATTGCTCGCTTCCCCAGGGCAGGATTTTCTTCTTTGGGTAAAGATATACACGTCGTTTTCTTATCCGCGCCTATGTCCATTGTTCTTATTATAACTTCCCGACCGTCCATGGCCTTGGCGACCTTTTGATAAGCCTCAAACTGTTCCTCTTCGGTAGGGAGTGATTGGCCCATAAAAAGAAATTCCGTGCGATACAGTCCTATTCCGTCTGCCTGAGCCTTCAAAACATTTTCGACATCCTTGACATCGCTGATGTTCGCCATTACCTTAACATATCCGGGTTCCCCTGCCGGCATCTGTAATGGTATCTCACTTTCATCCCGACATTTTTTAATACTCTTTTTAGTCTGTTCATCAGGGCAAAGATATAAGGTTGCTTCATCAGCATTCATTGCCAATTCAATTCCCGATACTATATCCGAATTCAAAACATCGATTCCGTAAATATACGGAATACCATAATTTTCACAAAGTATTGCCACATGCGAAGTCTTTGAGCCTCTTCTTGATACCAAGCCGCATACTTTGGTTCTGTCAATCATTGATACGTATTCCGGCGTAAGTTCATCTGCGACAACTATTGTATTTTCAGGCATCGGAGCCATTTCTGACATTCCCGTCAACTCCTGTGTCAGTTTTTGAGTAATCCCGCGAATATCCTCACTTCGTCCGCTTATGTATTCACTGTCTACTTTGGATAATTCATCAGCAATTGCATTTCCTTCAAGCCAGACGGCGTATTCAGCAACCACTTTATCCGATTCGATTCGTTGACTTATTCGGTCGATATACGTCTGGTCAGTCAAAAGTGCTATCTGTGCATCTATTATGCTGACAGTCGTGTCATCTGTACCGCTTTTTAGACTTTCAAGCTGCTTGGCAGCCTTGGAAACTGCCTGTTTAAGGCGGCCAATCTCATCCGAGGTGTTTTGAGCATAAGCAATGTCCACCTCTGCATTTTCATTTCGTATATATGCGCAACCGATTGCATATCCGTATGATCCTGTCTTACCGCGTAAAGTTATCATATAGCATTCCCCCTAAAGGTTCGATGTGAGCTTTGCAAAGTATTGACCTTATCAGTCAAAGTTATAAAAACATCAATTGGGCCGGTGAACCTTGGTCTGACTATTCAAGCAATAGTAACTTTTCACTAAGCAAATGGGCAAAGCCGCTTATTATTGACGAAAGTGCCACCAGTTCTTCGGAAGTGGTGACCTCAATCTGTCCGCTTTCACCATTGTTGAGTATCGGCGAACCTGCTTTGGCAACCTCCTGCGTGAAGTATACGCAAGCCTTCTTATGCAATGACGAATACTTCTCGTAAAATATGCGAATCTCATCTTCACTCATGTCCGCAGGGACAAGTTTTTGAATAAGAGAGATTGCAATTCCCTTTTTCATGGTCAGCACGATTATCAAATAAGCAATATGTATTCTGTAATACTTCTTCTTGATGGGCTCCGGAATAATATTCATACGTACATAATTATTAATTGTTGCGGCCGTAATGAACTGTTCCTCCTTAATATCGGGTGGCAAATAATCAAGATACTGCTTAAGCAAAGCAATAACCTGCTCCATATAGAGTCCTATTGAAGGAATATTGTCCCAATCCGGAAGTTCATATTCATTAAGATATGTCTTCCAATTCTTAAGTTTGGAAGAAACAAGTTTAGTGTCTTTAGTCATTCCGTTCACCTCTTACATCATTTCGTGCTGTTATTCTATTTTATCATATTAGATTATTAAGTAAAATGATGATTGACATTGTATCGATATCGTCATAATATAATATTCGTTATTAGATTAAGTAATCCCAAACATTAGTTAGGAGGACGAATACTATGGAACATAACGATACAGTAAATTACGTCATTGCAACAGATTCAGGTGCAGATTTGCCCTATGAATATATGATAACTGCGGGAATTCTGTGCACAGATCTTATGGTCTATTTTGAATCAAGCGGAGAAACATATAGAAACAGAGACGTTTCCATGGAAACATTCTATCAAAAGATTCGGGACGGAGAACTTACCAAAACTTCCGCTCCCAATCCTCAGGAGTTCAAACCGGTATTTGAGGAAGCTCTCAAGAAAGGGCTGGATGTTCTGTACATAGGACTTGATTCTGCATTAAGCACCACAATCGGATCTGCCAAAATTGCAAGCGAAGAACTTATGGAAGAGTATCCCGGAAGAAAAATAAGAATAATTGATTCTCTTAGTGCCAGCGCCGGACTCGGAATGCTGGTTTTCGAAGCCAATAAAAGAAGATGTGAAGGAATGGAAATGGACGAGGTTGCATCCTACATCGAAGAACTTGCTCCGAAGGTAGCGCACAGATTCACCGTTGATACCCTTACATATCTTAAAAGAGGCGGAAGAGTCAATGCTGCAAGCTGCATGGTAGCAAACGTTCTCAATATCAAACCTGTCCTGCACGTCAACGACAACGGAGAGCTTATTGCTCTGTCCAAAACAAGAGGTCGAAAAAAATCCATTGAGATGCTTGCTGATGCCTATACGGAAACTGCACTTAATCCGTGTAATGAAACTATTTTCATATCGCACGGCGATTGCCTTGAGGATGCTCATTTGCTGGAATCCATCATAAAGTCAAGGCACGGTGTCAGTGCCACCATGATTACCAAAATAGGGTCTGTTATCGGAAGTCATGCAGGTCCCGGAACCCTTGCTCTATTCTTTGAAGCAACTCAGCGATGAGTTGCTTCTTCTACTGAAGAATAGCTGAACTGATTGCCATCCTTATCCATCATCGCCTGATATGCGCCAGGCAGACGGTAGAATGTTGTGCCCACCGGTATATCTTGTTCTCTTGCATCCCCAACACTGTCAGTTTATTTTTCTTTAGGCAACCGGCAGAGCATAACTATATTTTGCCGATTTGATTGCATTTTCGAAATCAAAATTCTCTATCCGGTGGTTTTTTCACATATTCTGACGTATAATATCAAGAAAAAAAGCTGACAATTATCTTGTACATTTTTAAAGAGGTATACAATGAACGGAATTAAACGTTTTTTCTATTACTGGCGGATGCCACTTATTTTTTTCATTTTGTTTTTCGTTTTGCTGTGGCTTGGCAGCGACCTGGAAGGAAATGCAGGTGGCATCATAAGTGCCCTATGGCTTTTCGTTGATATCCCATGCCTGATTATTTTTACCATTCGTTCTATATATTTATCCATTCGCGATGCCATCAACTACCACCGCACCGGAGTTCGAAAGGAAGATATTACCTTCCCCGAGATTGATTTTGTGTGTGGAATCATCGATGACATTGTTTATGAAATTGATTCTCTTAGAGAACTTTCCGCGCGAATGAGGTTACGCTACTTTGGTCTGCGTCTGCTGAGCATTGTGCTAATCGTAGGCGGAATCGTGGGCTGCTTCGTTTGTGTTAATTCCATTTTCATGCTTGTGATATTTTCTCTGGTCATCATTGCCGGAGCAACAGTTTGGATTATCGCCAATCCTATAACATACAATTATCGTGTTGAGAATGTACGCACAATACCATGTCGTCGCAAATTGACTTCAGAGCAGCTCTACGATGCGCTTCTTCCACTCCCCACATCTTTGGGTGCTCCGCGTTTCGCCGATGTTCAAGGTTTCAAAGAGCCGGTTATCGTCTACGGTTCGGCGTCGGGCCCTTATATCTACGTGGTTTATCCTGCCCGCTTCGCCGACTTGTTCTATGTGAGCACTCAATTTTCAGGTGCCCTTAATGAAGAGTTATCCGACGATGTGAGTTATGAAGATAGCAGTGAAACTGATTGTGAAGATTTCGATGAGACCGCTTATGAAAATGCCAACGAGGCTGATGGCGAAGATTTCGATGAGACCGCTTATGAAAATGCCAACGAGACTGATGGCGAAGATTTCGATGAGGACGATTGTGAAGATGACGACGAGGATATCTTTGACGACTACGATGAAACAAGCACTTTGAACGAAATTGCTTCTGTCGTTGAAGAATCAATTTCGAACATATCTTAATTTATTTTCAATCACCCGCTACGCACAATTTCTCAAGGATGAAGTCGACTCAATTGAGTGAATTCTATTTCATTTCTATTTTTTCCTCAATTAGAGTACATTCCCAAACGAAATGAGTAAATATAGCATAAGTAATCAAAGCTAAACATTGCGTAAAATCATCCAAAATAGCCGTCGGTGTCGACAAATCCAATTTGAAAAGCCATTCAACCAGGGCCATAACAGGAGCAATAATATAAAGAGCATCGATTATCCCAAAGCAATATTGAACCGCTTTTCCTGATTCAACAACCACTAAGCTTCTTTCCTGTTTCGTTTGCGAAATCATATTTCGAATTCCCTCAATAGCAAAATACGGAGCAAATCCTGCGCCGATTCCTATTATCATATCCGAAACCGAAATCAATCCCTCCGCTTCGATGAAAAGGCCTAACAGTCTTGCCACTGTGGCAGCTGTAGTTACAATACCGAAAACAGAAGCTATCATAAATGTCTTATCACATTTCCTGACACGGAAATAAGCAACTGTCATAACACATGCAGCAACCAAGAACAACAAAATATTCAATATCAGCCATATTCCTTTGGCCGTTTCCATATATGCGCCAAATACAATCTCCACTACCCATGAGAACAAAGCCAAAAGTATACCGGCATACAACAATTTAAATTTACCTGCTTGATCCATTTTCCCATCCCCTTTTTGTAATTTTACTGTCTTTTAGGCGGCGTCAGCGTCTTTTGTTTGACGTTATGTACAATTATATGCTTTTTTCTGAAAATTTTCAATCTTTCCTACGATTACGCTTCTTACCCACTTTTTTTCGAGAATGAATAAAGAAACTTGCTGTTGCCACAGTCGCAAATGCAGAAACTCCTGCAATTATGCCAATCTTTAACTTGTTTGAAGGCGATACTGTTTCATTGCTTTCGAAGCCTTCAGTTGTCTCCGACTCTTGCTCTGATGATTCCAAATCGTCAATTGCAGTCACCGAATCAGAATCTATATCGACGGAATCAGTAGTTTCCACTTCTTCGTTTTTTCCGTCCGAATTATTATCGATTTTCTCATCGGGATTGGTGTTGGGACTATCCGCTTTTGGAATATCACCACTGCCCGGTTGCGGATTTACGCTTTGTGCAGTGTTCTTTCCAGTCGACTTTATAACTTTCGCAGTATCCGATTTAATCGAATTTATGACTTGCTCAATAGCTTCCTTAGTCGGATTTATATTCTGTTTGCTACCGCCTTGTTCGCTATCGGCCTTCCCGCCTGCATTATCCGATTTGGCCGGAATAGTTGCATTCTCTACGCCTTTGCATACGCTGCACACTCTATGCTTCTTGCCTGCCACTCCCACTTTTGCTTCACTGTCGATTATCCATTCTCCATAACTGCAATTGCCTACATTTTTAGTAGCGCTGCACTCCGCACAAACTTGCTTATGTTTACCGTTTTCACAAACCCAACTATAAGAACAGGCTTCCTCGTTAAATGTCACCCTACATTCACTGCCATTCCAATATCCACCGCACTTTTGCATATGCTTCCCATCGGATGAAGGCACAAATTCGCCCATTTTGTGAAAATGAATTGTGAAAGTATTATGCTCTCTGTCTAATTTGGAATAATCCGAATCCTCTATTCTAATGCCAATAGAACCGTCTACTTCTATAGTCCCCGGATAAAAATATTTGTCTGTATCATATTCGACTATTACATTGTGATCGGGGCCTTCATCCATGACATAAATTTTGTTGTCTTCCGCTCTGTAGAAATCAACGAATGTTATATCCGCCGGATCTACATTATCCAAAATCAATTCATAATTGTATTCACTCGAGGGGGTGTTTTGGTCAATTACCGTCCCTGTATTCGTGGCTATATTACAAGTTCCGCCCTTTGCGATTTCTATTTTCCCTGCGTTATTAGTCACAGTGCAATCGGCCCCGTCACAAACATACAAGCTGGCGTCCGCTTCATTATTATCAATAACAACAGTGGATTTATTATTAGGGTCCGCTTCTATTTTCACCGACTTATAATTGGTACATATCTTAACTGTCGTCTCTATTCCATTAGGTTCAGGGCAAACAACGACATTCCCCTTATTTTCGGTAATCGTACCTTCATACAGTTTGGCAATGGTTGCCGATGCTCCGACCGTTCCGACATCACCGTAGTTTTCCTTAATAGTTCCACTGTATTGATTTTCAATCGTCCCCACGTTTTTATCAACATCGTTAGAATTCTCTTTTATCACTCCACCGGGCGCATTGGTTCCAATCGACGCAGTATTGTCAACTCTGTTTATGGTTCCGTAATTATTTTCTACTCTTCCGCTTATAAATATATCAATTGTACCTTCGCTTTTATTCTCGCCAACAATTGCACCTTCCAAATTGTTAATACGATAGAAATTATAGGTTATGCTGCCTCCACTTTTTGCAAAATTAATAGTACCGTAATTATCAACAATTACAGTATCCGAATTTCCCGGCACGGGAAATTCCTCTATGGATTTACCTGTCGGACTGTCCATAGCTAATGCTTTTATCGGCATTACAAAAGTAATAATAGCTAAACACAGAATGAAGTTAATGATTTTCAACTGATATTTGTTCACCATAGTTATATTTTATTCCGACTCCGATACTCATTCAAGGAAAAATAACCGCCAGATCTGATTATGAACCCCTTACCCCGTCCCGGTGGGGGTCATGAACCCCTTACCCCGTCCCGGTGGGGGTCCCGGTGGGGGTCACTTCACGCAAAAACGACCGCCGTTAGGGCGATCGTTGTCAAATAAGCTTTACTACCTATTTTCCACTAATTTGCTCCGTAAAGCTCTGCCATCTTAGCCGGGCCGTACCAGTCAAAATTGGTATCAACTTCCGTTCCTGCGGGAATCCTTATTTCCTGACCGACATGATTCCAATTGTAATGGAACCCAAAGCTGACATTCTGCTGTGTCTTGACGGCAACCTTCTCCATAAAGCTCTTAGGGAAGGAATTCAATTCACCAAATTCCATTTCTACTGTCTGTCCGGGTATGGCATTCACAACCATCGGAGTTGCGTATTCAGTCAGGGTGAAGCCCAGAGCCGAAATACGCTGTATATTTCTTGTGGCTCCGCATACGCAAACCTCACTCTCAAGACCATCCTGGTCCTTAGTTGGCTCTACTATGGTCTGCCAGTGATAATCGTGCGTGTGTGCAGCTGATGACGGCTCTGCTTCAACAACCGGCGGAGGACATTTGTAAAACTTGTCACCATCTGGTTTTTGGTAATACCAGCCCGTTTCAAGATTTTCAGGGAAGTTGGCTAGAATCGCGCGGTTATTTGTGGCTGGTCCATTGTAATACGTATGCAGTGTCCCATTAATATATTTTAAATACCATCCTCTAACACATGTGTTATGCATGGTCTCATCATAATATGTCTCAGTAGTATCCACATAAAAATGATTGTAGTTCTTATGCTCATCCGTACCGCAATCAATCGTTTGCGGCGCCCACTCAGCAGCATACGCCATTGTACTCATTCCCATAATCATCGACAAAGTTGATATCACAGATACCAAAAGCAGCCCTAATTTCTTCTTCATATTTCTTCTCCAAAACAATAATCACGATTTATATTAACTAATTACAGTATAACCCACTTTCCAATAATACTGCAAACGGTCATCCGATACACTTTAAATAAATTCATCAAAATGCGAGAGCGCGAGACGTCGCAAAACGTCCGGTGGATTTGCTCTGCGAGATCGGATTGAAGCGGAGACATTCGAAGTCGATTGAGTTTCGTAATCCCGCATAAACACTGAAAGGACAGCACGCTATCTCCCAGCAAAAAGAAAATTGGAATAAACAATTTTATTCCAATTTTCTGTAGCTTTATTCCAATTAACTCATGTTTGAATTTCTCACATGATTATACATCTTAGTTATATCCTCATTCATATTAACCGGTGTTATAACTATATCTGTATGACTATTAGCAAATACCACAAATAACTGATGTGCAAACCCCTGCCCCATCCATGATATACCTTCGAAATCTACAATTACTTCCCTAAAACTGTCTAATCGATTACACACTCTTTTCGCTTGAGAACGTGAAACAGGAGAAGCATCAAAAATATTTTTTAAAGGTATTTTTGTTTTAACAAATCCACCATCAACATTGGCATAGGCATCAAATACTTCTCTAGCCTCTTTATGACTATAGTTTGATAATTCCATAAATACACAGGTTCCTTTAGGATTATCTAATGCCATATCTAGAACTCTGCTATCATCATACTTATTATTTGTAAATATTTTCCCACTAGAAGCAATAAAAAAATCATCCATTAACTTAGAACTGAAGAAAATACCTTCTCCCGAATGATTTTCAGCATCTGTTGTTAATTTACCTTTAAAAAGCTCACAAATTGCTTCATCAATGGAATGCAAATTGAAATGTTCTTGAATTTTATTAAAAATACCAACACCATCATCAAAAATCATTACACTAGTTTTCACATAATCTTGCTGAATAATAATGCGAACATGCTCAGCCATAGAATGATCCATTACATTGTTAATCATCTCACTGAATGCATAGTTCCAAATATCTATTACATTGTTGCCATATTTCTCTATATGGCCACTCAAACAAATATCATATGCATAAGTATCACTATCTAAATCCCCATTTTCTCGCGATAAATCATATCGATATTCATTTGCAACTAATTCATATTCGCCACGTTTTATTTTTCTAATCACTTGATCATTGACTAGTTCATTCATATAAACATGAACAGTAGAAGCATTAACATCGAATGTTTCTGCTACAGTTTTTGATATAGACGGTGCTTTTTGTGATACCTTCTCTAGAATGTATGACTTGATTTCTCTTTTTTTATCTTCATTGAATTTCAATATCAATACCTCCCACTAATATGAATCTAGTGTATCATTCAATTACATTTTAGACAACAAAAATTGTTTTAATATAGCTAGTTAATTGGAATAGAGTGTTAGATAATTGGAATAATTTATTTTATTCCAATTATCTAATATCTCATGCAAAATATGCCACCTTTATGTTTGACTTTGATTATAAACCAATGCAATGTACATCAACTATGTCTTTAAGAAACGCCACATACTCGGTGACAATTCACTTACCTATGAGTATCTTGAAAAGACCTTTATTTTGATGATGAAAGACTGCTAATCATTTGAACGGGGCAATCTATTCGGAACAAAACTTGAAAAGGCAGAAACAGAACTTCTCATTCAATTAGAACGGGATAAAAAAAACAGGCCTTCACGTTTAGGCTTAAGCAAATCAAATCGTTTAAAGAATCTAGGTATTATAATGGAGTAACTTAGAGCCGCCATATTGGGCGTCTCCTGTATAAACCTTTCGGGATGACCTAGCTAATGCATCCTTTATTCTTTTATCTAAGAGATCACCATAATTGGCCATGAATCAGAAAAAAGGAAGCAGCATGCGATTCCGATTACGATGAGCACAATACCCAGCACTCGAAAGGCCAAATTCGCCAATAATATATAAAGCGTTCTATTTTATTGAGCATGCAGACCTCCTGAAAACTATACCCCGAGCCGCTTCATTCCGACCCGGGGTATAGCAAAAGTTACTATTAAGCATTAGTCAGTTTGCTGTACACGTCCACAATTAGGACACTTGGTACCAGGCACAAGCTCCCCCTCCATGTCATTCAGAACGCTGATGACGACAAATATTACAATATCCATTATCCCACTCGTGATGGAATGTTTTTTTACAAGAGAAACATTCATGCAAAGTTTCATCTACGTAGATACAACAACCTCCAATATTATGCTCATGCGCACCTAACATAATTTCGCAGAATTTACAAGTTCCCGATTCCTCACCGTCGTGATCACAATCGTGATTGCAGATTACGCAATGTCCGCCGACCTGGGTGTAGTTATGACGCTCCTCAAAAGGACATTGGCTACAAAAATGGTACTCATTGTCTGATTCCAAATTGTGGCTTCCCGTAGCATTGCAAATTGTACATTTATGTTGCTCTCGATCTATCTCTTCAAATCCAGCGGAATGGCTACATTCGTATTGACAGATATCACATACTCCGCTTTCGTTGTAATGATGTTCAAAGGTTTCGTGACAAGACTTGCATTCGTGACGTACATCATTTCCCTCTATTTGGCAATATCCGGAAGTGTGCTCACAATCACTAATAGGGGG
>JAZUFE010000054.1:0-11799 GCA_045640525.1 Lachnospiraceae bacterium | reverse complement strand
GTCAGGAATTATCAACTTTCCAGTAAGGAATGGGTTAATGCCAAAACGATTCTTAATGGAATGTATCATTATGCCGTAAGACAGCATTATCTTGAAAGCAATCCTATGGAGCGTGTTGAAATAACTGTTAAATTCAGACAGATTGTTAAAAAGACCGGTCGTACACAGACCTATAACACCGAAGAACTAGCTGAATTAAATGATTATTTGGACAATATGTATGCTGATACCGGCGATAGTGCATTTTTAGCTGTGAGACTAAATTTTATGCTTGGGCTTAGAGTTGGTGAGCTGGTTGCCCTCAAATGGGAAGATATCGGCGAAGAACATCATATTCATATTGTTCGTGAAGAAGTTAGAGACCAAACAACAAACAAATATGAGGTGGTTGACCATACAAAAACTAATACTGACCGCTTTGTAATACTTGTGCCAAAGGCTGAAGATATTTTAAAGTGTATTCCACATACAAGTGAATATATCTTTACAAGGGATAATAAACGCCTTACCTCTAGACAGATAAATTATGTTTTAGAAAAGTACGCTGAAAGAAATGGTCACATAACCAAAAGCAGTCATAAGATGCGAAAGACATACGCCAGTATGTTAAATGCCAAAGGTGTCCCTATCGATGCAATAAGAGAACAGTTAGGCCACAGCAATCTGTCAACAACATATGGATATATTTACAATCCTTTGACAGAAAAAGAAACATACAATCTTATTGCAGAAGCTTTATAGACTGCTCTATTTCAGCGCTTATTCAAATCGCGAGACGGGATAAATTAATAAAATCCCGCATTATACAAATCAAAGAATGCAGTAAATATAAGGGTTTGAAGGTGGTGTATTCAAGTGTATTCAAATGAATACAGCCGAATTTGAGCAAAAAAAATGGCGGAAAAGCTTGATTTTCAAGCATTTCCGCTTCTTAAAGAAAAGAGCGCGAGACGGGACTCGAACCCGCGGCCCCGACCTTGGCAAGGTCGTGCTCCACCAACTGAGCCACTCGCGCAAATCACTCGGCTTCATCAGCCGACTTGACTATATTACTATATGCTTATATGTTTGTCAACATCTTTTTCAGAAAAACAGAAAACCTGATGTTCTTCGCGCAGAGCTTCTATAACAACCTATTCTTCGCTCGGAGCCTCTATAACAACCTGTTCTTCATTCTCTTCTTGAATTTCCTGGAGTTGTTGCTGAAGTTCTTCAGTATGCTTCTTCTCGGAAACGGCATTAACAACATATGTAACACCGAAAACAATTCCTCCGACAATCGCCAATAAAAGCACTATCGTTACTATAATTGCTATTGTCTGATTTTTAACTCTGCGGGCATGTCTTATGATTGCACGCTCATCTTCCGTAGGTTCTTCATCATAATCCGCGTCATCATAGTCGGCATCGTCATAACCGTCATCATATTCTTCCTGCGAATTGTCAAAATCGTCTTCATAACCTTGTTCGTAATCGAAATCTTCCTGTTTACTCATATGAATTCTCCTTAGGTCTATTTGTCGTGTGCCGACTTAGCAAACAACAGGAACATCGGGAATATTTCCAAACGTCCCGTTAGCATTATAACAGATAAAAGAACTTTGGCCCAATCGGAATATACACTAAAGTTAGACATTGGTCCAACCCGGCCAATACCGGGGCCGATATTGTTAAAGCAAGCCAATACCGCTGTTACATTTGTACTAAAATCCAGTGAATTCAGCGAAAGGATTAATGTGGATAAACATATAATAACGAAATATGCTGCCAGATATATTCTCGTAGAATTCAAAGTTTTGTCCGAAATTACCTCATCATTAACCCGCACCTTAATTAGTTGCTTGGGGTTAATTATACTCCGTATTTCCGCAATAAAGGACTTCCACAAAATTATCAGTCGTGAGATTTTCAATCCGCCTGCCGTGGAACCTGCGCAGGCACCTATTATCATCAAAAGAACCAATACATGCTGAGAAAATTGCGGCCAGGTTGTATAATCCGCCGTTGCAAATCCCGTAGTGGTCATAATACTTGAAACCTGGAACAATGAAAGTCTGAATGTATCGCTTACATTTCCTATAACAGAGTATATATTTACCGAAATCATCGCAACAGCCGCTGCAACGATTCCTAAGTATACCTTAATTTCTTCGGATTTGAATGCCTGCTTGACTTTCCCAAGCAAAATCAAATAATACAAGTTAAAGTTAACACCGCAGATAAGCATAAATATTGATATAACGTATTCAATGGCCTGAGAATTATACAATGATAATCCGGCACTTGAAATACTGAAGCCACCTGTGCCCGCTGTTCCGAACGAATAGCAAAAAGCATCGAACCAAGGCATTCCGAGTATCATCAAAATCACTGCCAAAATCAATGTGATTCCGGCATATATCGAATACAGAATGCGCGATGTTTGACTCATTTTCGGTACTATCTTGCCCGAAGTCGGTCCCGGAACCTCCGCTCTTACCAAATGCATTGAGCTGTCGTTTTCCATCGGAAGAATCATCAATACAAAAACCAGCACGCCCATACCGCCAATCCAATGGCTGAAACATCTAAAGAATTGAACTCCGTGTCCGAGTAGTTCGGGTTGGGCCAAAACCGATGCTCCCGTTGTTGTGAAACCGGATACAATTTCAAACAGTGCACCTATGTATGACCCGAATTCTCCTGAAAGATAGAGCGGTATCGCTCCTATAAGCGAAATAATTATCCATGCGGATGCCACTATCACGTATCCGTCCCTGGGCCCCATCTTGGAGCCTTTGACACGAATACATAATAACGAAACAATGACGCTCGGTACGATTGTTACCAAAAATCCCAACGCATCCTCTGTTTCTCCGTAGAGCAAAGATATAATCATTGCGGGCGCCATCAAAATTGCCTCAACAAGTATTATCTTTCCTAAATTGTTAATTACTGTTCTCTTATTCATAAATATCTTCTATTCCGGAAATTTGATGATTGATTGTCGCTATTATTGCAGTATCATGTGCCATTATGCAATCATCGCCATGAGGGATAATCATTGCATTTCTTCTGATAATACCTGCTATAAGTACATTCGGCACCAGTTTCAAATCCTTTAAGGGAATATTTATATTTTTGTCATCAGGCCTGATATTGAATTCTATGAATTCCAATTGACCATCCAACAGTCTGTATAAAGATTCAACTCTATCGTTGGTATTGGCATTAATCAAAGCTCGCACATATCCAAGAATACGATCAGATGCTACATCTTCTCTCGACAACGTACAAATTTTGGAGTCCTGCGAAATCACCTTAGTTCTTTCTTTAGCACTGATTCTGGCAACGACCTTGCTCAATCCCTTGGTTTCTGCATACATGGCAGCAATAATATTATTCTCATCATTGGTACTTACGGCAACAAAGGCATCCGTATTTTTGATATCGGATTCGGCCATATTATCAAAATATCTGAATGCATCATCCTGCATAACAGAAGCTTTTGGAAGCTTGTCCGCCAAATTATTGCATATAGCGGCATCGTTGTCGACAATGGTAACCGTTACGCCTTCCTTAGTCAAAAGATCCGCCAAATAATAAGTAATTCTGTCGTTTCCATATATTAATACCGACTGAAGCGGTTTAATCGACATATTGAGTTTCTTGAAAGAATTCTTGAACTCACGCGGAGCTCCGGTCAAATATATAGTATCCTTCTTTTCAATAACAGCATTACCGTTTGGTACGAATACTGTTTCGCCTCTTTTAATTGCGCAGATCAAAAGGTTAATTCCCAAATCCTTGTTTATCTGAATCAAAGATTTACCAACCAGCGCAGAATCATCAGGAACTACCAGCTGAACCAATTCCGCTCTGCCTCCGGCGAATACTTCTATTCTTGTTGCCAGGGGGAATCTCAGAATTCTGAATATTTCTGACGCTGATGCCAAGTCCGGATTAATTATCATTGACAGACCCATTTTCTCTTTATAAAAATGGTTATTTGATGCATAATCAACGTCTCGAACCCTTGCTATTGTATGCTTGGTTCCCATTGCATGAGCCGTAAAACAGCTAAGCAGATTAAGTTCATCCGAATCCGTTACGGCAACCAAAATGTCGGAATTTTGGGCTCCGAGTTCTTCCAAAGTGCTCATGGAAGCTCCGTTCCCCTGATATCCTATAGCATCCACCGAATTGCTGATAGTATCTATCACATCGGGATTCTTATCAATTACTGTAATGTCATATCCGTCTTTCGAAAGTTGGGCAGCAAGTGCCGTTCCTATTCTTCCGGTTCCGACAATAAATATCTTCATACTTATCTCCGTTCTGCAAACATACTGCAGATAAACATCTAAACTCTCACTATGTAACACAGGCAGATACATTACGTATCTGCCTGATTGCATCTTTATGTATCTTAAGCACGTACCTTAATATGTACTTCACGAAGCTGCTGTTCCGTGACTTCATTCGGTGCACCGCACATCAAGTCCTGTGCTGTTCCCGACATAGGGAACGGAATAACTTCACGAATGTTCTCTTCGTTTCTCAAAAGCATTATCATTCTGTCTACGCCGGGTGCCATTCCTGCATGCGGAGGAGCTCCGAACTGGAATGCATTATAGAGCGCACCAAACTTCGCTTTCAATACTTCTTCGTCATATCCTGCGATTTCAAATGCTTTAACCATAATATCAAGATTATGATTTCTTACAGCTCCCGAAGAAAGTTCTACGCCATTACATACAATGTCATACTGGTAAGCAAGAATTTCCAGAGGATCTTTAGTATTCAATGCTTCCAAACCACCCTGGGGCATTGAGAACGGATTATGTGTAAATCCAACCTTCTTGGTTTCCTCATCAAGTTCAAACATAGGGAAATCATTAACAAAGCAGAATTCATATGCCTTCTCGTTAATAATGCCGAGGCGGGCACCGAGTTCGTTTCTTATCTGTCCGGCAAAGGATGCGGCACGCATCTTCTTATCTGCAATAAAGAAGATGGTATCATCAACTTCAAGTCCTGCCAAATCCCTAAGTTCACCCTTAAGTTCATCGGGAATAAACTTGTCGATAGGTCCCTTGTATGACATATCTTCCTGTACTTCAAGGTATCCCAATCCTCCCATTCCGATTTCTGTTGCAAACTTAAGCATCTTCTCATGGAAGCCTTTAGACTGATGTCCCTTTATCTTTATCGCTCTGACCGTCTTGTTCTGGAACGGCTTGAATGTACACTTATTAAAGAATTCCGAAAGGTCTATGATTCTTAACGGATTACGAAGATCCGGCTTATCCGAACCAAACTCAAGCATAGCCTGCTCGTATGAAATAACCGGATAAGGTGCCTTCGTTACCGAATAACCTTCGGGTGCAAACTTTTCAAATGTAGCAGTCAGCACTTCTTCACCCACACGGAAAACATCTTCCTGAGTAGCAAAGCTCATCTCAAAGTCAAGCTGATAGAACTCACCGGGAGATCTGTCGGCTCTTGCATCCTCATCTCTGAAACAAGGTGCAATCTGGAAATATTTATCAATTCCCGAAACCATCAACAGCTGCTTATACTGCTGAGGTGCTTGAGGAAGTGCATAGAATTTACCTTTGTAATGACGTGAAGGAACAATATAGTCTCTTGCGCCTTCAGGACTTGATGCGCACAAAATCGGGGTCTGAATCTCCATAAATCCCATCTCGCTCATCTTCTGTCTCAAAAATGCAATGACATTCGATCTGAACATCATATTATCCAAAACCTTACGATTACGTAAATCCAAATATCTGTATTTTAATCTCAAATCCTCACGAATTTCCTTTGAAGTTGCGACCTCGAAAGGAAGCTGTCTGTATACTTTACCCAAAACTTCAACGCTGTGAGCCTCAAGTTCTATCGTTCCTGTAGGTATCTTGGGGTTATATGTATCTTCATCACGCTTCTCCATCTTTCCGCTGATGGATACACAGTCTTCCTTTTGAAGGCCCTTCAATAAGGAAGTATCGCGCATAACCACTTGAAGCACGCCATACATATCACGTAAATCGACAAATGATACGCCACCGTGATCTCTGATATTTTCAACCCAACCGGCTACCTTGATTTCCTGTCCGATATTCTGCTCGGATAAACCGCTTAAGTTGACGTCTCTATATAATGTAGACAATTCCATTTCGTTTCTCCTTGTTTACGTTAATCACATGTATTATCAACTAATCTATATTAGTAAAAATGGGCTGTTTTGTCAATCTTCATTAGCAATTCGGCGGCATAAGCGTTGCATTATTCGTCAAGGGATTTCTGCGTGTATAATCAAATTTCATTTTGGGAACTTCCTTAACGAAATCCGGTTTACTCTTGGGATTTTCGCGAAGATAGTAATCAAGCGTCAACAATTCCCGTATCTTTTCTTTAAGCTGCGGATTGATTTGTTCCGTAAATTCCAAAAGTATGTCATATTTTCGACTTCTTGCCGGTGATTTAATAAAGTAACCTTTCGAAGCGTAGTACTTAGCGAGCGCATCAAAAAAATCAAAAGCCGTATCGAACTCTTTCAAAAGACAATCTACCGAATTAACAAACTGTGCCGAATTATAGTATAGTTCAAGCACTTCTTCGATTCGTTTCAGCTTCAAAATTTCTTCATAACTTATCCACCGAGAAGAAAGAACCTCGTACGGAGGAGCAGAGCAGTGCTTAATGCCATACTCTTCGGTTTGCTTCGCCATCATTGTCCCTTTGAGAACTTTCAAAAACCCAAGTTGTAACTGATTCGGTTGCATATCGAATACATCATTAAAAGATTTTTGAAACGATTCATAATTCTCATACGGCAATCCCGCTATCAAATCCAAATGAATATGAGTGTTATTCGCCGCTTGAAGCTTCCCGACCACTTCCTTAATATGTTCCGTATCCACAAATCTGTTGATGGATTTCAAGGTCTTCTCATTGGTCGACTGAACTCCGATTTCAAGTTGAATAAGTCCGGTGCGCATTCTCGATATTACATCTATCTGCTCGTCCGTCATGATATCAGCCGCGATTTCGAAATGAAAATTAGTGACACCATTGTCATTTTTCAGTATATACTTCCATATTTCAAGTGCCCGTTTCGGATTCGAGTTGAATGTCCTGTCAATGAATTTAACCTGCGGAACTTCACTTTTTAAGAAGGTATCCAGATGTTCGAAAACTTTATCAAGGCTTCGATATCGCATATCTTTGTCAATCGACGAAAGGCAGTAACTGCACCTAAACGGACATCCTCTGCTTGATTCATAATATACAATTTTATTACTGAATATATCTTTGTCATAAAAGAAGGGGACATCATCCATATCGAGAATTCCACGTTCCGAGGTTGTTCCGTCGGGCAGCAAAAGTCCGGGGATTTTTCTTAGACTCTCATTTTCGCCCTTCGGTATACAATACTCTGTCAGAAGCTGCCTAAATGTCTCCTCGCCTTCGCCGAGCATTATCGCCTTTACACATAGCTTTTGGGCAAAGATATCCGTCTTTTCAAACGACACCTCAGGTCCTCCGAGAAACACTTCCGTCCCGGGCAACACCTTGGGGATTTCGTCAAGGAGCTCACAAACCATGCTCCGGTTCCATATATAGCACGAAAAGCCTATATAATCCGGTCTTCTTTCAAAAATATCCGATAGTATCTCCTCACAACGCTGATTTATCGTGTACTCCGCAATTTCCACATCTGCATTCGGAATTAAATCTATTTCATTCGTTACATAGCTTTTCAGTGAATAAACCGCCGGATTGGAATGTATGAATTTGGAATTAATGCCAACAAGTAAAAATTTCATCCTAGTAAAAAGGGCATCCTTACGGATGCCCCAAACAATTCTTTCTATTAATCTTCCTTAGCTTCCTTTTTCTTGGGAACCATTACGAAGCAAACGATTGCAGCTACTACATAAAGTGCAAGTGTAACGTACAATACTGTCTGGTAGCCTTCCGGATTGTTATCGGCTGTCTTGGTACCTACATGTGTAACAATGAATGTAGCAAGCTGATTTCCGGTAAGTCCTGCCATAGCCCAAGCAGAAAGGCACATACCATGAACGGCTGAAATTGTCTTCATTCCGAAGTGATCCGAAAGAAGGGTGGGAACATTCGAGAAGCCACCGCCGTATCCGGCATTAACCATAATCAAAAGTGCCACGCACAAAACTACCATTCCGTTAGCAATACCGCTTGTAACTACCGTTGCTCCTGTAAGGAGAATTGACAATATGAAAATTATCTTGTAAATAGTGTTTCTATCTTTGAAACAGTCTGCCCATGCTGAGAATCCCAAACGGCCTGCAGCATTTGCTATAGCTGTTACGGAACCAAGAGTTGCAGCAGTTGTTGCAGAAAGTCCTACAACCGTGAAGATTGCCTTCTCCTGCGAGATTAATGCAAGTCCGCAAGTAATGTTAATGTAGAACATAATCCAGATTCCGATAAATGTCTTGTTGGTAAATGATGTCTTGAAGTGTTCACCGAGAGTTTTGAAGAACTCTTTAATTCCGCCCTTATCGTCATGAGCCTCAACCCAATCTGAAGGCTTCTTAAGAAGAAGATGACCTACAAACATCATTACGCAATATATACCACCCATAATGAAAAACATAGGAGCGGGATTGTTGTCAAACTTGTCAAGGAAGAACTGCATTACGGGAGTTGCGATAGCCTTAGCAAGTCCGAATCCTGCAACAGCAAGTCCTGTAGCAAGACCTTTACGATCCTTAAACCAAAGCATCAAGGTCTTAACAGGGCTCAAATATCCTGTTCCGAGTCCGATACCCATTATGCATCCGTAGAACAGAAGGATGAGGGGGAATGATTTAATCATAATTGCAAATCCGGTTCCGATCATACCAACTGTAAAGCAAATTGTTGCGATGAGTGAAGATTTATGAATATTCTTCTCAACAACGTCTCCCAAAAATGCAGCAGACATTCCCAGGAAAAAGATAGCAAGTGAGAAAGCCCACTGAATACCATCCGTATGTCCGATATACTCACCGATTTCCTTTGAGAAGGTACCCCAGCAATAAACAGTACCTATACTACAGTGTAACAACAGTGCCGGTATTGCGGCACGCACCCATTTGTTTTCCATATTGTCCTCCAAAAACGCTACGTGATTGGCGATTTCCGCCAGCAACCACAAATTATAGCATATTCGGCAAATGTAAGCAAGCCTCCGTCCACTCACCATTCTTACGCAGCAGAACCCTTGGGTTTATCATAGCGGACTTAATGCACAAAGGTGTTGACCAAAAGCCCTAAAAGTGCCGAAATCAGTATTATCAATATCGGATGTACCTTCTTTTTAAGCAAAAATATCATGCCGGCAAAAAGCACCAGACCAATCCACAATTTAGCATCCCAAATGCGCAAATCGACATTTATCGAAAAAGCCGAAATAGCCGTTGTGAATACTGCCGTACCAATGAGTCCGACAACCGCAGGTTTTAACCCTGACATACAGCCTCCGACTATTCTGCTTTTTCCAAATTGCTCGTAAACCCTTGCGACAAGCAAAATAACCACAAAAGAAGGTAACACAACTCCAAACGATGCACATATTGCTCCGAGTATTCCTCCCATTTCAAATCCAATATATGTAGAAACATTAACTGCAAACGGTCCCGGAGTGCTTTCGCTTATTGCAATAAAGTCAACTATTTCTTCAGCACTCATCCAGCCGTTGCTAACCACTTCCTGTTGGATAAACGGAAGCATTGCATATCCTCCGCCAAATGTGAACGCACCAATCTTCAAAAATGTAAGAAACAGTTTAAGATAAATCATTCTTTCCGTTACTCCTTACAATTTCCTGATTCACCAAACCGATGACAGCCGAAATAATAATAACCGCCAAAACATTAAAATCAAAAAAGGCAACCAAAATAAACGCAAAGAGCATAATCGCATATCCAACGATGCTTTTACGGCATTGAATGAACATGATTATCATCGCCTTCACAAGCAAGGCGAGTACACCTATTCTAATTCCCCAAAAGGCTCTTTCAACATATTTATTACCCGCAAACGAAGTATATATTAATGCAATAACGGTTATGATAACAAACGATGGAAGTACAACTCCAAGCGTTGCAGCAATTGCACCTTTTACCCCTTTGATTTTATATCCGACAAATGTCGCGGCATTAATTGCTATAGGCCCCGGTGTTGTTTCCGCGATGGCAACAATTTCCAAAATGGTGTCTGCCGAAATCCACTTTTTATTATCTACCACTTCTCTTTGTATCATCGGAATCATGGCATATCCTCCGCCAAAAGTAAAAGCTCCGATTTTCATAAAGATCAAAAAGAGATTCAGTATTTTTTTCATTTATAATCCTCTATTGCTGGTTTTCTTAAAAAGAATATTATTTACTTGTTCCGTGACCCATATTTCATCTTCGGTTTCACGCAATTCATAACTCTCTACTATCATTCTATCATGTTTCTTTATTACTTCATCAAATCCGATTGCCGTACTCTTCTTTTTAGGAAACCTAATTTGTGAATCAAACGACCGAATTACAGAAAGACCACATTTATCACATATCTCAATCCATTCATCTTTCGAATAAAATTTTATGTGCCCATCCTTCTTGAGTTGCATATATTCATCAACAAATCTACTTATATCACACTCATTAGGTCTTGGATCAGAAATGAATAATGAGCCTCCTGGCTTTAATACCCTTGCCACTTCTTTCATACTTTTCTCAATGTCAGGGAAATGGTGAAGTGCATATCTGGTAACAACAAGGTCAAATGATTCATCTTCAAAAGGAAATATACACCCATCATATGATTTAAATTCAAGATTAGACAAGGAGTCCCTTTGGACTTGGGCTGTATTATTTTTCAGAGTTGTCGTAACGATATCCAATCCTATTACATTTACATCCGGATTTTCTTTGGCCAAGGGAAATGTCAAATATCCACTTCCACATCCTAAATCCAAAACCTTCATTTGGGGTTCTATTTGAATAAATTCCAAAATATCTCTCAGATGTTTCTCGTCCTGAGTTTGCTTATTATAAAACGTTGTTTCTTTAAAACTTTCCTCAAAACTATTCTTTGTTGCTTCTATACTCATAGGATAATTCTCCTTCGTATTACAAATTTACTTTTTCAATATCCCATTGAAAATTTGTTCAAAACCATCCCTTAGAAACACCTGTTTCGTAAGCCCCGATTTTCGTGTGACGTATTCTTCCTTCTCCCCGGCCAATTTAATGAGGCCTGAAATCATCCCCCACATTTGAAAGATCAGCACAAAATAATTGGTGCATTCCCTAATTTCATTATTTTGTACTCCGCTTTCAATAAATCCGGTTATCATTGCATTAATCTCTTCTCCAACCTGATACGTCTGTCCCAAATAGTCGCATTTCTGCGAAGGTCTTGATAATACAATATAATGTATCTTGCTACTTTTTCAGTACATCTGGCCAAGTTCTATAAATTTAACCTCATAAAAGATATATCCTTTTTCGTCTAAAGAAACCACATCAAATTCACCGTTAGTTCGTGTCTTGGGGACATCATAATAGTACTCTCCTATCTTCTCAATGACTGGCTCTATTGCCCCCAGCCTATTCTGCCTCATCAAGTATTGCGTGCATATTTCCTCAAATCTATGCAGAATATAAATTGTTTCAAAGTCTTCATCTATATACTTATCATAAAACACTTCTGAATCCATTATCTTAAGTTGAGACGAATGCTTAAAAATATACCTATAGTAAAAAAGTGAGAGATTATCGCAGATGTAGTAAC
>JAZUFE010000053.1:0-7996 GCA_045640525.1 Lachnospiraceae bacterium | reverse complement strand
AGGTGGGCGAAGATATGAAGATGGTTATCAGACGATTCCTGAATACGGGAATGACTATGCGTGAAGTATCTGTAAGAATGGACGTATCCATCGGGGACTTAGAAAAGTTGCTGAATAGTTAAAGTATGACATAGAAATTGTTGGGTTTATACGTTAGATGAAATTCCGCAATCGTTTGACGAAAAACGATTTTTAATAAATAGTATCAGAAGTGTAATTGTCAAATCAAAGGCAACCCTGAAAAGGGGAGCTAACCATGGTATATCAGAATAATCCCATAAAGAGGAGAACATAACATCCATTTGATGGACACACAGAATAAGTAGCGTACAAGTGCCGATTTTGCTTGAAATTCTTCTTACAAAATTTGAGTGATTTGCTATGCATTTTGAAAACATTATAATGCAAAATGCTCCGGCAATGGCTTCAATAACACATACAACAGAATAAGGATAATGTCTGACGGCTATTTCGATGTGTATGTCAAACAGAAAGGGAACTATCCATAGTATAAGTGATATAACCGTAGTAATAGCCGGGTGTTTGCTTATGAAATCTTGATTATTCTTAAATAGTACTCCAAAGTAAAGAAATAGGGTGCCGACTAAAGCAACATCGAAGTATTGTGGCAAAGAGCATAGATTCGGTACGAAAATTCCAATTAACGCTAAAAGGACATAGATAATCAAAGTATTATTTACAAAACATTCTACCAAATAGTACAGAGTTTTCGCCCAAAAGAGCATGAGCAGAAACCAAACGGGCATCCATTCTAAGTTGTCACATGTTATAAATCTACGTATTAACTCGTGAAAACCAAAAGAAAGAGATCGGCCACAAATTATGGTCTGTATAGAAACGTCGATGACATTAATAATTGCAAACGGTATGATTAGACGTTTGAAATCTTTGACAACATTCGCCTTTAATTGGTGCACATTGGTTATTTCCTTTATTGTGTAACCTGATAGTATTATAAATAGGGGCATATGGAAGGAATATATGAAATTTCTCATTCCTCCGTTTATAGTATGCCCGATAATCATTAAAATAATTGATATTCCTTTGGCGGTATCTATCCACTCTATCCGCTTAGCACTATTCATTTTGAACCTGTCCTTTGCGTGGAAGAATTGATTCTAGGTTGTGGGATTCCAACAAGTCTTTTCTGACATACATATAGTCCGGCTGATCAAAGTAATTGAATTTGCGGATACAGGCATCCACATATTTTATTTCATATACTTTCTCGTAATCGGACATACTAACGGTATCGCCGTATATTCTACTCAAATTCGGGGCCCCGAGAATCACGCCGGGAATTCCTTTCTTTTTCAAAGCCAAAATGTTTTGACTGTTATCATCGTTGCCTTCATGATGAACCAAATAACCTCGCCATGGCTCTGCAGCATTGAGACTCGTGTTTAGTGAGTCATAGTAAGGAAGTATGTCAACAATGAAGTCCACTTGATTTGTGTCATATTTCAAATCTCCATGTTCTTTGCCTTTAGGGAATTCAGCCCATTCGGTAAGAATGTATTCACTCTCCAACTCGTGCTCAGATATGAAAGTAGCTAAATCTCTTCCAAAACTATAGGGCTTTCTTATGTCTGTAATGGAGGCTGAGCAAGTCCAAAGAATAGATACAGCGAAAAAAGTGAAAAGTTCAATTTTGATTACAATCTTTATGCTTGATATATCAGGATACTTGATAAAGAGTAAATGTGCACATGATTCTCCTGAAATATATCTATTGAGTCCGAAGTATAACAAAAGAGTGAAAAAAAGTATGCCTTCATGGTGCGTGTTGTAATATAGACTGACTATCATTACAACTATTCCAAAGTACATGAAAAGGAAGTATTTGATAGATTTCTTCTTTGATATCAGTATTATGGACAGAATGATAATTATCCCTAGAACGGACGCAGTTAAGAGGCTTATGGGATCAAATGCTGACAATTTGAGAAGCCCGTTTAATACATCGGTCATCGTTGCATCAGCCCAAGCGACAAATAGTGCATACAGACTTCTTAGACCAATACCGTTTCGAACTACGGCATTTGTTGCCATTGTATCAGCCTTTGGCATAATTAGTGAAACAACGAATAAAGCCCCAATGAGCAACAGCCATAGAGATAGTATTCGTTTATCCGAAAAAAGCTTCTTGAAGAAAGTCTTTAAGCCTATCTCTGAAATGATGTCTATTAACCATGCGATGGCAAGCCCTGCACCGATTGCCAAACCGAATGCGGTGGTAAAACATAGCAGAATGATGCTAAGCACAAATCTGAACGGATGCGAATCTTTGTCCTTGAAAGTAATCATTATCAGCATAATTGCGAGAATCATCACGCAGTAGGTTCTGACAACTATTCCGTACTGATAGAAGAAAAAGTATGTAAACGGAAGTAAACATCTGACCCACTTTTTAAAAGGCGATTTGAACAATAAAAGATACACCGATATGCTGTTAAACAGTATTCCGACGGTTTTTAGCGATATTTCATAGGGAAGTCCCAGTTTGGCAGGTATGGATAAGATTAAATGCCAAAGAGGAGGATGACCTTCATAATGCGGAACGGAAAATATCAATTCTTTATAACCGGCACAACGTGCAATCTGCCACGATTCTGCCTCGTCAAACCATGGTTCGTGGAATATTCCGATAGTTACCTGAAGGATGATGAAAGCAAACAGAACTATATATTCAATCTTGAAAAATTTCTTCATACTACTAAATTCCTTTAAACAGATGTTATCTTGCATATTTTATATTGAAGTATAATGAATGGGCAAGACCCAAATATGCAATCACATATTTTACCGGGTGGTAGCGATGATGAAAGCAAATTTCACTTGATTAAATTTTTATAAAATTTTCAAAATTAGTACCCTTAAAAATCAACCAAGAAGTTTGGATTTACATAACATTACAAAAAGGGGTTACATAACGAAAAACCATCAAAATATGCTTACTTTTGCCAAGAAAATGCTACGTTTTTGGTTGATAAAACAGGTACTTCGGTGTATATTATTTGTGTATGTGGATTATTGGGTGGTACTTGTTTAATGTTTCTTTTTGAGGGCAATATATTAAATAAATATAAAGGCTTGAAGAGTAATGTTTTGGGGCATTTTTCAAGTAACATTTCAAGACGTCAAGTTCGAGACGTCGATACGCGCAATAATATATTCCGGGGAGAATGTTCGAATCAGCGCAAATTCAAAACTAATTTGGGATTCAGTTTAATAGAACTTATTATAGTCATAGCAATTATGGCTGTTTTGGTGGGCCTTATTGCTCCGGCTTTCGGTCAGCAGGTTGAGAATAAGCGTAAGCAGACTTGCAAGGAAAACAGACTGGCTATATTGAATATATACGCAAGATGCGTTTTTGATACCAGTGTAAGTGATGTGGTTAATAATACGGCTTCACTGGGCAAGATATTTCCGACTAGCTCGGATAAGTCGACACACTACGGGGTGACGTTCCAACCTGTTGCGAATGAAGTTGGAAATTATATCAAGGTATCAAACTCCGAGAAACATAACATGTATGATTCTGCGAACATGACTTATGGGGTTGATACGACGACGGGAACGGCTTGGATTGAGTGCTCGGAATGCGGTGACAGGGTTTCACTCGATTTGACAGGATGGTCACCTTCGGCAGCACCCAAATCAACGGATGCTCCCGTGGCTACACCGAATATTCCTACACCTACACCTGAAGCTACTCCGGGATTGTGCTATGTGACATTTAATGTTAACGGACACGGCACATTCACGGATGAAAATCCACAGGAAGTTGAGTATGGCAAGACGGCACGCAAACCCGATTCGTCCAAAATCAGTTGCCCGACATTTGATTTCAAGGGATGGTATAAAGAATCGTCTTGTATTAATGAATATAACTTCTCGTCTGTAGTGACAAGTGATATTACATTGTATGCCAAATGGGAAGGCAAGGGTGCACCTAACTTCTGGCCATATGCGACCGATAAGGATTGGTGGGAACTTAATCCGGATGGCAGCTATGACCATGCAGGTGATGTTAAGGGATATCAGTTGGCTAAACCGGGTGTCACCACAGATGCGATGTACGTTAATATGCCGGCACCGTCCGGAATATTCACATCACGTGCGGGTAATCAGTTCGTCTTGGTTGAGGCGTCCGGCACTTTCGTTAAAATTGAGTATAAGAATGCGGATTCTCCCGAATTCTTCTCGGCTATGTATCCTAATTATCTGATACAGCTGACAGGTCAGGAGTATACGATAGATATTACAAATATAAGTAGTGGCGAGGTATATTTACCTATCAGAACCAATGGAGACATGGTTAAGATAGTGGATGGTGGCGCAACGTATGAGTATGTATACTGGCACAGCGGCTTGGAAGATGCCAAGGTTAATGTCAGTCAGTTAAGATCATATGCAACGCACCCGGGTAACATGTATCGAGTTAATTCATCAGCTACATACTAAATAAGAGGGATTATGGAGTTAAGACGTAAGAAGCGTTTGGGGGACATCTTAATTGATGATGGTGTAATAACCTTTGATCAATTAAAGGTAGCGCTTGATAAGCAAAAAGAAAGCGGTCAACGACTTGGTGTTACTTTGGTTGAGACCGGAATTACAACAGAAGAAGCTATAGCAACAGCTCTTTCAAGACAACTTGGACTGGAAATGGTTAACCCGGGAGATATCGAAATTGAGGATTCGGTTAAGTTCCTGGTTAACGACAAGATACTTAAGAAGTACAACGTACTTCCTTTTGAGATTCCCGCAGATTCACCTAACACCATCAGGGTGGCAATGCCGGATCCTATGGATATGATGGCTATTGACGATATTGCGATCATAACCAATATGACGGTAGAACCTGTGGTAGCTACGCCCAAGAGCGTAACGATGGCTATTGACAGAATCTACGGTCAGAGCGAACTTAAGTCTCAGCTTGATGAATATACTAAAGGTAAAGAGGAAGAAGAGACTGAAGAGACCGAGGATATGTACAGTGAGGATGTTAATAATTCTCCTATTGTACAGCTCGTTAAGACCATGATTGATCAGGCTGTAAGACAGCGTGCATCGGATATTCATATCGAACCTATGGAAAGACAGGTTCGAATCAGATATCGTATTGACGGTACTTTGTACGAGAGACATACCTACAGTGTTAAGATTCTTCCGGCACTTGTAGCCAGAATCAAGATTATCGGTGGCATGGATATTGCCGAGAAACGTAAACCGCAGGACGGTCGTATCACTCAGGTTGTAGACAGACTTGAATTTGATATCCGTGTATCCATACTTCCTACGGTATACGGCGAAAAGATAGTTATGCGTCTTACATCCAAGACTGCATTAACCAGAGCCAAGAAGGATTTGGGATTCAACGACCAGGAGCTTAAGGTGTTTGACCACATTATTTCAAATCCTCACGGAATTCTGCTTGTTACGGGACCTACAGGTTCAGGTAAATCCACTACATTGTATACAGCCTTATCAGAGCTTAACAGCTCGGAGGTTAACATAATAACAGTCGAAGATCCTGTCGAAGCTAATATCGACGGTATCAATCAGGTTCAGACCAATAACAAAGCCAACCTGACATTCGCGTCGGCACTTCGTTCCATTCTTCGACAAGACCCCGATATCATCATGATTGGTGAGATTCGTGATACCGAGACGGCTTCTATAGCGGTTCAGGCATCCATTACAGGTCACCTGGTTGTATCCACATTACATACCAACTCAGCAGCCAGCACCATCACCCGTCTTGAAGATATGGGAATCGAGCCGTACCTTATAGCAGATTCAACGGTCGGAATCATAGCCCAGCGTCTGGTTCGTAGGTTATGTCCGGGCTGCAAACAAAGTTATACTCCGGATGAGGAGGAGTGCACGATACTTAATGTAGATCCTGCCGACCCGCCGACGATATTCAAGCCCTGCGGTTGCAAGCTGTGTGATAACACAGGATATAAGGGGCGTATCGGTGTATATGAGATTATGGAATTGACTCATGACCTTAAGAACGTTATTTCCCGAGGCGGAACAGCCGATGATATTAAGAACAAAGCTCTTGAAGAGGGAATGAGCACACTTCGAATGAGCGCTACAAGATATGTTCTTGAGGGTATTACTTCCATAACAGAGATGAAGAAGGTAAGCTTCGATTCGTAGTAAAAGATATGCGGATTCGAAGAAGATAAGCTTTGATTCACAGTATAAAGATATGCGAGTGCAGAAGCAGATAAGTAAAGATAGAAATGTTGAGGAGTTGAAATGGCGAGTTTTCAGTATGAAGCTATCACCCAGGACGGTAAGTCCATTAAGGGAACCCAGGAGGGTGAGAACGCAGAGTTAGTTAAGACACAGCTCAAAAGTAAGGGTTATATCGTAACCAATGTATCCGAGCAGAGTGTTCTTAATAAGGATATTAACATCAATTTTGATAAGAAGCCGTCACCAAGAGATTTGGGTGTGTTCTGCCGACAGTTCGTGGCTATGTCAAGAGCCGGTGTATCCATTCTTGAATGTCTTTCGCTCTTGCGAGAACAGACGGAGAATAAAATACTCGGAAAAGCCATAAGAGAAGTTCAGGTTGAGGTTGAAAAGGGTGAAACCCTGGCTAATGGCCTTAAGGAACATCCCAAGGTGTTCTCGGATTTGATGGTTACCACGGTTAATGCCGGTGAACAGTCGGGTTCTTTGGAAACCTCTCTCGAGCGTATGGCCGAACAGTATGAAAAGTCAGCCAAGACAGCAGCTCTTGTTAAGAAAGCCATGATTTATCCAATCGTGGTTGCAGTGGTTGCTGTTGCCGTAGTTATAGTAATGCTGGTTGTGGTTATTCCTTCCTATACCGATATGTTCGCAGATTTGGGAACGGATCTTCCGGGAATTACCAAAGCAGTCGTGGCAATGTCGGACTTCATTATGAACTATTGGTATATACTGGCACCGGCGGTGGTTGCCATCGGAATCGGACTTAAGTTCTATTTGAAGACTCCCGGTGGTAAACATCTTAAGAGCGTCATTTCGCTAAAGATACCGGCAATTAAGAATCTGACTACCAAGAGTGCCTGTTCGCAGTTGGCAAGAACACTGTCTACGTTATTGGCAGCAGGTGTATCGCTTGTAGATGCGGTTGATATAGTAGGGCAGACCATGCAGAACACCTTATTTAAGGATGCTCTAAGGGACGCCAAGGAAGAGGTTATCAAAGGTGTGCCGCTTTCGGTACCGCTTCAGGAATCCGGATTGTTTCCTCCAATGATGTATCATATGGTACATATCGGTGAGGAAGCCGGTAATACCGAGGAGATGCTCACCAAGTTGGCGGACTATTATGATGAAGAAGTGGAAATGGCGGTTCAGTCATTGATGGCAGCCATGGAACCCATGATTATCATTGTTTTGGCAGGTATAGTCGGAATTCTTATTGGGGCGGTTATGGCACCTATGCTTACCATGTATCAGGCAATGGATAGCCTGTAATAATGAATTAAGCTTTCGATGTAGGGGCGGAAGTTTAAGATAAATAAACCAAGTGTTTAAGAAAAGGAGAACTAAAGTATGAAGAAAAACAATTCAGGTTTCTCACTTGTTGAGTTAATCATCGTTATTGCCATCATGGCAGTATTGATTGGTGTATTGGCACCTCAGTTTATCAAGTATGTAGAAAGATCAAGAGAATCTACAGACCTTCAGAACGTTGAAGAAGTTAAGACGGCTATAGAAGCTTATGTTGCTGATTCAGAAGGATTATCTTCAGATGTTACGGTTTCATTTGGCGCATCAAATACATCAATAACAATTGCTGGTGGCGTTGCATTGTCAGATTTAGATGATTATGGCGTGACATCAACATCAACAAAACTTAAATCTTCAAAGTGGACTGCATCAACTTGGACATATAGTAGTTCAAACTATAGTTGGACTTTGACTACTGCAGGTGCGGCTGATTACTTCAATGCTG
>JAZUFE010000052.1:0-12326 GCA_045640525.1 Lachnospiraceae bacterium | reverse complement strand
CCTTCCTCATCAAGATGTTCTTTGATTATCTCCATTGCTTTTTTTAAATAGTCGTCTCTTCCATCTGCAACTGAAATCATACTTCTTAATTCCATAAGGTGGTCTGACTTTTTAATAACCTGAACCGCATATGTTCCCAATCTGTCTTCCAACAGAAAACCAATATTAATAAATCTCAAACTACGTCCGCCAAATTCAATAAGTCCTGCTTCTCTTCCGCGAATGTCCATATAAGGAAGACTGTTCTTGCAGGCACAGTTCGTATGAATTCTTATACTGTCTTCCATCCTGTAGCGGATAATTGGCTGAATATAATTGCTAAGATCCGTTACCAGAACACCGCTTGACCATTTGTCTTCAGATGTAATCACTTCACCATTTTCATCAATAGGTTCGATAATTACCCAGTCTTCGTTAATGTGAAGATGTGGGCAGCCGCTTGCCATAGCAATTTCTCCGCCCTCCGTAGAACAGTAATTGTTGAACACCGGACAATTGAAGCTGTTCGTAAGGAGCTCGTACATTTCCTGCGTAAGAAGTTCTGCAGAGCAGAAAATACCCTTCAGATTAATCTTAAGGTTGCCCGCTGCCTGCTCATGTGCGATTTGGCATAACACAGACGGATAACAGGAGATTACGTTAGGATTAAAATCATTCAACTGCTTTATAATCTCTTCCTTAGGAAGAAGTGGCGATATGGCAATGGCATTGTCTGCATATTCCTTCTGTGCTCTTTTCATACGAAGCAATGAACTGTACGATGACACATGCGGATCCGGATAAACCAGACATGCAGCCCTGTCCTTAGACAAATCTACATTACCCCCATACCCCCTCATTAATCTTTGCGACATAAGGGTCGCATGTATGGTATTGTGATATGAATCCCTTACCATATAAAATGGATTGCCGCTACTTCCCGAAGTAGTAAGAGCCGAATATTTATTAAGATAAGGTCTCTCATATCTGTCTTCACTATCAAGATACTGCTTTACATCTTCAAGATTTACTTCTCTGTCGGTAACCCATTCCTCATAGTGTTCCGCTATCTCCTTCTTACTCGATGTAGGAATGTCCGTAAGATCATAATCCTCCGGCAGGTTTTTATACTTGTCTCTTATATACGGAGAATTCTCTCGTGCAAACGCAACAAGCTCCTTAAGTCTCTCCTTTTGAAGCTTAAGTCTTTCTTCACGAGTGCAGCTTTTTGCATAATTCACCACATCAATTGCTTCATTCATGGAAATCGTCTTCATGAAACACCTCCTCCTTTAATCGAAATCTTCTATTTTCATTCCGAAAAATCATTTTTGTATGCCGACTCTTTAATTTGAATAATAGTCTTATTTAATCCTATAACCCTCTGATAATCAATATGTGAGGCCAGGGACCTAATCACGGAAATATTGTCGAATGCATATTCATCCTTCTCTTCATCTGAGAAATGTAAAGGATTGAAGGTATCTCCGTCATCGCAGAACGAAATAACAACGCCATCATTCCCGGTATGAATTAAAACATCCATATTAACGTTATCACGCTTTGAAAACCGACTGATATTATCAATCATTTCTTCAATCGTTATTCCGACACGATTCGAAAGAGAAGAACAAAATCCTGCCTCTTTAAGAAAAGAAACCGCCTGTGCCACCGTCTCTGATATATTTTTCTTGTTTATTGACAATTCAAGAATCGCATCGTTAACATTATCTGTCTTGTATATGCTTGATATTTTTCCCCTAATCAAAAAATAGATTATTGCCACGGTTCCGTATTCTGCCAGAATAAACGAAAGCCATACGCCGTTTATTCCGAAAAGATTCGACAGAATATATGCACATGGAACAATAATAACAAAGCCCTCCAAAATGGTGATTATAAAGGACAGGCGTTTCTTCTGAACAGCCACACAGATGAACAATATTAAAAATACCATGGCATTTCCGAACAGACTGCTTACAAAAAGTCTGAGTGAAGGTACCGCGAGGTTAACATCTGCCGGATTGGTTACTCCGAACAATGCAAGCACTGCTCTGGGTATCAGTTCGAATACACACACGATAATCAGAGTACTCACAGACAATACAGTGAAAGCTCTTTTAATTACCATATTCATACCTGAATAATCCTTCTCACCATAGCAGGTACTCAGAATCGGCATCATTGTCTGGGACGCGCCGGATATCAGCATTGATACAAATGCCAGACAGGACAGGCATACCGAAAAAGAAACCATTCCCGCGCTTCCGGCAATCCTCGTTACAATATGGTTAATACATAATATTTTTATCGTAGTAAGGACTGCCCCCGTAGCCGGTGACGCACCACTGCTGAAGATATCCTTTATTGCCGGTCCTATACCCGTAAAATCAAATGACAATGTGCGTTTCTTTGAAAACAGGTATCTGCACAGAAGAACCATTCCGAGAACATATCCCAATACTGTTGCAAGTGCCGCTCCTTTTATGCCCATATTAAAGACCCTGATTAGTATTACATCCATAAGAAGATTTACGCCGTTTGACGTGATAAGAATTACGGAAGCATACTTAGGCATTCCGTCGGATCTTAAGACATATCCAAATGCAGATACTATAATTACAAGCGGGATCCCCATGATGAAAATACTATAATAATCATATGCTAAGGGATAGAGCTGCTCATCCGTGGTCAAAATACTACAGAAAAATGATGGATTCGCAAGCTGACTCACAAGTAATACTATGCTGATAGTAAGTGTCATAAGACACATGGTGGTAAATGTCCGATTTGCGGTGGCATTATCCCTCTTTCCTTTTGAAACGGAAATAATGGTAGAAGCCCCCATACCCATCAAAACAGCAAGCGCAGCAAGCAGTTGCGTAATGGGCATGCACACATTAACTGCTGCCAGTGCATTGGCGCCAAGCAGATTTCCCACTATTATCCCATCCACAATGATAGCCATCGACGAAGACATAGTCATAAGAATTGTAGGGATAAAATACTCTTTGTATTTTTTTGTAATCAGTCTATCGTTTCTTCTAAGTTCCATATTCACCTTTCAGTAGCTTACCAATCAAAGAATCCCAATTCTTTTAACAGTATCAAAAACGATCTCATATATCTCAATGATGAAACAGCCCATCTAAAGCCCATCCTGTAGAGAACCTGCATGGTGTAGTCGTTGTTTTTTCCAACCGTGTAAGTCTTACGGCCATCCGCACGTTCATAGGCCATAAAGCTGGATAGAATCCTGTTCTTCTTCGGATCCTGTTTAGCCATCAGTAGAATCTTAGAATATTCCTCATCCGATACAGGTCTCGTCGTAAGCCCGACCTCATTCATGGCGGTATAGACTTCTTCCATGATATGTGAATGATTGTTAAACGGATGGAACACCACGCACTCCCTGGGAGTCCCTGACAGCAGTAGAATTGCTTCCGCACAGTTACCGATGGGGGAGAATTCTATCTCAGTCCTCATAGAACTATATGTATGGGCTCCCAGCACATATGACGCCTTAATTCTTCCCATGGATGTATTAGTTCTAAAATTCATCTGGAACAGACCGTCAGTATCTCTCGGTGAAAGATTTCCGACTCTCATGATTTTGACATTCATACCGGCTGCTGCCGCTTCCAAAATCTCTCGTTCTGCCAAGAATTTGGAATTGGTATATTTGGAAGTCAGACTTTGTCCTATATACAGCATATTTTCACAAAGTTTGTCCACATTACCCATCTTATCGTAGTATACACCGCCCACACTCATGGTAGATACATGTACAAGTCTTGTTCCGGTTTCCTTACAATATGCAAGTATATTCTTAACGCCGTAATAATTGACGTCTTCAATATCAGTTCCTTCCGAAAAATGCTTTACATTGGCAGCACAGTTTATAAACGTATCGGCCTTTATCTCTTTAAGTTTCGCAAAGGATTCAGGCTTGGTAATATCTCCTTCAACAATTGTAATTCTGTCTCGATAATCATCATAGGATATCCCGTCAAAATAATAATTGAAATAGGTCGGAAGTTTACCTGCTTTTCTGATAAGGCAATATATCTTACCCTGATAATTCGTGAGCAGTTTTAGAAGTACATGGATTCCAAGGAATCCTGTAGCTCCCGTAAGTATTACATCACCAATCTTTTGAATTTCTCCCTTTTCGAAAGCATCAAGATTGTTGCCTTTAAGTATTCTGTCAATTGAAGAATAATCGTAATCAGATATGTTTGCGAACGGATTGTCAGGCTCTGTCACTTCTTTGTTTACAAACTTAGCAAGTCTCCTCGGTGAAGGATTATTGAATACATCACTGAAGGAAATCATATAATTCAATTTTGATGCCTTAACAACCACGCTGACAACCGCAAGAGACGTACCGCCTATATCAAAGAAGCTGTCCGATGCAGATACCTCGTCAAGTCCCAATACCTCCCTGAATATCTCGCAGAAATCCTCTTCTGCCTTCCCAACAGGCGGCTCAATTACCCTGCCATGCTTACTTGCGACAGGATCTGGCAACATTTTTACATTAATTTTGCCATTGGGAGTCAGGGGCATTTCTTCAAGACGCATAAATGCGGCAGGTATCATGTAATCCGTGAGTTTCTTAGACATTTCAGCCTTAAGCTCACTTGCTTCTATCTCTCTGTCTGCCGTGTAATAAGCGCATATCTCGTCTTCGCGGCCGAGTTTTCTTATTACTACGGTGCCAGAATACACTCCCGCTACAGAGGTAAGAACCTTCTCAATCTCGCCGAGCTCGATTCTTAATCCACGTAGTTTAATCTGGTTATCTTTTCTTCCAAGGATTACCACATCACCATTAGGGGTAAAACGTGCATAATCGCCTGAACGGTAAAATTTCATTCCCTCATATGTAATAAATGCCTTGGCGGTCTGTTCCTCAAGCTTGTTATAGCCCATGGCCACACCCACGCCACCGATAATCAGCTCACCGACCACATTTGCAGGAAGCTTATTGTCGTCGAGGTCAACTATATACTCTTTATAATTATAAAGCGGCTTTCCTACTGAAATATAATCGGCATTGGTTAGCTCCGCTGCATTTGAAGATACCGTTATTTCGGTGGGGCCATATGTATTAAGGATTCTGGCCGTAGTCTTCTCTCTAAGAACCTTAAGAAGCTTATCGGGATATTTATCACCGCCCGCCATAATAACCTTGCAATTCTTCATAGCTTCTTCAAACTGAGGCACTTCCATGTAGGTAAGAAGTCTTGAAGGAGTTGCATTGAATACATCAACCTTATTCTCTATGAAGAATTCTCCAAGAAGCGTCGGATCCATAGTCATTTCATCGCTTGCAAATGCAAGAGTCAGACCGTTACACAGCGCATTCAGCGTCTCCTTAAAGTTCATATCGAATGATACCGTTGTAACTGAGCCAAAGCATTTGCAGTTTTCTTTTGCAAGATGAATCTGCGGATTATATTCGTTATCCGTAAGGTAATTCGCTATACCGCCGTGGCTGAGCATAACTCCTTTGGGCTTTCCTGTAGAACCCGAGGTATAAATGAGATATGCAAGATCATCGGGTTTAATATCTCTTAACGGATCGCTTACATTCTCACATTTCAGAAGATCGTTTATATCAAGAGCGTTACCGTATTCATTGATAAAATCACCGAAGGTTATTACATACTCGGCATCACTGTCTTCAATAATATTACATATTCTTTCCTTCGGATAATCCGGACATGTAGGTATAAACGCAGCCCCTGCTTTAAGCACGCCAAAAAGTGCGGCAAAATATTTCGAGGTTCTATCAAGCAGAAGCACTACTCTGGCTGAATTTGATATTCCTTTTCCAATCAGGGCATTGGCAACTCTGTTGGCATTCTCGTTAAGTTCTCTGTATGTAAGACTTGCGTCAATGGCCGTGACTGCCATTGCATCCGGAGTTTTTTGTACCTGCTTTTCAAAGAGCTTATTAAGAACTCTGTTCGACGTATCCTCGGGCTCTTCGATTTTAACTGCAGAAAAACCTTCCACGACGGCTGCAGACTCTTTCGATAACATTGACAGTTTCCTTACGGGCATATCAGGGTTATCCATGATTGCGCATACCGTAGCAAGAATACACTCTGATAGTGTATCCATAAGTGCCTTGCTGAAACGTGCATCATTATATACTACATTTATTACTGTTTTTTCGTCCTCTCTCTCGATATAAATTCCTGTCTTAAATTTAGCCTGCCGTTCTCCCACTTCCCTGACAGTTATTCTCTGACCATTTATATAAGTCCCCTCATTGATTCCGATTTGATAAGCATAGAAAATATCGGAAGCATAATTGAACCTGGCAGCAACCTGTGAGAAAGGGTATATCTCATTGTCCATGGCACTGCCAAAAATCTCCTTAGACTGATTAAGCAGTTCACGAACCGTGATATCTCCGATTTCTATTCCGAGAGCCAGTGTATTTACGAACATCCCGAAGGTATTTTGTGTCCTTATATCCGAACGGCCGTTACTGATTGTGCTGATATATGCATTTCTTGAGTTGGTAAATCTCGATACCACATAGAAGATCGCCGCAAGGAACAAATGGGCAGGAGTGATTTTGTTGACATGGCAAAATTCATCAACCTTCGCCATATCAAAGGGCACCGAGGATACGGCAACACTTCCGCCATCCAAATTGCCTGTAAGATCCGGGGTGATCTCATCGGATTTTTCACACATGGAAAGCATCGTGGCAAAGTATTCTTCTGCTTTCTTATACGACTCATCATCCGCATTCCGGTCGGTCACATAGTCAAAATAGTCATATTCTTCGGTCGGGATTTCTCTGCCTTCAAGCACCTCCTTAAGCTGCGCCGTATAAATACCCACGGAGGTTCCGTCGAATAAAATATGGTGAAAATCATTAAAGAGATATACACTCTTTTCCGTCTTGACTATCTCAATTCTGAAAAGCCTTGAATTCATAAGGTTAAAGGGCTTGCTAAACTGATTCCTGTAATCCTTAAGTTCGGCCTCGGAAAGTGTTATTACAGGAATATCAAGGCTGTAGTCCTCTGCTCTTTTCAGACATATTTTCTCACCGTCTATTACTATTGATGAGAACACGCTGTGGTGAGCCAAAAGCACATGTTTTGCAGCTTCAGACAGCTTATCTGCATCCATATCCGGCGAGAATTGTAAATAAAACGGAATGTTATACTTTGTATCCAGGGGATTTTTTAGGCATTCTGCATATACGCCTGTTTGAGCTCCCGACAAAGGTACTATATCTGCCCGCTCTCTTTTGGTTGAAGCGGTAGAATTCTGTGATTGCTTCGCAAGAAGTCCAGTTATGATTTTTTCTTCAAGAAGTCTTATGGTGCACTCTTTACGCAATTCTGCCACATCACAGGTCACTTTGAACTCATTATTTATGCACGAAACAAGCCTTATTATTCCCAATGAATTCAAACCGTAATATGACAAATCCTCTGAATTATCATATTGATTTTCACCCAATATTGAGTTTAGAATCTCCTTTAATTTGGCGCAAATCGCGTTGTCATATGAAGGGCCGGATACTTCTCTGTGTTCACTTACTATCTCAGGCTTGGGAAGTGCTTTCTTATCCACCTTCTGATTCTGATTAAGCGGTATCTTATCAATCTGCATAATAACCGAAGGCACCATGTAAGCGGGCTTTTCATTTCTGATAAAATCTTTTAATGCATGAACGTCCACAGGCTCATCGGATACAACATATGCGGCTATTTCCTTACCTCCCGTCAAAACGGAATATGCAATTACTGCAGCATCCTTTATCCCTTTAAAGCGTCTGATAACCTCTTCAACTTCCGTAAGTTCTATCCTAAAGCCTCTGATTTTGACCTGCCCGTCATTTCTTCCGATATAATCAATAATCCCATCCTTCAGAATACGAACCACGTCTCCTGTACGGTAAATATGCTCGTAACCCTCTTCAGCATCGAAAGGATTGTCAATAAATACATCTGAGGTCTTCTTGGGAAGGTTGAGATATGCTTTAGCAACCTGTCGACCGGCAACCCACAGTTCGCCGGGGGCTCCTAAAGGAAGCCGCTGTCCGTTCTCATTAACAACATATAATTTGATATTTTCTGCCGCTTTACCGATTGGAACACGCCTGTAACCGTCTCCCATCTCAAAAGCAGTAACATAGACCGTACACTCAGTCGGCCCGTACAGATTAATAAGTTTCACACCCTTAGGCGGAGTAACCGGCGTAACCGCTTCTCCTCCAAGAGACAGATACTTAATAAAGGGGCTGTCACAACATATGGCAAACTGACGGGCGACCTGCGTAGTCATAAATGCGTGCGTCACGCGAAGCTCTGTATAGTATTTAAGTATTGCGGTAATATCAAGACGAATTTCTTCGTGAACAATGACAAGGGTTGCACCGGAACAAAGTGTCGGATAAGTATCCATCATATTGGCATCGAATCCATAACTAGCGTAGGCTGCAACAATTGAACTTTCATTTATTTCAAGGCGCCTTATATGCTGATGGCAGAATGCCATGATGTTTTTATGGCATAGTATAGCGCCCTTGGGTGTTCCGGAAGAACCCGAGGTATATAGAATAACAAATTGATTATCAGGCTTGGGCGCCGCCAAAAGAACAGACTGCATGTTGCCCTCTGTATCGGGCAGGGACGGTATGTCTTCGGTAAGCAGCACATTACCCTTCCAGTCCGACAGTTTGCATATAATATCCCGGTCGGCAATTAAAAGCTTCGCCGAGGTATCCTGTACCATAAATCCAAGTCTTTCCTCCGGATACGAAGGATCAAGGGGTTGATATGCCGCTCCTGATTTCAATACTCCCAATGAGACAATAGGCATATATTCGCTTCGGTTAATAAGAACCGCTATAACATCCCCACTTTTGATTCCCTTATTTATTAAGTACAGGGCAATTTTATCTGATAGTGTGTTAACCTGGCTGTAGGTATATTCTTTATCTTTGTATATTACAGCAGTCTTCTGCGGATTAGCCACAGCCTGCTTTCTGAACATATCAACAACCGTTTCCTCAAGGTCATAAGGCGACTCGGTTTCATTGAATGATTTTAATACATCCTTCTGTGCCGCAGGCAGCAATACTACTTCCTTCAACTGCTTTGCGCTCATTAATGACTTAATTACAGTCATTACACACTCGCCAAAGCTTACCATATAATTCTCGGAATACTCATTGCCCGAAAAGCTCAGGTTCAGTCTGTAGCCGTTTTGTTCTTTAAACATCATTGCAGTGATTTTGGCAAGAGTATCATTAACCTTGATTTCTTCAATGCAATTAAGCATCTCCGACTGGTATACAAACATAATCTCCGGACTAACCTTGTACCGGGATACCAGTTCTCCAAAGGAAATACAGTCATGCTCCATCGTCTTAAAGAAATCGTTCTGAAGCTCACATAAGAATTCCTTTACGGTCATATCTCTTCTGATATTTACACACATAGGAAGTGTCTTGACAAACATCCCTATGCTCTGACTAAGCCGCGTATCATGGCGTCCATTGTTAACTGTTACGAACCCACAGGTATCAGAACCCACAAAACAGGACAAAGCAATGGCAAATGCACCCATAAAAAGTGTATTTTCCGTAATATCATATTCTTTAAGAAAATCTGTTACCTCCCTTACGTCAAACTCATTGACGCTGGTCAGGTTCACAGATAACAGTCCGGACACAGCCTTGGTTTCTGAGTTTTCGAATGTTTCCAAAATATCGGATTCCGGTACAGCAAATTCTTCCACACCTTCAAGTCTATGGGCGAAGAACTCCTGCGCTTTATGATACTCCACGCTCTCAAAGAGGCTCTCTTGCGCCATAGCCACATCGTATAACGTAAGTTCCTCATCAGGAATCTCCAAACCTTCATATGCAGCTTCAATCTGCGACACCAGCACATTAATTGATGTGCCATCACAAATAATATGATGAATATCCATAAAGAATATTCTTTCATCCCCTATACGGCATATTTCAAATCTGTATAAAGGTCCTTCCTCCAGGTCAAATGGGCGAACAAAATCAAGCTTCGCCAGTTCCGGGGATTCGGCTTCGGTAAATTTCACCCGAACTTCATGCTCCCGGAATTTCATGGAAGGTATTCCGTCTATAATGGTCACCGTCGCAAAAAATGCGGGATGCTTTCGAGCAACCAGTTTTATTGCATCAGAATATCTCTTTTCATCGATATTTTCGGCAAGACGAATGAATGCGGGGAGGTTGTATTTTAGTGACTGTAAGTCATTAATGCATTCAAAATAAACACCCTTTTGGGCTTCTGAAAGAGGACATTCTTCATAAATTGATTCGCTGTGCTCTATTCTCGCTTCATCGGCATTCTTCTCTTCAAGCAGTGCCGCAATTCCTGCCGGCGTCCTGCCTTCAAAAATCATCGCTGGCGTAAGCTGCAGCGTATTTGCATTATCAAGGAGTCTGAGAACTGTTATGGAGTCTCCGCCCAGAGCGAAGAAGCTGTCATTGATTCCGACTGTACCGCAGTTGAGCACCTCTTCAAATGCATCACACAGTACCTGCTCTGTTTGCGTAGCAGCCGGAACATACTCCCTCTTATACACATCCATATCGGGCTTTTGCAGTGCCGACCTGTCCGGTTTGCCATTGCTGTTTTTTGGTATTTCATCTATCCTGACATAATAATTCGGAACCATATAATAAGGCAAAGATCGCCCAAGTAATTGCTTTAGCTCCTCTGTCTCAAATACCTGATCCGAAACATAATAGCCACATAAATTAACACTTCCATTTTTTGTTTCGAAACCTTTTACGATAGCATCTTCCACTTCGGGAATGCGTTTCATCGCAATTTCAATTTCGCTGGGATCAACTTTGTTTCCATTGATCTTTACCATAAAATCACGACGGTTTAAGTACCGGATAACTCCGTTCTCATAACGCATTCCGATATCACCCGTGTGAACAATCACCTCTCCGTCCTCTGTTTCTTCAAAGGTTTTCCCGGTCTCCTCCGGCAGATTCAGATATGACCTCGGATATATTCCTTTGGCGCAAATCTCTCCTTCCTTCATGAATCCGACATCGTGTCCCTGTTCATCAAGAATATATATTTCGGTTCCCGGCAGGGGTGTTCCAATAAAAGCTTCCTCTCTGGCGATATCTATTTGATAACTTGATATGTCTGTTGCCTCTGTCTGAGCATAGATAACAGTCACGTTCATATCTTTGGGATCAAAATTACAAATCTTCTCCCCTCCGAGAATAATTCTCTTCAGATCAGGCAACTCCTGCTTGAACATACAGTACAGTTTCGAAGAAATGAAGCCTACTGATATTCTGTAATCCCTGTAATACCGTTCCAGTTTTACGGGGTTCATCCTGACCTCGTCCGAAGTAATGTGGGTCGTCCCACCGCAGGCATAAACTGCAGCATATTCGAGCATATGTGCAATAAAGGCCATAGGTGCAAAAGAACAAAAATTGAGTGTAGGAAGATCTTCAAAATGCGTTGCGAGTCTGCAAACGCTCATATTATATGCAGCAATATCGTATACAACGCCTTTCGGATGTCCTGTAGAACCCGATGTATATACAATCATCACTTTTTCTTTTAATGGAGGCACAGGATTAAAATCCATCCCGCACTCTGAATTCATCCCGCACTCTGAAGAATTGGTAGAATTATCTTTAGAAATATAATTAGCTATGTCTGTATAAAAGTCTTCATCAATCAGCAGCTTTGCATCGCAGTCAGTACTTATGAATTGAACACGCTCCTGCGGGTAAGAAGGTATAATCGGAACAAATACGGCTCCTGCCTTCAAAACTCCGATTTCAGCAGCTATTGAAAGTTCATTTCGGCGCATCATAACAATAACAGCAGTACCCGGCCCAATTCCCAGATTGCATATTTTTCCGGCAATCACAGAACTCAGACAATCAAGTTCCCTGTATGACAAACAATCTGCTCCATCGTTATAAAAAAGTGCCGGTCTTTGTGGATCACTTTCAGCAATTTTATGCAGATTTTCTATAAACCCAAATTCACTATACGCCATATATACTCCTGCTGTGTCCAAAATTATTATTGCTTTTTACCTTAATAAATATTATAACATCAATTTGTTGTAAATTAATCCACCAACCTATCCATGATTGTGTATAATTGTAATAATCTGTTGCAAAACAGATATCCTACAAAAATCCTGCTTATTGGTGCCGCCAATGCAAATGAAATAATAACCATTAAGAGCGGCTATCCTTCCGCTTATATATATCCGGTCGAAAAATCAAGTGACAGATCATCAATACAAGAAAACTCTATATTAATCAT
>JAZUFE010000051.1:0-33556 GCA_045640525.1 Lachnospiraceae bacterium | reverse complement strand
CTACTGTCAAGGTTCAGCGTCTTGTTTCTTCTTCAGACGCAACTCACACATAGTATCACGTTGATTTTTTGAAGTCAAGACATTTTTTAAATATTTTTCGAAAAGATTTTTAGTGTCTATCTTTTCAAAAAAACTCCACCTTTTTGCGCGGTGGAGTTTCATTATAGCATTGAGATTTTTTTATTGTCAATCGTGAATATAGTATTATTTCACATATTTTTAAAAATAGTATTTTGAATGATTTTTGACTACCATATGTGGTGGTATTTCACATCCTCTTTAGGATTTCATCATATTGAAAATACATTTTCTGTACTTCGTTCTCCAGAAGATAGTAATGACTTATATAAGGAACGAGCAATACCATCAGCAAAGCCGATAAAGCAAGCAGGGGAAGATACGAGGAAATAACAACGATGCATACGGAAAAAACCGTCATAATCGCAAATGCCAGCGTAACCAGCAGATGTATCAATCTCTCGTGTTGAAAGAACGAAATCTGTTGAAGATGTTCTTTCATAACCTTTTCCCAATCAACATTACCTTTATCCGCATCAAGAAGTGCATCAATTCTGGTTCTGTATTCCAAAATCCGCTTCTTCATCTACGACCTCCGAATTATCTATGATTCTCTGAGAATTGTAAAACCGTGCTGTACATTCTCAATGTCAAAGAGCATATTTTTGCCTGCATATTCTCCATCTATGGTCCAAGCTACATCTTCGTCAAAAATACACTTCAGCTTATCTGTTTTAAATGAGAACACCAGATCCGAATCTTCCTTCTTGGTGGTCAATGCCGTAATAATTCGATTCAGTTCCACCACATTATTGGGAGTTCTTACCAAAGTCACTTCAAACACTCCATCCGACAAATCAACGTCCGTCCCGGTAATTCCCTTGAATCCGCCGACAGATGCCGAATTGGTAACCATTCCGAAAATGAATCTATCCTGAATAATTCTTTCACTGCATTCAAGACGCATATTATAAGAAGAAATCTCGTGAAGCGTTTTCATTCCTTCAAGTACATATGCGAAATGCCCCCAAAAGTTTTTCATCTCCTGCGGCGTATTGTATGAAGTATCGGTAAACAGTCCGAAAGCTGCCACATAAACAAATATAGAGTCATTCAGCTTACCGTAGTCACATTCGAACAAGTCGTCATTAACAGCTATCTTTGCCGCCTTAATCATATCTTTGGGTATTCCCAATGTGTTTCCAAAATCATTGGTACTTCCTGCAGGAATATATCCTATAGGAACTTTACTGCCGGACTGTACAACTCCGGTCACAACTTCATCAAGTGTTCCATCTCCGCCGCTGCAGACTATTCTGTCAAACCGATCGGCACATTCACATGCCATCCTCATCGCGTCCTGATGAGATTGTGTCGGATGTATCTCGATTTCGTATCCGGCCTCGGCAAATATATTCACTATATCATACAACTTACTTCGTATAAGTTTTCTTCCCGAAAAGGGATTGTATATAAACAGCAGACGCTTACTCATTTGATTCTCTCAAAAAATATGTTGAACTGCAAAAGTTACTTGAAATCATAAATTACATGCCCTCGATTTCTTGTGTCTTCTATCATAACCTGACTGCTTCCGTATGGATACCAGTCATCATATGTAGGCAATACATCATCGCATCCAAAATAGAAATCATCATAGAACAACTGATATAGGTCATCCCCATCCGGAGTCAGGTAATGAAAGACATTTTTAATGGCAGCCCACTGATACTCTTTGGGAACTTTGGATATTTTGAACTCCCAATAATCGCCGACCCTTCTAAACCACCAAAGAATGGAACCACAGCTATCCATTTCCATAATACCGTCATAAAACAGACTTACCTGATCATTTACCAAAATGCCATTTTGAGATTTGTCATAATATTCTCTACCGTCAACCTGAGCTCTTTTCTTATCCATAGCCAATTTGAATGCCTGCAAAGAAGCATCATTAACATCTAAAGAATCTCTCTTAAAAGTTGTAACGGGAAGTACGGCATCAGAAGCAACACTAAAATCATGACCAATAGGCGCCCAAGAAGTATAGTAAATTTCATTATAAGCATTCATAAACGGGCTGGTTGGTTCAAGATCTTTACCTTCACCGTCACAAATAGGAAGATATGCAGCATTTCTGACAATATTTCCATTACTATCTTCTACATTCTCATCAAAAGTTATTGCTTTAACAGAAACTCCATTAGAAGCAGTAACCATTACAACTCGCTTCCAATTCTCCTGTGCGATATCAGGAAAGAACTCTCCGCACACTGAAGAATAGTCGAAATCAGCTCTGATTTTGTCACCGGGGCCATAACCATCACCCACATATCCGGTAATAAATTTCCACTTTCCCGGATTCGCCGGTATAGTAAGATTCTTCGGTGAAGCTCCGTCTACTTCCAAGCTATCGGCTTTTGCAACAAGTGAAGGCTCGATTATTTTAATATCACCGACCTTCAAATCTTCTCCGGCAGCGGTATTACCTATAACCGAGTTAATTGAAACAGCTTCTCCGGTGGTAGCCGCGGCCACGTCAACAATTATATCCGGTTCATTTGCCTCCGATATGTTAGCGGCACTTTCGGTTCCCCCACAAGCAGAAAGGATGAAAAGTGAACTTGTAAGTAATATGGAAACTAATAGAGTTTTCTTCATCGTTTATCCCCCCGATATACGAATATAATGACTGATATAGAAAAACTTAGAACTATAGTACCACTACAACTTTTGAAAATAAAGAGTTTTTAGACAATTCCCGAAAACGCATGGTAATTTTCAACCTTTTTGACAGGCAAGCGTTGCCAGGCTTCATAGGTCCTTCGGACCTATTTCATCTCGCGCTGTCGCGCTATAAAGAAAACAGTGTATTCACTTGAATGTGCGTGCACATTCCTATGAGTACACTGTTTTCTTTGCAACGCTTGTATATAGCGGTGAAAGAGGGATTTGAACCCTCGCGCCGCGCAAACGACCTACACCCTTAGCAGGGGCGCCTCTTCAGCCTCTTGAGTATTTCTCCTAATCTGAACTGCTGCCTCAACCAAGTAACATCCGGTTGATTCTATTCAATTCGCCCTAGCGGACGCAAAATCTATTATATTCAAGCCAAATAAGTTTGTCAAACACTTTCGGCCGCATCAGCGAAAACCGGTCTGTCATCTGTAATAAATAATCACCCAAACCGGTGCTGTCATCTGTAATAGATTATCATCGACAATCTGAGAATCATCAGATTGATTGCATTCGGTCTTCTTAAGGCTCTGTACAAGAGCTTGTTTGACAGACTGCCTATTTCAACTCCGGTTGTTTCAAGAAGTTCCCTGTTCGCATCATGCAGATTCTTAATATTCTCTTTGTAGAACTTCTTATTTCCCCTTGCTTCATTCTTAACACACAGCAAAAGAAGGAACAGTTTCTCTGCCTTGACCGCATCCGAGAGTACTTCCGCTTCTTTCTCGCAAATAACCCGACTAATGACCTGCAGCAATTTTTCGAAGCTGTCTTTCATTCCGGAATCATATTTATGAACCATTGATTCGGATACATACAGATAATGATAATATGCTTTATGATCCATAATGTAGAGCCGTTCGCAATCAATAATGGCCGGAAGCATTATGGCCATATCCTCGCCCATCTTAATTGACTCATCTGCATACTTAAGATTTTGATTAATCAGTTCCGAAGAGATTAGTTTCATACAACGCGAAATCGTTATGTACCTGTTCTCGTGTCCGAGCAGATTCGGTATAACTTCCGATTGAATTTTTTCTAATGAATACTCTCCGGGTGCAATACTCTGATAAACATATTCGGGAATCAGTGCACCATCCTTTTCCCGTTCTATAATATAATCGCTGGCTATAATCTCTTTAATCCCTGACGTGGTATGCGCTGCCAATTCTTCAAGCATATTCACATCCACCCAATCATCCGAATCGATAAATGTAAGGTATTCACCACTCGAAGCTTCGACACCGGCTTTCCACGCCGATACCAATCCACCGTTTTCCTTATGAATTACCTTAATTCTGTCATCCTTTTGAGCATACTTGTCACATATTTGGGGACTTTCGTCTTTAGATCCGTCATCAACCAATACTATCTCTATGTTTCGGTATGTCTGATTAATTACGGAATCCAAACATCGATTCACATATTGGGCTGCGTTATATACAGGTATAATTACACTAATCAATGGTTTCATCATCTAATTCCCCTGCAATATTTTCGTTACCGGATGCTTCCACCGTCTCAGCTATCCAGTTTCCGTTTCTGACATACAGTCTTTGAGTACTTGAATTACCGTCCGCTTGAGATGTGCACAGCAAGCATGCGCTTCCGTCGGAATTAACTCCGTCGGTTACCGATGAATACTCGGTAGCAGGAAGCTTCGAAAGTACGAAATTTCCGTTCTCATATAAGAAAGCTGCCGCCTCACTCTTTGAATCGATGATTTCATCGGTATACTGTACGAAAACTATATCTTTGTACCCATCGTTATTAATATCAATGGAATACGTCTTATATTTTTCTCCCCAGGCATTCTTGGCCAGCAGGATATTGTTTCCATCACCCATAAAGCAGTAAACATCCGTTTCGCTTCTTGTTTCATCAACCTTCTCAAAATGTCTGAAAATCCTGTCGTATATGCCGTCATTATCATAATCAGCCATGGGATTATCATAAAGATATGAAGGATGCAAATCCAAATATCCGTTGTATTCCGATGTAAATTCATCGGACAATCTGTCCGGCGGAAGAATTCTCTTTTCCAATTCATCTTTGGAAACGACACCCATATAAAATTCAAAGCATTCGGGACGTGTCATATTTTCGGGTCCGACAGTATCAACGGTAGCATAATAATTAATAACATCCTTATATGCCATCTTAATATCATCCGTGATATAACCGTATTCAACAATTCCGCCTTCTTGGTCACTGTAGCCTTCGAATTTAAGATACTTACCGAAAACCTCTATGAAGCCGGTCTCATCATCATAGCCGTCTCTTGTTTGATCCTCCAGCATATGATAAGAATTACCGTCAAATTCAATGTAATAATAGATAGGGTCCAAATTGGCAGTGAACTGTGCCATTACCATCGTTCCCGGAATACCCAGTCTGCAATTTGAAACAAAGTTATTAAGTGTATTAAGACCGTATTGCGCGGATCCGAATACAACACTGAAAATATCATCTCTTATGATAATGTCTTCCGAACTTGAAGGATATCCTTCCAGAATTTCTATGATTTCTTTTTTCGATTTAAACGAATAATCCGTCTCATTATTAAACAGATTTCTAAGCCATCTTAGCAGATTGTCTCTTTGGGTTGCCGCATCCACATCCGACTTATTTTTATATTTATCGGTGAACTCCTTACCGACTTCTTTCGTTGTCTGCGTAAGAGCTTCCAATTCCTTTGATTTGGTTCCCCTGGTACCAAAAGCGATGAATCCGAAAATAACAATAACAATAGCCGCAACAACCGCTGCGGCTATTAACAGTTTGCTACTTATCTTTAAACTCTTCAATCGCTGTTTCATATAAATTATTACCTTCGGAATCTACTATCACAATTGCCGGTAAGTTCTTAACTTCCAGCTTTCTTATAGCTTCCGTGCCCAAATCATCATACGCAATTACAGTGGAACTGACTATAGCCTTTGACAGCAATGCTCCGGCACCGCCTATTGCCGCCAAATACACTGCTTTATTCCTTATTATTGCCTGTATGACCTCCTCGGTTCGCTTCCCTTTGCCTATCATACCCTTTAAGCCAAGATCTATCAACTCCGGAGTGTACTTATCCATTCTGCTTGCTGTCGTCGGCCCTGCCGAGCCGATAACCCGACCATCCCTTGCGGGAGAAGGTCCCATATAATAAATAATGCTGCCTTTGATATCGAAGGGAAGTTCTTCACCTGCCCTCAACGCATTGTACATCCTAAGATGCGCGGCATCCCTTGCCGTATATATTATTCCCGATATGTATACCATATCACCGGATTTTAAATCGGTTGTAACCTGATCATTCAAAGGGGTCGTAATATACTTATCCATATCTATAACTCCCTGACACTATGTCTGTTAACATGACAACATATGTTAATCGCTACCGGTAATCCCGCAATATGTGTAGGATACGTTTCGATATTAACTGCCAGGGCTGTGGTACTTCCGCCCAAACCACCCGGACCGATTCCGGTTTGATTTATTTTCTCAAGCATTTCCGTCTCCAGGTCTTTAACATACGGAATGTCCGAATGTATATTAACCGGTCTTGTCAGTGCTTTCTTAGCCAATACGGCACATTTTTCGAATGTACCTCCTATGCCCACACCTATCACCATGGGCGGGCAGGCATTGGGACCTGCATCTTCTACCGCAGTAAGTATTGCTTTCTTAACGCCTTCTATACCGTCAGCAGGCTTAAGCATGAAAATTCTGCTCATATTCTCCGAACCGAAGCCCTTGGGAGCCACGGTAAGTTTCAGCTTATCACCCGGGACAATTTCATAATGTATTACTGCGGGAGTATTGTCTTTGGTGTTCTCTCTGATAATCGGATCCTTGACAACCGATTTTCTGAGGAACCCCTCCGTGTATCCTCTTCGCACGCCCTCATTGATTGCTTGTGTCAATGAGCCGCCTTCAATATGAACCTCCTGTCCCAATTCAACGAAAAATACCGCCATTCCCGTATCCTGACATATCGGAATCATGTCTTCGCCGGCTATGGAAAGATTCTCCTCGAGCAAGGACAGGACTTTTCGTCCAAGCAAAGATTTCTCTTCGTTGCCTGCTTTTGAAAGGCTCTCTTTCATGTCTTCTGTTAAATAATGGCTCGCCTCAATACACATATCCTTAACTGTGTCGATGATTTGAGATACGCAAATATTTTTCATTTATCCAACAAGAATATCCTTAATTTCATTTTGTTCTTCGGGTGTTACTTCCTTGGGGGTATATCCGAAAAGCTTTCTGTCACCTTCATATCGAGGTACTAAATGCATGTGGAAATGAGGAACGGTCTGTTCACCTGCTTCATTATTGTTTTGGAATACATTAAATCCGTCGCAGTTTAACTTCTGAGTCATGGATACCATAAGCTTCTTGGCAAGCTTATATGCATTTACCGCAACATCTTCGGGGATATCATAAAAATTCTTATAGTGACTCTTTGGTAATATCAGCGAGTGACCTTTAGAAATCGGACCTGCATCCAGAATTACCTTAAAGTCGTCATCCTCATATGTTGTATATGAAGGAATTTCACCTTTTATTATCTTACAAAAAATGCAATTATCATCAAGCATACCTGTTCCTCCCGATTAAAAACTTATAGTTAATCCATAAATGTAAACAATTGATCCAATTCTCGAAGCATCTTGAAATCGCCCTTTATCTTAATCGCACCCGCCATAAATGCTCTTTGGAATGTCATTCTTGCATATGTTATCTCATCCAGCGTTTCCTTGGATATTGTAACCTCCACGTCGGGATCTTCTATGTTTGCATAAGAATATTCATTCCTAAGTCCGCTGATTTCAATGGATAACGGTTTCTTATTGCCTTCAATGTTGAACTTATATCTGGCCTCAATTCCGGGCTGTGGAGTAAAGTGACTCTTAAACGCCTTAATATAACCATCATCTTCCGAAGATGATTCATTGGATGTTCCCATCATATCTCTGAACATGGATGTAAGTTCCTGCAAATCTTCTTTTTGACGCATCACATAACTGTCATCCGATGCGTACATTGAAAGCTGCTCCGATTCCTGAGGTGTAAGATCGGTATTGTTATTGATTGATACCATCTTCTTAACAGCCTGATTGGAAGCCGGCAGACTATCAAGCCTCTGGTTGATGGTTCTGTACATGTTCTCGGCTTTTTTCTCTATAATAGTGTTGTAGTTTTCACTTCTTTCAAAAATAGAAGTGTCGGCAATATAGCCGCATATTCCACTGCAAGGCTGGCCTCCGAGAATCTCCCACGCAACCGAAAGATCAAGTTTACCCTCTCTTTCGCCGTATGTTGTAGACATTACAATAGGACACATATAAATCTTGGAAATTCGCTCTTTGTCGGCATATAACCAGCATGCATCCAAAAACTGAGTCATGTATCCGCCTATGCCGTGCCACTCAACGGTAGTTGCAAGAACAATACCGTCAGCACTTTTTAATGTCTGAGGCAATGTAGTGATGCTGTTCTTCAATTCATACAAATTATATCTTTCAACTTCAACATGAAGTTCCTCAAGAACAGACTGAAATTTATTTATTACATATAATGTGGGATCATCTATCAATCCCCGTCCACCGTAATAGATATTGATTTTCATCGATTTACCTTCCTGAATGCACTAAAATACCATATCTAGTATAAAGCCAATTACCTTATCTGTAAATGAATTTCAGCTTGCCGAGGCCTATTTCATCCCCCGGCTCTATGACTATCTGTTGATTGGGATTCAATCGCAAACCATTCCTGAATGTACCGTTTGTTGAGTTCATATCCTGCATAAAATATTTGGATGATTGTCGAAAAAACTTGGCATGCATGCGTGAGATGGAATTGTCATTTATCACTATATCCACAACGCCCTGCAATTTGCCGACAGTGAACGGTGCTTTGGTCAGATCGATGTGATATTTGTTGCCTTTTCCCACTCCGTACAATTTGTTTTCACTGTTCTCTACCCACGGAATAAACACCGTTTCATCCGATTCTTCCTCTTCAACATCATCGGTTTCGCAAAGCATCTCCTCTGTTTCCTTAAAAACCTCTTCCTCTTCACGCGCGAAAAATCTTCTGACAAAACTCCTCCACCATGATTCCTCCTTTATTTCGGGCGGCTCGGTTATATCCTCATATTCTATATATCCTTGATCCATGCATTCATCTTCAACCGGGTCCTCTTCCGTGATAAATTCATTCAAAAAAAATTCTACTGCCTCATCAACCGAAAAGTGCTGGCGATTAACCATATCGGCCACTTGATATACTGCTTCCGTCGCCTTTAGGTCGTCATTATCGATATGATCCATCAAAAATTCTATCAGTGTCGAAAACGAAGTATTCTCCTCTTCATCCTGCGGATAGAACAAAAACGAAAATTCTTTGGATTCTATATTCAAGAACACATACTCGGGATTCAATATCAGATTGCTGCCGTACAATATATACTGTGCCAAATTATCAAGTGCCTTGCCAAGATCGCAGAACAGACATGAAATGTCCTCTATCCCTATAATTCCGTTATCATAGACACTCTTAAAGTTCTGTTTCCCGGTAACATCGTAATACAAAAGCCCCTCACCGTTGACCATTCTGTCCTTGCAGTTAAGTATCTGTCTGATATCGTTTTTCACTATCATCTTAATTTGATAGTCATCACTTAAGACTCTGTCATCCGTAATAACAAGATAATTGTGCCTAAAGTCTTTTGAATATGTAATATCCTTCATTTTCTTTCCTTCCTTATCCGACCGATAGGATTAATAAATATTTGCATTTCCCTGGAATCAACACAGTTGTCGTCGATTTCGTTATATATTACCTCACCGTAGCTTCCCTCTTTGTAGGTCAGCCTGGCTTCTCGCAATTCGGAAATATACATCTTGTTACCGTCGATACATCTGAAAAACAGCGTAATCGATGCCATAACGATGAGGTAATACAGAACTATTAATATCGAAAATACAAAACTTGCTTCTATCGTCATATAAGCCTTAAGTCTCTTATGCATTAATCATTCTCACCACCTGTCCGATCAAAAGAAATGGAATAAAAGGTATTTCGCTTTCCAAATCAACTCTTTTGGTTTTGATTTTCATGATTAGCATTGAGGCCATAACATATATTTCAAGAAATGCCACACCGACAGTAACCAGAATAAGAGAGTTCCGCAGTCCCAGCCAAATTCCCAAAGCCGATACCACCAGCACATCTCCGATTCCCATACCCTTTCCGGCTATGAAATAGAGCATTCCGAATGCGATTCCCGGTATAAGCGACAGTATCAAAACATCAACCGAATTATTCACCATCCTTATCAAAATTCCGGCCAACAGATAGACCGATACTATCACCGCAGATATTTCTTTTTTAATAATGTCCTGCACCGAAAGTATCAACAGCACAAGAGCACTAACCACATTTTGAACATGGAGTATATCCATTATTTAATGCCTCCGACAACAATATTATATTGAGCGTTCTTTTCAATGATGAGCACGATGTCGTTGAATGATATCTGTCCCCATCATCTGTAATAAACACCATTCCGCTCTTTGACGGATGACACCTCTCACACGCATGGTATTTTCCGCCGTATTTATTTCTCATACTTCCTATAACCGTTCCGCTCACCGAATTCGGATGTATGTTCAGATAGGAACATTCCATGGATCTGTGATATTTACTGCCGGTTTCGGTAATATACACATATTCGTCCTCTTCAAGTGTGTCATCTGCCCCATCCTTGAGCGAATATCCAGAAAACGCATGACCGTATACCTTATCCGATATCGCAATATTACCTATGGGAATCCATTTCGTGAATGAATCATATGTTTTTTCGGAGGACAATTCGATAATTCCGTCATCGGTCTCATACCTTTCACAGTATTCCTGATGAAGAACTTCAAACTCTTTGGTTTGAAGCCTTTCTATCTCTATGCTATAAATGATAGTCATCAGGAACAGTAAAAATATAGGAACCACCAGACTTGCTTCCAGTGACATGCTTCCTTTGAAGAAAGCAAAAATACTCTCTTTTTCCGGCTCTTTTTGGGGGGAGTCAATAATCCGTTTACTTTTTTTTGAGAGAGAGTCAAATAAACAGTTTTGATAGTTTACAACATTATTAACCTTCAAAGAGAGTACTTTTCCTTTCTTCATACATGTTCAAAAACAGTCTGTTTCAAAAATATCCATAGGTTCTTTCGATATTCAGTTTATGGGGTCCTGTTCCGGATCCCGTTAATTTGCATCTGATTCTTTCCACACACCAGTCCATCGAAAAATACGGATTGGAAGTGGCTTTTCTTACTTCTATTTCCATAGTATCCATAGCTCTTAAGTTAAGCTCCGAATCACTTTTCATGTGCAGCATGGCAATTAAATATTGAAGATATGTAATGCCAAAATCACCCGCACCTCCCTGTAGTATCGAACGCATATTTTTTAATGCCTCCACGAACGTATATGCATACAATATGCTTGTTGCCACCGGTTCGATAAACGTCGGGTCCAAAGTACATACCTCAAGTGCTTCGGCCTGTGCATGGGCCATGCTTACGTAATAAGAATCACTACTGACTTTTTCAAAACACTGCGTAAGTACGGCTTGGTATATCCTTTGCACAATCTCATGGAAATTCTCATAATCACTGCCCCTTCCGCTAACGATATATTCAAGTTCACAATCAAGAAGATGCCCCTTGGTATGTCCGAAGTAACTCATTCTGTCAACAAGATATGTTATATACGGATTTCGGCTCATATCGTTGTTCAAAGCCATAACATGACCGTTGCTTACACCTTTATTGGAAATAAGCGAACCTGTGTCTATACTTGCACCCGATACCGCGTTTTGGGTTCCCGTAAGCGCCAATATATCCCCGGAACTTTGCTCATAATAAGAATCTGCCGGATTATCCAATTCCACTATTATTTCGATTCCGCTTTCGGGATCTTTCTTCTTTGGCAGTTCCTTGGCTGCTATACCTGCCATTACATCGCCCCATTCCGCAAGTATGTCTCTTTGCTCCAAACTGCTTATTTCCGAGGATCTGCCCGCCATTGCCGATACGGTTTCAAGCAAATTACCCAATGACGGAGTATCTTCAACATAAGCATTGGCCTGCGAACGCATACTCATACCGTCCATTGCGGATGCCGTCTGATAATCTACTACCATAGCCGAATCGGGAATAATTCCTCCCCACGGACCGTTATCGACATTCATTACCTTTTCCGTATTTTGGAAAAAATAGAAATCAATTCTATAAGATAGATTGGAAACGGAGGGGAGTCCCGCCATATATGAAGTATCCACATAAAACAAATCATACTGCGCCCTCAGCTGTTGACTGAATTCTCCCAATACGGAATTCAGCGCAATATCGTATGCCGATTCAAACCTCAGCCTTTCGGAACTGATGATGCACGATTTGGCCAGCACCTCTGCCAATATTATGAATGTACCCAGTGATAATGATAAAAATATAGTTACCGAAGCCTTTAATTTCACTGTTTCCATCCGATTTAAGACAATATACTGTTTGAATCAACGGATATCTTTTCAAAGACCGTTGTAGCCAATTCCATAATCTGTGTTTTGAATATCAGTACCAGTCCTATAAGAACAACGATTATCAAAATGATTTCAACTGTTCCCATTCCTTTATTATTCAACTTCATAAGATCAATTCCTCCTTTTTGATTTCAGTTAAACTCCAAATACGCCGGAACCATAATCAGTATCATCACAACGATCAGCATCAACATCATCGGAAATAATAATTTGATTCCTGCTTCATCAGAGAGTCGCTTGGCATTATCTTTTCTTTGTACATATGCTTTGGTCACTTCTTCATCGAGCAGCGCAAGTAATCTGTCATTACCCTGCTTCAAATTCACTATCAAAAGAAAACTTAGTTTTCTGTATTCGTTTTGACAGGCATTTCCAAAGCCTTCAAGTATGGTTTCTTCTCTGACGCCGTTCCGATAGTTATTGATTGCCGTACTTAAGGCCTTAACCAGCCCTCCGTATTTCGACTGATTCAGATTTATCATTCCCTCGTATATCTTTTCCAAGGAACGCTTAACTGTAAGCCCCGATATCAGATACAGCTTGAGTTTCTCAACGAAATCCGGATAGCATTGCATAAGATTCTTTTGAAATCTGTCTCTCTTTTTCTTCTCATCGTGTTCATATGCGAATCCGACCAGCAGTGCGACTGCTACGCTTCCTATGAATATGAGCAGGAAAGAATAATCTTTGGTTTCTTTCCATACTATGTTTTCTCCGTCTATTGCCTGCGGTAATTCGATCACACTTTCGGTAGTACTCAATTCCTTTTGCTTCTCAATCGCCTTATCAAGATCAAACATGTATTTCTCGTAATCGGATACTTTCTTATGAGACAGCTTAACCAATATGGAAAACGGGCACGTATATTTTCGGTATGTCAGTTCACCGCTCAATTCTATTGTATGTTTTTCACTGCATCCGACATCGCAAAGGACATTTCCCTCCTTATCCAGGTATTCACTTTCGAAATTCCACCTTACCAAAAACGGATATCCTTTGATTTGATTAACAAGATTAAACTTCGATTTGCCGTTTTCAAAATCTATTCCCTGCCCCACCAGGCTTTGCTCAAGCGCCGCAACCATTTCATTGGCCAAAGCATCAAGCTCATCCTCTGTGTATTCTCTTTCTTCCACCAGAATATCGAGATTTCTCTCACCCATAACCGTTTCGGCCTTCAATTTTGAATGATAATCTCCTGTCCCCTTGTCCGGGCGTTCAATATACCTTCCTTCTTTCAATACACTGTTATTGACGATTTCCACATATTTAGTTGTTGCTGCAATGACTCCGATTACAACAATTGCAATCATAAGTCCGTGCTTTTTGGAAATTTTCTTCATACTTCTATAGATACAATTCTGTTACTCCACCAATAGCTGAAAATATATATCCCCAGGCAAATCGCCATTATTGCCACTCCCATAACACTCTCATACATGCCTTCGAAATATCCGGGATTGGTGAGCTTAATGTATGTCATCAACAGAAACGGCATTACGCTCATTATTTTCATCTCAGTGACCTTTTCATTCAGCGACATACTGATATCACTTTGTACTTCCATCTTGTCGATAAGTGTATTGGCACATTTATCCATTACCGCCGACATGTTGCCGCTGTGAGAATATGCTATCTGATATACGAATCCGAAATCTCTTATTTCCTCGATTCTGCACTTCGACCCAATCTCGATGAAAACATTGGCTATCGATCTGTTATTCTTTTTGGCCACTGATATCTTTCTTACCAAAAGACAAATAAATGATTTGTCACCATACAATTTCTGCAAGTCCTGATAGCTGTTGATTATCGAATTTTCAACCGAATATCCGGCCCTTTGTCCCGTCCCCGAAAGAAGCATCAGTTCCTTGAATTCTTCCCTTGCCATTTGGCGTTTCTTCTCATACAGTTCACGCCTTTTAATAAGAAAGAATCCCACACCGACCAACGCAAGCGGAAGCAAAGCAACATAGGATTGAAAGAAATACTGATCAAGCAGAACCATTACCGCAATACTTTCCGCTATTATCACCGCCGTTTCTTTCGGAATCAAATTTATATATTCATTTTTTTCTGTCTTTTTCATTAACCATTTCTCCGACCATAGTGAGTCTTTCATTTCTATATTCAAATATCGTATTCATTCTGATAGAACCCTCTACAATATCCAGCGGTTCTGCTATCTCCATTACCTTACGACTGCCATCGGAACATCGTCCCAAATGCACCATCAAATCAAAACCCGATGCAATTTGTCCCCTGATTGCGCCGACAGGAATATCCATTCCCATCAAAACCATTGTTTCCAGTCTTGATACGACATCCTTTACAGAGTTGGCATGAACGGTTGTCATTGCGGAATGTCCGACATTGATCGATTGGAGCATATCTATTGCTTCCTTGGACCTGACTTCGCCGACTATGATTCTGTCCGGACGCATTCTCAAGGATGACTTAATCAAATCTCTTATCGTTATCTCCCTACAGCCTTCGACATTGGCATTTCTGGTTTCCAATCTGACCAGGTTCGGAAGATTTTGCAGTTGCAGTTCGGCACTGTCTTCAATGGTAATAACTCTTTCTTTTGAAGGAATGTAATTAGACAGTACGTTCAAAAATGTTGTTTTGCCTGTTCCCGTTCCCCCGCTTACCAGGATATTCAATCCCTTCTCAACCGCAGTTTTCAAAAAGTCGGCCGCTGCTTTGGATAAAGATTTCATTTCTATCAAATCCTTCATTGTTATGGGTTCTGGTGGAAATCTTCGAATTGTCAGAATCGGTCCGTTCAATGCAATCGGATCCAAAACCACGTTAACACGGGCCCCGTCGGGTAATCTAGCATCCACTATGGGAGAAGATTCATTTACAACACGATTGCAGTCTGCTGTGATTTGCCATATTACCTTCAATAATTTGTCCTTGGATTCGAATCGTTTGTCGGATTTGTAGAGAAGACCTTTCCTTTCGATAAATATTGCATCGGTTCCGTTAACCATTATCTCCGTAATTTCCGGGTCATCCAAAAGTTCCTGAATCTGTCCGAATTTGCGAATATTATGAAACACGTCCTTACGAAGCTTTTCTCTGTCTGAAATCGTAAGTATTCTTCCCTTACTCAGCCTTTGAATCTGCTCATCTATCTCATCAATCATCTCATCTTCCGTCATGTTTACGGACAAATCCAACCGATTGACTATAATATCCTGTATGTTTTCATTCATGCTTTTCACCCAAATCCAATATTTCAGGCAGAATTCTGCTCTTAATGTATCTGGCAAGTTCACCTTTGGTCAGTTCATCAAATTTCACCGATACATCCTGAAAAATCGGGAACTTACATTTACGAGTCTTCTTAAGTACTTCCGTATAGGCAGATTCTTTGATTGCCATTTCATATTGTTCGATTTTGGCCAACGCTATAGGGTCTCTTCGCGAAATCGTGTATATCACATCGCAGTTTTGTAATACATCCCACAAATCCAACATGCCGTCGGTCAAATCCAAGATCAGATACTCATACTCCGTACATTTCTCCATCTCACTAAACAAATCCAGCCACTGACTCCCGTGTATTCCCGCCAGATTCTGATAAATGCTCGCCGGAGGTATGTAATCAAGACCGTTAGCATTCTCCACTATCGAATCGATCCTCAAGGACAGCTTCTCTTTAGCACATTCGAAATAGTACAGAAGATCTGAAATATCAGAGTTAAATTGCTTCTTAAGCAAAGCAGACAGACCCGAATATCTTTCAAAATTCAAATACAAGGTCTTTGAAGACATGCTAAGAAGCTGTCCTAAACTAAAAGCAAACGTCGTTTGTAAGCATCTTCCGATAGGTGTATAGACTCCGATAATCTTCATCTTTTTACTTCCGGTACGAACAACCGGTACACCTTCACCGCCGAACTCCGTGTAATACTTGATTACTTCTTTGTATATGTTTTCACAGGCTTGGAATTTATCGATATGACGCAACGTTGTGTTCAGAAGATTACCTGATTCGCTCAGTATTATTATGTGCGGAATCCCCGTATCTTCTAAGTTCTCACTATACATTCTCTCCGATACCAGCATGCATTCAACTTCCTCTTTGCCCCCAAAAGATGCGAATTTGTCAATATCGGTAAAAATATGAATTCTGAATGGCAGATTGGCTTTTTCGGAAAAGTAAGCCATAAGCCCGTACGCATATCTTTCCTCGCCGTCAAGAATAGCAAGGATACTTTTGTTCAAACACAACTCCTTTCCAAATTAATCTCTCTAAATTTTGAAAATCGGAAGGACTTCTTCCAAAAAGATAATCACGAATGTGATTTAATAATGTTGTAATGCCGAGTATAGACAAGTAAAAAGATATTGTAAATACCTTTTTTACAAAAATATGCATTTTGTTAAAAATGACGAAAAACAAAGAAAAGTATGCATATCGAAAACCTCCAAAGCCTTACCGGCACTGGGATTCGTGCCTGTCAACGACCTTATGTTCGAACTGCATACTTTCCTTAAGTTATATAAACACACCTTATCTGAATGCAACTAATCTGAAATTGTCAAAATTTCCATCATGAATTTCAAGTGCCAATCCGCAATTAAGACCACAATCCGACACATCGGTATAACAGTCTTCACTGCCGTCGGCATTCTTCACATAAATAAAATCTCTTCCGTTTATGGTCTTTGTTTCATTGCAATTAGCCGTTCTTTCGGCATACATATCTTTATCAAGGCATATACCATAAAGAACATCATTTCCGTCTTTATCTTTAATCTTAAATCCTGCGGTTTCCTGTACCACTTCGAAGCTATGTCCTTCGGTTGTATCAACATACACCTTCATTTTGCCATAGTCTCCGTCCAACTTAAACTCATATCCCAGACTGCTTGTAGTGTAAGTACCGGAATATGTCTTGTCCGGGAACAATTCTTCGTGATCATCGCTCTTATTGGGCGTTCCCACCGAGAACTCACATCCGGTCAATCCAAGCAACAGCAATCCTGCAATCAACAATGAAACTAATTTTTTACGTTTAAACACCTTTCTACCTCACTTAATCCATTCTTTCATCTCGGCACTTGAAGAACCGAGAATTCCCACTTGTTTTTAAATTATATACTATATCCTCTGTTAACATCCTGACTTAAATTCACGATTAAGGATTCCTTACCGTAAGTCAGGCCTGCATAAACTACCTGCGTGTTTTTCATAACAGGAGAAGAAGTATCTCTTTGTGCCAATTCAAGATACGTTTTATGAAGTTTTTGAATAATAATTTCCACATGGTACAATTCTTCACCGCTGTTGTGTAAATTGGCCTTGGTTAATTCCTTCGTACAAAATACATACAGACTGAGAAGATTTCCCGACATTTCATTATCAAAATTGATTGATGAACTCAATTCTCTAAGGCAGCAGATACTGTGAGTAATGGCATCGTGAAAGCCTTCCAGGTTTCCGCTTCCCAAACATTCTCTTGCCTCATTGATGTACTCCATAAGAATTTCATAAAGAATTACTATCATTCTTGTGGCATTAGCCTGTGATACTCTCAATGTAAATTCCTGCTTCAATTCCTTGGTCATATCTCATTCCCCCTTTATTTTGACAACACTGCTTACTGAAGAAGCTGCAGTACCTGCGAAGGACGCTCGTTGGCCTGTGCAAGCATTGAAGTACTTGCCTGAGACAGAATTTGCAATGTAGTATACTCTGTCATCTCTTCGGCCATATCAACATCCATAATTCTTGAATAAGCTGATGTCATGTTTTCACCTGTTATTTCCAAAGTACTTGATGTATGTTCAAGACGATTTTGATATGCACCAAGGTTGGCTCTTGCACCCGATACATACTTTATGGCTCTTTTAATCTTATCTATTGCATCATTGGAATTCTCCAAAGTGGTAACGTCAATATTGGCTATTTCCATATTCTCCAAAGACATCTTGGGAATTCTGATATTGAGCTGCTGGCCTTCGTTGGCTCCAATCTGCATATCCATGGCGCCGAAACCGACAAGGTCCATCTTAACACCCTGATAGCTTCCTGCATTTGATATTTCAAGCTTCAGTTCGAAGCCATCATCATTTTTAAGAACTGCCGTATTTCCCGAATACGTAACATCAAGATTAGTCGGCGGGTTTGAACCCAATGTAATCTGTGTGGTCGTACTGCTTCCTGCTGCATCAATAGTACCGTCCGGATTAAGAGCGACATTCAAAGCTCCCGTTATCTCATATGATCCGTATACTACCTTTTCGCCATAATATGCCACCTTAACATCCAGATTATCGGTATAACCTTTAAGGTCAAAAGAACCGTCCAGAATCGGTTGAGCATTGAAAGAAGTATCTGTTGAAATTCTGGTAATTTCGGTCTTGAGCTGCTGTATTTCCTTATCAATCATATCCCGGTCATCATCTGTAAGTGTACCGTTGGCAGCTTTGGTTGCAAGTTCGTTCATTCTTTGAAGCATATCGGAAATCTCATTCATCGTTCCGTCTGCTATTTCGATAATCGAAATACCGTCCCCGGCATTTGAGTTAGCCTGGTTGGTACCTTCTATCTGCGCATTCATTCTCTTGGCCATAGCCAAACCCGACGGATTATCTTTGGGATTAACAACCTTCAATCCTGAAGATAATCTGGCAAGTGAATCCTGCAGATGTCTGTCGGTTTTGTTAAGTGAATTGTTGGCTATTACTGCGGATGCGTTGAAACTGATATACATTTTTCATCATTCCTTTCTGCTAGGCCGCGTCTTGAACAAATTCTATAAACGCTTTGGCCGCCTTGTATAAACCTTCTGTAGAAATGACATCCGTGTCCGATACTTTATCCAATGCACTGCTGAAAATCTCCTTTTTATCATTCAGAATTTTCATGCCTTCCGGTACAGTACATTTAAATGTTCCGGATAATCCGTTATCCTGTGAAACAATCATACCTTTTACCTGTCCGAACTTTTCGCTCTCAAAGGTAATCTCTGCTTTTGATTCCTTCTCATCGTGTTTGATTCTAAGGTTAATTGCTACTTCCTCATCATTAATCCGTGTGGGAATAATATAATTCTCTTTATCGGATTGTTGCTCGAGAAATTCCATATGCTGATATACTTTCTTAATTGAACGCACATCTGAAGATTCTAGGGTAAAATCCTCCATGGTATTTCCAAAGACCCTGTTTTCCAGGAAATCCTTGACGGAACCCGTGAATTCTTTAAATTCCCTGACCGTCTTTTCTTTTGATTCAAGTTCGGTCTTCAACTCTTTCTTGAAACCAAAGCTCCTTAATCTGTCGAATACCGACAATGGTGAATTGAGCATCAGATTCATATCTTCGATATTTTCGGCGCTGATCGGTGTCTGAGTTTCACGAAGCATCTCAAGAATCCATGTCTCTGTCTTGAAATTTTCTCGTATTTCATTTGCTTCATCCAACTTTAACTGCTCCTCAACATCGGAATTCTTTGCACCTTCTATAATATCCTTCAGGTTCTTAAGAACCGAACCCTTCAATCCTCCGAAATTGTCATCCACCTTATAATTCATGGCTTTATGCTTGGATGATTTGACAGCACTTGATAAATTGTCCAAGGTGAATTCGGAACCGACACTTTCGATAACTCCCAAAGCACTGTAATCACCCTTTTCAAGCTGATTTATAAGCTTGTAGATTCCTATGTATGCCTCTCTCTCTTCGGAATTGATATCTTTATTCTTCTCCAACTGATACAGGAATCTGCTGTAGGTAAGCATATCCTCTTTGGCTGTATCCTGATTCTCCAAATACATGTCAAGTTCTTCTATCGGCATCGTAACAGGATTCATATCAGACCTGATTATACCGAGCACCTTGGCCGGTGTAAGGTTCTGAATCGTTCTTGTCAGAAGTCTGTCTTTTTCTCTGACGGATTCTATATTCTCAAGATTAAGCTCAATTCCGTTATATCCGAGGATTCTTACTGCTCTTGCATTCTCTTCATTGACATCCAAATTCATTTCCCTAAGAAGGTCATCCACATTTCGAAATGCCTTTTGAATGCTGTCACCCAAATCTCTTCTGGGTGCGGTCATCAATGCTTCGTAACCGTCACTTGCAGCTTTAAATCTCTGTGTCAGCAGCTGTGCTTTATCTGCCACCATCGTAAGAGTATCTGTCTTTTCGTATACCCACGAAACTGCTGCCGGAGATGCTTTGAGCTTCTCTATAAGTTCATTCGTTGAATCGTAAAGGTCTTTCTTCCTTACTGCCGTTATCTCATCTTCATCATGTGTGAGGTTTATGGAAAATTCCTTCTCCATTTCCTTAAGTCTTTTGACAAGTTCTTCCATCGGCGCTGTATCTATGGTATATCCCGAACGCAAAAGTCTGTAATTGGCTTCTACCGTCATCGAAAGGCGAACCTCTTCAAGAACACGTCTTCCCTTAATCGTTCCTTTAGACTGAACCTCATTGTATATATTTACCGCTTCGCTTCTGAATGATTCTCTTCTCGACAGATTGTATTTTTCAATCGGTATTCCGTCCATAATCGCGTCTGTTACGTGATTGACGAACTCGGAATATTCCATGGGAAGTTTAACCCCGGTAATTTCCATATAGTTTGAAAAACTTTCTTGCGTAAGAGGAATTCCCTTTAATACAAGCCATGTAGCAGCCTTCATGTTCTGCTCATCGGAAGGATATCCGGCACTTTCGACAATTTCCTTCATTTGAGGAAGAATGGATTCCAAATCCGGACTGTCCGACTTCTTGGCATAATAGCCGCCGACATCTCCTGCCGAATAGTATCCGTGTCCCTGGTATGATGCGTCCTTTCCGGATGCGTAAGCTGCCGTGTATAAGTTGGCAACCGACGGTTCAAGACTGTTCTCTACCATATACTTAACCGTAGCTTCGCCAAGCGGCTTAACTTCCGAAAGTTTCTCATAGTTTGAAGAAATATCGTTAATGTTTTCCTGTGTCAGCGGTATATCTTTGCTCGCAAACTGCTTGCTCAGCATATCGGCATAAGCCGGATCTTTGGTTATCTCAAGGAGAGCGTCCTTTGAAATACTGTCCGTATAACCGATTACTTCGGTTCCGCCTTTAAGTACCGCTGCTTTAATATGGTCCACTATGGTAACTACATCATCAAATTCCGTACTTCCCGGATTGAAACCTTCTTCCTGAAGTTTCTGCAAATCTTCCGAAGAAACACAATTAGACATTACCGTCATATAGTCACGATAGGCCTCAACATTCATGTTTTGAGCCTGTTGCATAACTTCTTTCATCGTCTTTCCTTGACTTTTATATGCGTTTTCCGTAACTTTAGAAGCAATGTCTAATGCATATCCGCTGTTATTTCCGACTTTTGAAACAGTGGATTCGTTATTTGAAGTTGTATTACCCTGAACATTTATAAATGATTTGTAGGACTCCATGTCCACATCTTTAAAACTAATGTTCATAAGCTATCCTTTTTAATAAAAAAAGAGTGAACACAAGTAGTGTTCACCCTATATTTCGACATATTATGACTTAATCTTAACCCCGATAAAGATATAAAACTAGAAAGTATATACCAATGCCGAGTACGCCGGAACGTCAAGCGTAACTGCATAATCTTTGTAATCGCAGTTTTCCAAAACAGGCTTAAGTTCTTTCTTGACCTTCTCGCCCTTTCCTCCAAACTTAACATCATCGGAATTGAGTAAAAGCTTAATCTTTTTATCCGTCGTAACACCCAATTTGTAATCATTCCAGGTCATAGGCGTCATATTGACAATAAATATCAAAGACTTCTTTCCGGTGGACGACTTACGTAAAAAACTGTACGTACTTCTGTCTTTATCATCACAATTTAGCCATTCAAAGCCCTGCCATGAGTTGTCAAACTCATACATACACTGATAATCTCTGTATATGTTCAGCAATTCTTTCACATAGTCATGAAGTCCCTTATTCAGGTCCTCGCTCAACAGATTCCAGTCAAGTTCTCGCTCTTCCGACCATTCACGCTCCTGTCCGAAGTCCTGTCCCATGAACAACAGCTTCTTTCCGCAGTGCCCGAACATAAACGCATATCCGCAACGAAGGTTGGCATATTTATCAACCTTAAATCCCGGCATTTTTTCGACCATTGAGCATTTCAGATGTACCACTTCATCATGTGATAACGGAAGTATGTAGTTCTCCGATTCATTGTAGCTCATGGCGAAGGTAAGCGCATAATGATTGTCTTTTCTAAAGAACGGATCGAGTTTCATGTATTCACAAAAATCATGCATCCATCCCATATTCCACTTGAACGAAAATCCAAGTCCGTTATCATTAACGTCTCCGGTAATTTTGGGCCATGCCGTAGATTCTTCCGCAATTGTCAAAAATCCGGGATACGTTCCTCTTACAACGGAATTCAAATGTTTAAAGAATTCTATTGCATCCAGATTTTCGTTTCCGCCGTACTTATTCGGACACCACTGGCCTTCTTTCTTACCGTAATCCAGGTACAACATGGAGGCTACCGCATCTACTCGAATACCGTCTACATGGAACTGTCTTATCCAGAAAAGAACGTTGGCTATAAGGAAATCCCTAACCTCGGTTCTTTCGTAATTGAATATCTTTGTACCCCAGTCGGGATGCTCACCCTTTCGCGGATCCGGATGTTCAAAAATACACTGCCCGTCAAACTTGCTTAATCCGTGTGCATCCGTTGCAAAATGTGCGGGTACCCAATCGAGGATAATTCCGATTCCGTTTTCATGAAGCTTATTGACCAAATACATGAAATCTTCCGGAGTTCCGTATCTTGCAGTCGGTGCATAATATCCCGTAACCTGATATCCCCAGCTACCGTCATACGGATATTCGGCTATACCCATAAGTTCGATGTGGGTATAACGCATTTGTGATAAGTATTCTACTATTCTGTCAGCAAACTGCCTGTAATTGTAGAATCCCTTTTCTTCGGGGAAAGGATGTCTCATCCATGAACCTATATGACATTCATATATGGCAACAGGTTCATGATTGGGGTCTTTCTTCTCTCTTTCTTTCATCCATTCGAAATCCGTCCAAACGAACTTATCAAGGTCAACAACTCTTGATGCCGTTCCCGGACGCATATCCTGAGCATTGCCGAAAGGATCTGCTTTGTAAAGCTTTTCACCGGATGAAGAATAAATCAGGAATTTGTAATAATCACCTTCCTTAGCCTTCGGTACAAACACACTGTGAATGCCTCCGGGGCCAAGTTTATTAAGGGGAGTGGCACTCTCATCCCACTTGTTGAAATCGCCTATAACATAGACTGCCGATGCATTAGGTGCCCATACTCCGAAAAATACACCTTCAACTCCGTTCTCACATGACAGATGCGCTCCCAGCTTCTTGTATATATCATAGTGAATTCCCTGACCAAACAGATATTGATCGGCTTCGGAAATAAATACTTTCTCTCTTTCTACTTTCGCTACAGCCATTGTCCCCTCCAAATACTGCTTAATAGTGCATAAAATCCTTTTCTCTCAAAACTATCATATCTTCATCGTCGTATCGCTTTCCGAAAAGAATATCAAAGAAGTGGCCGATTGTCTTCTTATCGGCATAATATATAGCCTCATCAATCAGTTCTTCTATTTCGGCCATTGTAACTTCATGATCCGATGTCTGCATGTCCGCAATTCTTGTATGTAATGCCAATACTCCCAATTCATCCAATGAATACTCATTGTCATATGCATAACTCTTAGCATATTCAACAAGTGTCTTATCATCGAATGCCTTAAGGTCTATTCGCAGATTAAAGATATCCTTGATACCCTCGTTGTGAGCAACAAATTTATCCAAAGCATCCGCATGACCTTGTATTATAACAACAACTCCGAGTCCGTCTTTCTCCAGTTCTCTTTCAAGTGAATCAACCGTCTTTTTAACAAGTTGCTCGGGAGCTGAAATTATTAACGCACCGTTTCTGACCTTATCAAGAACCTCTGCGATATCTTTTCTGTTAAGACTCTCACCGCTTATCATGGCAACCTTACCGGTAAAGTTGCTGTCGGATTGCTGTATATCCTGTATCAGCAATTTGGAGAATGTAGTTACCTCATTATCTTCCTCGGAAGAAACCAAAATATTTCCCGTATAAGAAGCCAATGTTACATTATCAAGAACGAATGCCAACTGCTTTTGAGTACTTCTGTGGTGAATAAATGCACTGAACATACTCTTCTCAGCCTCTGAAAGCTGTCTTGGTCTATGAACAGACTCTTCGCATGCTTCCTCGATTTCTTCTTGCTCAGCATCCTCAAAATCATCAAAATCGTCCTCGGCATCTTCAAAATCATCTGCTTGGGCAGTTTCCATGCTTTCGGTCTCTTCAGTCTCTTCGATTTCCGGAACTTCCTCGATTTCTTCTATTTCCTCTACACCGTCATCTGCCTTTTCTTCCGGCATCTCAATCTTCGGTGCTGTCAAAGGTTTGAATTCCGGTGTGACAGGAGCTTTCGGCACAACTGCCTTCTCCGTAGGTTTATTGGCTTCATCTTCGGCAAGCGCTTCTTCGATAATCTTGGTTGCTATCTCACCTGTATGGTCAAGTGCCTCTATATCGGCAACCTTTATCTCTTTTGGTCTTCCGGCCGCTATTTTTTCTTTTTCCTGTTCAAGAGCAGCATTAACTATTGCCGACTCAATTTGAGCAAGTAAAGAATTCCTCGTTGCTTCATTTTCGAATCCGGCGAGAAGTGCCGCTGTTTGCTGTTCTACTTTGCGCTTAATATCACTGACTAATTTTTTCTCTGTTTCCTTCTTTCGCTCCTCCCATTCTTTCATAACGTCATCAATACTGATTTGTCCTGTAATCTGACGTTCAACGGGCTTTTCTTCCGGAACAACAAGACTGATTTGTCCGTCATATCCTTGCGAAAGCATATCATCCATATTTGAGCCTTTATGGAATTTTTCAATAATTCCCGTATTGCTAAGATTTGCCGTCGGCTTCGCTTCATAAGAAATCGTCGGCTCTTTAACCAAAGGCTTGTCTTCTTTCTTACGCTCATGTATCGGTATTTCCGGAATCGGACCGGTTATCGGTTTAATCTCATCCGTATCGGTATTAAGCACATACTTGGGTTCGGGAATTTCAGGCTCCGGATTTTCGGTCGGAACAACCATTCCCACCTTTTCGTTAAGCATGGTTGCAGCCATAGCTTTAGCCACATCACCTATAATATCCGTATCGGAGAAATTCTTATCTTCCTGTGCATTATTGATTTCCGGTCTTTCAAGCTCCTGTCCCACAGGTTCTTCCGGAAGAACGGGGTTATACATTGTAGTAACCTGAAGATCGGCATTGGTTTCCGGAGGCGCTACACGGATAACTTCCTCATCCATGGCAACAGCTTCTTCGTAACTTGCAGGCTTCGAAATCTGTCTTGCAGGTTCTTCTGCCTTAGGTACATAAGCTTTGGGTTCTTCGAAAACATCCTGTAAGCCTTCTGCCACAACTGCCTGCAGGTTTTGAGTATTACACTCTCCCAAATCCGAATCCACTTCAAACTTCTTGGGCTTTTGAACCGGTCTTTCCGTCTCTTTTAATGAAGCCTGAATATTTAATTCTCCTCCGGCCTGGCGCAGTACTTCATATCTGTAATTTTCCTGCTCGGTCAAAGGCTGATGCAATGCCTTAAGTTCATATGCCTTAAGCACATACTTACCGTCAACGAACCAAAGGATTATACCTTCACATTCTTCAACACATTTTGTCTCGTTTCCTGCCTTATGATACAATTCGGCAAGTTCGTATGCCCATTTGGCGGTATAATCATGCTGTTTGAGTTCTTCAAGAACTTCTATCTGTTCATCGATATTAATGTCCTGTGCCTTATATATTCTGTATTGAAGAATATATCTGCCCGGATCTTTCGATGCAATCTCTTTAAACTCGTTGAAAAATTTGATTGCATTAATCAAATCACCAAGTTCTATTGACAATTCGCAAAGGGATTTAATAACCGGACGAGACTTCTGACGCTCGTACGCATACAACAAAACCTTGCGGCTTTCTTCAAAAAGATGCATCTTCTTGTACAAATCGCTGGCCATACCCAATGTCGGTATGTTCTTAACCGTAGCCCAGTTAACGGTATCGGCAATATCCACAGCTTTTTCATACTGTCCCTTAATGATAAGTGACCTTATTTCTTCAATTTTGACTTTGTTTTCGTATTTATCCACAATTACACCTCTTGCAAGCAAGTGATTTTGAAACCTTATATACTTCATATTGTGCTCAAAAGTCTATAGCACACCACGTTTAGTGTAGCATAGGTATATGTGGATGTCAAAAAAAATAAGCAGGATTCCACAATATATGCGAAACCCCGCTTACCGCATTTCAAGATGTTGTATTACTCTTTAGCCCATATTTCGGCACATTTGACAGCCTTTTTCCATCCTCCGATCAGTTTCGTACGCTCCTGCTTGGTCATTTGACCGTCAAACTGTCTGTCAAGCTGCCAGTTACCCTCGATATCATCCTTATCTGCAAAGTATCCTACCGCCAATCCTGCCAGATATGCAGCGCCCAAAGCCGTTGTCTCTATACATTTGGGTCTGTATACCGCGCCGTCTATAATATCCGATTGGAACTGTACCAAAAAGTCATTTGCACTGGCACCGCCGTCAACCTTCAATCCGGTAATCTCTACTTGAACATCTTCTTCCATGGCTTTCAATACATCCATTGTCTGATACGCAATAGATTCCAATGTTGCTCTGATAAAGTGCTCTTTTTGACATCCGCGAGTCAAACCCACCACTGTTCCTCTTGCGTACTGATTCCAATACGGTGCACCCATTCCGGCGAAAGCCGGAACAATGTATACTCCGTTGGTATCTTCAACACTTTCGGCATACTTTTGAGTTTCTGCGGCACTCTTAACCATTCTCATGCCGTCTCTTAACCATTGCACAGCCGCTCCTGCCACAAATACACTTCCTTCCAAAGCATACTGTACCTTCCCTGCTTCACTTGCCGCAATGGTTGTAAGCAGACCGTTCTTTGAAAGGATCGGCTCCTCTCCCGTATTCATCAGCAAAAAGCAACCCGTTCCATACGTATTTTTAACCTGACCTTTTTGGAAACAGCATTGTCCGAAAAGTGCTGCCTGTTGATCTCCTGCGATTCCGGCTATCGCTATTTTGCCCCCGATAACAGAGCTGTCGGTATAGCCGTATATGCAACTTGAGGGCTTAACCTCCGGCAGTATGGATTTCGGAATATTGAACAGTTTCAGAAGTTCTTCGTCCCACTTCAGTTCAAAGATATTAAACAGCATAGTCCTTGAAGCATTGGTATAATCGGTGACATGAACTTCGCCTTTGGTAAGATTCCAAATAAGCCAGGTGTCCACCGTTCCGAACAGAATTTCACCTTTTTCGGCCTTTTGTCTGGCCCCGGGTACATTATCAAGAATCCACGCTATCTTCGTTGCACTAAAATATGCGTCCGGTACAAGACCCGTTTTGGAACGTATCATTTCGGAATTGCCTGCTGCCACCAGCGAATCAACAATGGAAGAAGTTCTTCTGCACTGCCACACAATAGCGTTATATATGGGCTCTCCCGTATTTTTATCCCACAGAACAGTTGTCTCTCTTTGGTTGGTTATTCCTATTGCGGCTATATCTTCGGTTGTGGCTCCTATATTGGCCATGGCTTCTGTCGTAACCGCCAGCTGGCTCGACCAGATTTCTCTTGGATTATGCTCAACCCATCCGGGATTCGGATATATTTGCCCAAATTCCTTCTGTGCCATGGAACAGATATTTCCGCTTTTATCAAACAGAATACATCTTGAACTTGTTGTACCCTGATCAAGTGCCATCACATATTTTGCCATAAATACCTCCGCCGTTTGTCTTTAATCTTCTGTTCAAAATCAGTATAATAACTCCTATGGAACGTATATATGTTTATCGCCCCAAGGCGGTTGCCCCAAACACCAATATTATAACTTATTTGAGCGAATTAGGGTATGGTTCATCCTTGCTTAAACGTCTGAAGCATACCGAAAATTCCGTTCTTTTGAACGACCGCCCGGCAATGCTTAACAGTCATTTAAAAAGCGGAGATATTCTGAAAATCTCTCTGAATGAAGAGGGTTCATCAAATGTCGTTCCCATCAATATTCCCATCGACATTGTCTTTGAAGATGAGGACATCCTTATCGTCAACAAACCGGCCGGTATGCCCATACATCCTTCAATGGACCATTATGAAGACACTCTCGGAAATGCGGTAGCTTATCACTGCCTATCAGCCGGACAGGACATCGTCTTTCGTGCCCTTACGCGACTCGACCGTGACACGAGCGGACTTGTTCTGATTGCCAAAAATATATATGTTGCGGGATTATTGTCGAAAATGATGCAAAACGATGAGATTAAAAAGACCTATCTGGCACTTGCTTCGGGCTTATTCCAAGATCGGATCGGAACCGTTAATGCTCCGATAGCTCGTAAGGAAGGCTCCATTCTTGAACGATGTGTAGATTATGAAAACGGCGCCGACAGTATTACTCACTATGAAGTTATCAAAGCATTTCCCGATAAAAATATAAGTCTTCTTAAGCTTACCTTAGACACCGGTCGAACACACCAGATTCGTGTGCATATGAAGCACATTAATCATCCTTTGATTGGTGATTTCTTGTATAATCCGGACTATACCTACATATCAAGGCAGGCTCTGCATTGTTCCACAATGCAATTCTCTCATCCAATCAAAAAGGAGCCCCTTCTTTTCGAGGCTCCGTATCCGTCAGATTTCATATTCTGATGTGGCAACTATATCTACTCCCGTATCCGCTACATTCGCAATCAAAACATCACCGACCCTGACCGGCTGATTTATCACTGCCTCATGTATCTTTTCCATCACATCCATAATTTTGTCTTTCGGAATTTCGGAAGACGTTTTGCACGACACCGGTGATGTTCCAAGACTTTCAACTCTGATGCTTGAAGATATATTACGTGCCGGATGGGTCATTTCTTCAATTGCGTATTTTTCGCCTTTCGGACATTTATTTCCACTGACACTGTACGCTCCGTTCGGTTGTTTCAATGCAGTAAGCAAACATCCGTTGGGACAGCAGACACATATCATCTGTGTATTCTTATCCATATCTTCCGGTATTGTATTTTTCTCTTTGGTCGGAATGTTGGGGCGTACCGGCTCTGTCCATTCTTTCATTCCCTCTTTGATAAAGATAGACGCTTCCTTACCGGCCCTAACGGATTCTTTGGTAACATTATCCACCAAATCATGCACATGAAGCACATTTCCGCAAGCAAATACACCTCTTAACGTGGTTTCGAGATTTTGGTTAACCACAGGGCCCTGTGTCATACTGTCCATCATGGCTCCCGCCGATTTGGTGAGCTCATTTTCGGGAATCAATCCGCACGAAAGTAACAGAGTATCGCATTCATAGTATTTCTCCGTTCCCGGTATGGGATTATACTTTTCGTCCACCTGGGAAACAGTTACTCCGGTTACTCGTTCCTTGCCATGTACACATGTTACCGTATGGCTGAATAGGAGCGGAATATTATAATCGTCCAAACATTGAACGATATTTCTTCTTAATCCGCCCGAATAAGGTGCTATCTCGGCTACACACTCTACCGTAGCTCCCTCAAGCACCATCCTTCGTGCCATAATAAGACCGATATCCCCCGAACCGAGAATGACTATCTTTTTACCCGGCATGACTCCTTCAATATTGACATATCGCTGGGCTGTTCCTGCCGAATAAACACCTGACGGTCTGTATCCGGGAATATTCAATGCTCCGCGTGACTTTTCACGGCATCCCATCGCCAAAACAACTGCCTTGGAACTGAGTCTTAGCATGCCTTTCGATGAACTGACCGCTTCAACAGTACAAAGTTCATCACTTTCCGTAATGCCGCAGATATCAAGAACCATCGTATTCAGCATATACTCAATACAGCTGTTCTTGATCATGGTAACATATCTGTGAGCATACTCGGGACCTGTAAGTTCCTCATTGAAAGTAGACAGTCCGAAGCCCGAATGAATGCATTGATTAAGAATTCCTCCAAGACACTTATCTCTTTCAATAATAAGAATTTTTTCGATTCCGTTATCTCTTGCGGAAAGTGCGGCTGCCATACCTGCCGGACCGCCTCCCACAACTATCAAATCATATACCATTTTTTCTGTCTCCCTCAAATGCAACGAATTCCGAACCCGGGTTACTTTTGGCAATTTTTGAAATTGGAACACCGAGTTCTCTTGACAGAATTTCCACGATTCTCGGATTACAAAATCCTGCCTGACATCTTCCCATGGAAGCTTTGGTTCTTCGTTTGATACCGTCGACTGTTGTCGCCGGTATCACTGAATGAATTGCATCCACTATCTCACCTTCCGTTACATTACGACATCTGCAGACAATGTTTCCGTATAACGGATTTTCTTCCACCATAGTCTGTCTCTTTTCGTAAGAAGCCTCTGCGAAATTCCGGGCATATTTCCTTTCGTATATCTTTATCTCCTTCTTGGACACAAATTCCAATATATTGGTATCTTTAAGTATCTGCACAACATATTCCGCAGTGGCCGGTGCACAGCTTAGTCCCGGAGATTCCATACCGGCAACATCTATAAAGCCTTTGACATCTTCGCATTCCTTAATCAGAAAATCTTCACTGTCCTTTAGTTTGGCTCTTAATCCCGAAAAAGAAGTAATGACTTCCTTCAGAGGAAGATCGGGAGCCGTGATAACGGATTTGGTCTTAACTACGCTCAAATCAGCGGCCGTTGTCTGCGTATCCTCTTTATCCTCAATATCGGTGGCGGTAGGTCCTACAAGCAAATTACCATGCACGGTAGGAGTAATCAGCACACCCTTGCCCATGGAAGTGGGCAATTGAAATATAGTTCGATTAACAAAGGTTCCTGCCGTTGTATCAAGAAGCATGTACTCACCCCGTCTGGGAATTATCGAAATGCTGTTCTTTGATACCATGTTATGAATTCTGTCGGCATATACTCCCGCACAATTGATTACTGTCTTAGAGCGATATTCAACTCTCGTACCTTCGGAAGTCACTTCAACAATGAAACCTTCCGAATTCTTCTTAATATTATCAACACAACTGCCAAACTTGAATTCCACACCGTTATATGCGGCATTCTCTGCCATAGCCACCGTCAGTCCGAAAGGATCGACTATTGCGGCCCCCGGCGCGTACAAGGCACCTTTAACTTCGGAACTTAGGTTAGGCTCAATACTTACGGCCTCTTCACCGGAAATGACTTTAAGCTCTTCGACTCCGTTAGCAATACCTCTTTTCATCAGTTCCTCAAGTTTGGGCACATCATCCTCGTCAAAGCAAACCACCAAAGAACCGGACTTTCGATATTCAAAATTCAGTTCTTTTGCAAGATGATTCATCATATTCGAACCGCGTACGTTCAATTTGGCCTTCAATGTTCCCGGTTTGGCATCATAGCCTGCATGGACTATTCCGGAATTAGCTTTAGATGTTCCTTCGCATACATCCAAAGCCCTTTCCAAGACAAGAACCTTAAGCTCATATTTTGATAATTCTCTTGCTGTCGCACATCCGTTAACACCGGCTCCGACAATAATAACGTCGTACATCCCTCACCTCTTTATTTACATTCTTCCTACCATGTAAGCACTTCACAACCCGTTTCGGTTACAACTACCGTAACTTCCCACTGCGCCGACGGCAATCCGTCATCCGTATATACTGTCCAACCGTCATCTTCATCCGTATGGATTCCGCAACCGCCCATATTTATCATGGGTTCAATCGTAAATACAAGTCCCGGAACCATCAGCATCTCCGTACCCGGTCTTGTGATATAACTTACAAACGGTTCTTCGTGGAATTCATGTCCGATACCGTGACCTCCTATTTCGACCACCACACTGTATCCGTTTTCTTTGGCATGACGGTTAATTACATCTGCCATATCGCCCAGAAAGCCCCACGGCTTAACTGCCTTGATTCCAAGTTCAACACATTCCTTGGTAACTTCTACAAGTCTCCTTGCTTCCGGAGAAACCTCTCCTATACAATACATTCTCGACGAATCCGAAAAATATCCTTTATAAAGCGTCGATACATCAACATTAATAATGTCGCCCTCTTTCAGAATTCTCGCAGAATCCGGGATTCCATGGCAAACAACTTCGTTAATCGAAGTACATACACTCTTAGGGTAACCTTGGAAATTCAACGGTGCCGGAATTCCTCCCATTTTGACTGTGAAACTGTGTACCAAATCATCTATTTCCTGAGTACTTACTCCGGGACCTATCATTTCGCCTACCGCATCAAGTACTGCCATATTAATCTTGGAACTTTTCTTAATCCCTTCTATATCTTCCGCATTTTTCAACAAATCACAAGTCGGAACAATATGCCCTTGCAATTCGATAGAATGAATTTTGTTATCCATGTTCATATGGCAGGTTTTATATTTCTTCCCCGAACCACACCAACACGGGTCGTTTCTTTCTATTTTCATCTTGAGTACTCCTTGTATTTAGCTTGCGACCAAGCTTTAATCTGAATCTATTCTACCATATTCGAAATGTTTGATGGGTGTGAATCGATGACTTTTCTTGAATTTAAGTCCATTTCCACCTCGGGTTTTCACGTTGCTGACTGACGGTTGGACTCAAATCAGCGTCTTTTTCTGATTTGAGTCCACAATTTTTTAGAATCCGGACTTGAATCATTGATTTTCATTGTATAGAGTCCAAACACCCTTATGCACCATTTGTATCATGCCTCTTTTGGACTTTTTCTTCAAAATTCGACGTATTTGAGTCCAGCGAGATTTTAACAATAGGAATCCGGTTCAGCCATCAAATGCGAAACTTTAAAGTATCTCCGATGACAGCCGCGAGACATGTAGAAAATATTGTCTGTAATCCATACACAATTTATCCGAAATCACCCTTAAACCACAAACTGTCTTATCGGTGTTCCCCAAAAACTACATCATGTTGTATTGTGCAACTTGCCATATGCCGCTCTTGTTCTAATGAATTTCCTCTTGAAAATCTCACGTTAATCTGGCTATCATTAACTCAAGTGAATCTTGAACCTCTTGGTTCTCATGGCATTTC
>JAZUFE010000050.1:0-42172 GCA_045640525.1 Lachnospiraceae bacterium | reverse complement strand
CGAGAATACAGTAATCATGAGTAATACATTGACGGCTCTTGGAATGATTGTAATCGATGTTATGATTATAGCTTCCGTTGTGGCTATTATTAAACTTAATATATCGAAACGGACGAAGAAGATAAGCATACTGGGAGCGATTCTTGGTGTGTTGTCGATTGTCGTGTATGCGCTGTACTTCTTTAAACAGTATAGGGCGTGGAACAATTTCAATGCAGCATTGTTTAATACGTCCAAGCCGTGGCTTACGGCAGTAATTTGTGTATGTGCGCTACTTGTTTTTTCGGTAGCGCAGAAACTTGACTCAAGGAAGAGTCAAGACATTGATGAAAAACCAAACGGCATAGAAAATCAGGGAAACTTTGCCAAACCAGGATGCCAAATCGCGCTTCCGATAGCAGTCAACGGTATGTTGCTGATGACAGTTTTCGTGGCACCGTTTATAGAGGTATTTGCCAATAATCAAACGGAGTTTGATTTTGCATTCAAAAATATAGTTATACCGTTACTTGCAGGCGTTGTTATATGGCTTGTGCAGAGTGTTTGTATCTTTATGATTCTTAACGAAAACGCCGGCAGATTATTCATATCTATCATATGGTCAGTCGGAATTATGTCATATGTTCAGGGGCTGTTTCTAAACGGCAATCTGTTTATTATGGATGGTAAAGATATGGAGTGGTCGGCAGGGCTTGTAATGGGTAATCTGCTGATATGGATAGTGGTTATTCTTGCCTTGACAGTGCTGCTGAATATAAAAAGAATCGGCAGGAAGGAGAATGATGCTAATAAGTATTCTCATAAGATACTGCTGTACTCATCAGCATTTTTCATGGCAATTCAGATTGTGGGACTTATAAGCCTGGTCCCCGGTATGTTGGATGAGGCTGACAGTGATGCGGATGGGGCTGTTAATTATCTTTCAACGCAGGGCATAGATGAAGTAGCCATGGAAAACAATGTAATCGTATTCGTGCTGGATACATATGATGTGGATTTCTATGAGGAAGTTAAGGCAGCTAACTCCAAGTTCTATGCACCGCTTTCAGATTTTACGTTCTATTCCGATACGGTATCGCAGTTTTCAAGAACCTATCCTTCGGTTCCGTATATGCTAAGTCACGTGCCGTATTTTTATGAAGTACCTAAAAGAGAATACGTCGATAAAGCGTATGCAGAATGTGATTTTTGGAATAAGCTTTCGAACGAAGGTTATGCAACATATATTTTCGAGGATGATAAACAGTGTATAGGTGAACCTGTACTGCCTGCATGCTCCAATTTCTGTGCCGAAGGCCATGTCCTTAACGAAAGGGATTCATTTATAGGTACGATTGAAGCTATCGGAACAATAGGTGCCTATAGACAGCTTCCGTATTTGGCCAAAGTTTCGCTCGGTTATACATCGGATTCGATTAATAAACTGGTTATAGATGAGAAGGTTTGGGATAATGCCCCCTACGCAATGGATGATGCGGCTTTGATTGATTCTGTACGGGAAACGGGATTGAGTATGTCGGAAGATAGGAATGCATTCAGGTTCATTCATCTGATGGGTGCACATGCTCCGTATATTATCGACAGCTTAGGAAACAAGATTACCGACAGAATAGTTGAACCTGTGGAACAGTATCAAGGCTGTATGCAGTATGTATATCTTTATCTTGAAGAACTTAAGAGATTGGGTAAGTATGATGACACTACTGTCATAATCACAGCAGATCACGGTAAGAATTTCGTGGCAGAAGAGTTGCCGAATAAGACCAATCCAATACTGATGATTAAGCTGCCAAATGCCAGGGGAGATTCTGCTGACGGACCGATTGTAAGTGATACCAAAGCGACCTTGGAAGATATCCTTCCTACAATTGCGGGAACTTTGAATATTGATTATGATGGTAATGGTGTCGGCTGCGATTTGACGAAGGGAGTGGATGATAGCAGAGTAAGATATCATTACTTCGCAGTGGTCGAAGACACCAACCAGACAGGAACATTGAAGTACGAAATAGACGGTTCTTCCAATGAGTTTGATTCTTGGAAGAATACCGGTGAGTATCATAAATTTGGGGAGTATTACGAGTAATGGGAAAGACCGCATTATTGTCGTTGTTCTTAATCATAACGATGATTGGCGCGACTGTTGTTATTATAAGACGAGTGCGAAGAACGCAAAAGAGTATAAGCACATTGATTAAAGAAGGCAAGGATAGTCTGGCTGCGGTTATCTTCTTAGCACTTACTATACTCTTATACCTTCCGGGATCGTTATTCTTAGCCAACAGTAAGGATATGCTTATCTCTTTTGGAAGATTCTTACCAATTATCCTGATTCCGACAATAATAGTATGGTTATGGCTTAGTATCATGTTGCTTGCAACATCCGGAAAATTGCGTACGATTTTAACGGCTCTTGTTTTCGGTGGTACGTTGAGTGTTTATGTTCAAAGTAATTTCTTGAATTTCCATATGCCGATATTAAGCGGTGGTGAATTTGACTTCGGGGCACATTCTGAAGATGTTGTTATTAGCTGTCTCTTATGGGGAATTATTATAATAGGTTCAATGATAGGAAGTTTGAAACTTAAGAAGTGGAGTATTGTAAGCCGGGTGATAGCATACGGATTGTCAGCAATGCAATTGGTAAGCTTGGTTGTTATGATTATTCTTAACAGCGCAAATGCTCGTCCGATACTTGCGACCACGACAGCCGGAGAATTTGAACTGGGATCTAAGGAGAATGTGATTCTGTTTGTCTTGGATTCAATAGAAGGTCATACGGTTGAGGAATATTTGAAGAGTAATCCGGAATATGAGACGGAATTGTCGGATTTTACTTTGTTTACAGAGTCAATGGGTGGTGGTGCACCGACTCAATTGGGAATGCCGGTAATATTGACAGGATGTGAGTATGATGGATTCGAAGAACCGGATGAGTATTTTGATAATATTTGGAAAGATACACCCCTATATGATGACTTGAAAAAAGATGGGTATGATGTCAGATTTTATGCGACTCCCGGATGCGTCAGAAATATTCCGGTGGGCTATGTGGAGAATATAGTTCCGGCGGATGACATATACTACATTCCCGAACCGATGAAATATATGGAGAAGATATATATGTTGTCGGCACTCTATGGTGCTCCTCAGATGCTTAAGTCGATGTTTATGCTTAATACTTCTGATTTTGAATGGCTACTAGGCCTGGAGGGTGATAATCATATTTATTTTTCCGAGCCCCGTTCTTTTAAAAATTATTGGAATGAAACAGGTACTGTTAATATAGGCTTCGAAAAAACTTTTCGATATTATCATCTTGATGGAGTTCATCTGCCGCTTCAATGGAATGAGAATCTTGAATTTGATGAGAATGCCACTTGGGAACAGGCATTCAAGGGACAGATGGATTTGGTGCTTGAATATGTTGATTCCATGAAATCTAAGGGCATATATAATAATTCAATGATAATTATATGCGGAGATCATGGACAGGAAAGAGATGATTCAATCAGAATTAATCCGGCGGTATTCATTAAACTGCCTAATGAGCAACATGATACGCTGCTATACAATGATGCTCCTATTACTATGCACAATCTGTATTCGACTATAGCTTCGATAGCTACAGGCGTTGATAATGAATGGGGCGCAACGGTGTACGATATTGACGAGAATTCATGTCAGGCACGACTGCATACTGTATCTAACCAAATGGTAGGTATGTTCGAAGCGGAGGGAGTTGACTATCAAAAGAACTATATTCGAGTGATTCCTCAAAGTACTTATTCGGATAAGTCTACTGCCAGTGTATGGAATCCGTATACAATAAACTCAATTGGCGTGGACGTGAGTGCCGAGAATTCAATTGATGTTATACCGGAAAATGGTTTCACTTGTGGATTGATTCAAACAGACGACGGCTACATGCTGGAAAATGAGTTTACGTCGTGCATCAACATGACTAACTACAATGGTAGTGACATTTTGCTTGAATTGGAAATAGGTAAGACTATGGGTGATTATCAACCAATCAGAATTTGGGTTAATGGACATAGACTTGATGATATGGATGCATCGCATAACTGTAGTGTAACTATTCCGGCTTCATATGTGAAAAATGACAGATTGTATATTAGAATGGTTATGCCCAAAGCAATGACTACCCAAATGATAGATTCAAGCAGTACGGATAGCAGAGTGATATCAATAAACCTGAAAAATATTAATATAAACATCGATACAAAGTAAGATAGTACTCATGAAAAGATTGAATAACGTTAAAGAATTTTTGAAAAAGAACATGGTTATCATAGTTCTCATATTGATAACCGGAATGATTTTACTGACATGCAGAAATGATACCATCAATTATGATGAATTTTTCAGTATGCAGTGGAGCCGTATGAATTGGAAGGATTATATTGCCAGACTGATGGTAGATACACACCCTCCGCTTCATGACATTTTCTTAAAAGTGATCAATGATATTTCCGGCGGGAATATATACATAGCCAGATTGTTTTCGGCAATGTGCGCCATTGCTTTGTTTTGGATTACCGGATTGTTCACCAGAAAAGAATTCGGAGATAAGGTTTCTATATTTTTCATTCTTTTCTTGTACATGAACAATCTTATGATTCAGAAGAGCTGTGAGATTAGAATGTATTCGTTGGCAACTTTGTTGTGCTTGGCCAATGCCATATTTTTCTATAAGCTGATTAAGAATCCCAAGCGATCATATTGGATAGGCTTCGTATGCTTCGGTGTGGCCGCTGCATACACACAGTTCTTTGGTATTCTGTGCATGTGCTTTACTTATCTTGGAGTGCTTACATACTTCATTTGGAAGAAGGAAAAGAAGCAGGTAAGGAACTGGTTTATAGCTGCAGCAGCTACGGTGGTAGCATATCTTCCATGGGTATATTTCGCATTCGGTCAGGTGGTAGAAGTCAGTGGCGATTTCTGGATAGAAATGCCGACCTCTAGACTTGGCCCTCTTAAAGAAATGTTTACTACCAAGTATGCATATTCATATTGGATATATTTGGCTGTCTTGGTCCTGTTAACGGGTTGGACTGTAGTTGACTTTATTATTCATAAAGACGAAGAGTCGTTTTGGAGTTTTGTCTGCGCTTTGACATTGTGGGGCGTATATGTAATTGCGTATTTGTTCTCATATTTTTTCCAACCCATATTGTTGAGCAGATACCTGTTGATGGGATTTGCAATCACCTTATTGGGCGTAAGTCGTTTGGTTAAACGTGTTAATGGATTGATATTAACGGCGATATTACTTGTTATCTCATATTTGGGAATCAGTATGGTAATTCATTATGCCAAAGAACAGTTTAACAAGAATACTACAGCATTCAGATTGTATGCTGAACATAACATTGATACGGATGATGAAATTGTCTTCGTATACAGGAATATTCAGCACTATTTCGAGCATTTCCTGTTGTATTATGTTCCACAGGCCAAGATACACGGATTTGAAACCTTGGATGAGATGAAGGCATACCTTGATGATATGGATAGCCATAAGTCAGATGCTTCAATGTGGATAGTAGATTTTGCTAATGATGAAGTAATTGCTGAATTGTCACAGATTGATGAGATAACGCTGACAGATATGGGAGAGCATTATATCAGCACAGAAGGATTTAGGTTATATACAGTAAGATGAGAGTTCTATATCAAACCAATTTACCAAGTCCATATACGGTAGCTTTCTTCAATGAATTGGGAAAAGAATGTGAACTTACGGTTCTGTATGAGCGTCGTGCAGCATCCGATCGAGATCCTAAATGGATCAGTGATGATGCCCAAACATATACGGAAATATATCTTGAAGGTCGGGTTATAGGGACCGAGAATTCATTCTGCCCATCCATAGTTAAATATCTGAAACAGGGATTTGACAGAATAGTTATCGGTGATTATGGTACTTATACGGGTATGTGGGCAATTTGGTATATGCGCCGACACAAGATACCATATATATTGAGTACAGATGGTGGTTTCGCCAATTATAGTGAAAGCACCATAAAGAAGAGGTTTAAAACTTATCTGATAGGCGGAGCTTCCAAATGGCTCTCATCAGGCGGATTGTCAGATGAATATTTGATACATTACGGTGCTAAAAAAGACAGAATATATAGGTATCCTTTTACATCTTTGGATGAAAAAGATATATGTGATACGGTTCTTTCAGCGGAGGAGAAGAGTAAACTGCGTGAATCTCTTGGTTTGAAAGGCGATGTTGTAATTATCGGTGTAGGGCAGATTATTCCTCGAAAAGGATGGGATATTTTGGTATCTGCCATGAAGAAACTGAATACTGACAGAAATGTTCAGGCATATATAGTAGGTGGCAAAGAAAGCAAACTTATGGAACTTGTCGGTGAATTGCCTGCGAATGTTCATGTTATCTCATTTATGTCCAAGAAGGAATTGTTCGAGTATTACAGAGCATCCGACATTTTCGCGCTTCCTACAAGAGAAGATATTTGGGGACTTGTTGTTAATGAGGCTATGGCCTGTGGCCTGCCGATTATTACTACCGATAGATGTAATGCGGGAATTGAACTTATCAAGAATGGAGAGAACGGCTATATAGTACAGACAGATAATTCTGACGCCCTGTGCGGTGCGATACTAAAACTGATGGTATCTGATAATCTCCAAGAAATTTCAAATAATAACCTTAAGAAAATTAGGGAATATACATACTTGGGAATGGTTAAAGCCTATTTAGCGGCTCTCAAGTAACTCAATCATTCCCAAAGAGGGATTCATTAAGAATGTAACTCTCCTGCCATCAATGCAAGGGGCGGGAGTAGGTTCATCAATTGCAACGTACCCGTTTTGGGTTAATTCCAAAATGTCGTTTTCAAAATTCTCCGATTCATAGCATATATGATAAGGAGAATTTTTATATTTCTTAAGAAGATTGTAGACAACTGATTCTTCGCTTACGGGACTTACAAGTTCAACTCGGTATCCGTCTTTGGTTAAGAAGACGATATTCACTTTTCGGATATCATCATATTTGGACGGGAATTCAATTTCGTATCCGAGAGTTTCGAACTGCTTGACAGCTTTATCTATATTTTTGACTAAGTAGCCGATGTGATGTGTTTTTAGATTCATATTGAACGACCTTCCTACTGCTTCTTTTGAAACAGATAATACACTATATCATATCCTTCCTGACTCCAGGGGAATTTGGAAACCAATTCATAATTGCTGAATATATGCTCAGGATAATACTTGCTTGCAATAACGAAATCAATCAGCCCCTCGCGAATATATCGATCCTGTTCGTCATACGGAACGGAACTGTTGATGGTTTGAGTTTGAAACCATTGACAGTTAGGTATGATATTCGCGGTTGTATAGAGTCCGGCATCAAGACAGTTAATATTTAAGAGTGTAGGATTCTCAATTCCAGACTCTTCTATAATCTTGGTGAATTCCGTTAAGTAGTGCTCATCTTTCTTCTGTCCCAAATCACTGACATTCATCGAAAAGATGAAAACAATTCCGATTGCCATAACAAGACCGACGATTCTCAAAACTCTTTGGCAACGAGTCGACAGCCGACCTGTTCCATGCCCGAATATTCTTTCGACAATCTGCCCTGTAAGTGCGAATCCGAATACATTAAATACTGATAGAGGCAGGGCATAGTATGGCAGGAAGGAACCACCTACATATATGCCGATGAACAAGAATCCCATAAGCATAATGGTAAGGAATCTCTCGAAAAGTCTGGCCTTGGTTTGGGCTGCGCTAAAACCGATACCTGCCAATAGCGGTACGAACCACACGGGATTATCCTGAAGTGTCCATAGGGCAATCTTAGCCAAGTTATAGATTCTTTCAAATAAAGCAGGTCCTTCAGCGTTGAAGTTACTGTACGAGAATACGTTGACTCCGACATATCCCCAATACCACCAGGTTATTTCGTTCTTTAAGTCAAAGTATATTATCCAAGGAATAAAGGGTATCATCATTCCGAGCAAAAACCATAAGCATGATACGAATGCACGTAAGTGCTGTTTAGGTCTAAATGCCATATCGAAGAAAACCCATGCCATCCATCCAAAGAAGAATCCCAATCCGGTAAATTTGATATTGGCTACAATTCCGGCAAGTACTCCACCGATAAAGAGGTATTTGGTTGCCATGGGGGCTGACTTATTCCAACGTCTGGTTCTTGCGTATTTAACTATTATATACAGAGCCCATATGTAGCAGGGCAGACACAATTCTTCTGCCGAGCCCCCCATGTAGAAGCTGTAGGAAGATACGATGACTGCCAATGAAATCGGTGCCATGGCAAGGCTTGTTACATGTGACAGATACAGTCTTAGTATTCTGTATAATCCAAGAAGATTAAGAAATCCCAATCCGATTTCCATGATGAATACACCTATGAAGGTTGTATTGGAAATCAGGTAGCATAATCCGTACATGAAGTACAGATACATGCCCTTTTGGTCGAACACATCTTTATAGGGAATCAATCCGTTGAACATTGCTTTGCCCACCGAAAAATAACTGTTGGCATCACACCAGTTGTTATAGATATACAATGGCGATGACTTGGTTGCGAACAGCAGTATTCCGACGGAGATCAAAAGTAGGTATAGACCATATATAATTGAACGTTTTTGAGTATAATGCTTTAATTTCGTATTCATTAGTTATTCCAAGGCTAAGTAATTTAGTAGTTCAGTATTAGCATATGCTTCGCGGATGATTTGATTCAGACTTTCCCGATCCGCATACTCTACTTTCAAATGTGTACCATCACCGCTCAACTCTGAAGGGAAATAGTATATGCTTTCGAAATAGGCAGGGTTGATTTTGTTGATCGATGAACTATCTGATATATCTTTCTTATAATCAACGGTTATATTCTTATCAGAAACAATGGATGGATACAGATAGAAATTAACATTTTTTTCTTGGCAAAGCAAAACCATTTTATCCAGATATTGTTCCGCGATTTCATAGGGATGGTTTTGGATATATCCGGATTGCTCTGAAATGTAATTCAAATACAATTTGCGATTCAGTCCTGATTTCGATATTAAATTCGCAATCGATGAGTTCATAAATATATTACCATAAGTGGAACTCATTGCTTCAATAGTGTTACGATCCAAATATTTTAATGTATCGGTTTCAATAAAAGGTAAAACGGTGTATTGATAGCCTAACTTGGTGTCAAAAGTTCTTTGTAAAGAATCAGGTAGCATGATTAAGAAAACATCGGTTGCCTTAGGGTGATTGTCAAGATATGACTTAATCATAATATATTGTCCGGCCATGGTTATGGCACCGTTACTTCCGGCAATCGTAAAATCCTCATTCAAAGCATATAGACCATTGAAGAGCTGATTACATACGCTGTCACCGACAATGAGTTTGGTAGAATTGTTTTGATTCTTGACTTGTTCAATATAGTGAACTATATCTTCTGTTCCTGCGCCTATATAAGACTCGCTGCCGGTTTGAAAGGCAATTGATTGTCTGGCTACTGTTTTGGAAGATAAGAAATCGTAAGCTAAAAAGCATATTATGAAAATAATTGTAAAAGCTGCTAACCGTATCCAAAATTTTTTCATGATATATCACCGATTAAAAGTTTGCATATATGAAAGTGTTTATGCTTAATCCATAATCATGTATTATTCCGATGAGAATGGAGAAAGACAACAGTATGTATATTCCCCATCTAAAAGGAGTATTTTGCCTGCTCAATGTTGATGTGATTGATATTTTCTTTTCGTGCAAAATGTCGACAATTAATAAGATTAGAATTTCAAATAGTAACAGGTAATAGCGTTCAATCTGAAAACCTGACAGGTATAGTTTCTCTGAAACGGTTAGCCCGATTTGCGAATCAAAGAGAATTTTCTTTAGTATTGCAACTGCTTGAGTTAGACTATCGGACCTGAAAAATAACCAAGCAAAATCAATTAGAATAAAAGTTCGGACATATTGAAAAAGATGGTAACTAAAGCAATTCTTGTTAACTTTGGGAGCTGCATTTGGGACATGCTGCATAAGGAGTCTTGCAACTATTTGATACATTCCATGGAGAATACCCCAAATAACAAACTGGTAGCCGGTGCCATGCCATAGTCCGCTGATTAAGAACGTAAGAAACAAATTGAGATATGTGTGGAAAGTGCCATGTCTGCTTCCACCCAACGGAATATATACATAATCTTTAAGCCAGGATGAAAAACTTATATGCCATCTGTTCCAAAAATCTCTTACGGAAAGAGAAAAGTAAGGTTGCCTAAAATTGGCAATAATGTCAAATCCCAGTATCCTTCCCACTCCGATTGCTATGTAACTGTATCCGGAGAAGTCGGCGTATAATTGAATCCCATACAAAACGGTGGCTATTAACAAAGACAAGCCGGTAGAGGTGGAAATGTCTCCATAAGTAGCATCCACTATCTGCGCTAATCTATTAGCTATCAGTAGCTTCAAAAAGTATCCCCATAAAATTGTCAGTAATCCGGATTTGACAGAATCGTAATCAAAAGGCTTTGGATTGTTAATCTGAGGAAGAAGGCTATTACTTCTTTCGATAGGACCTGATAAAATACAAGGAAAGAAAGATACATACAGGGAATATTTCAAAATGTTCCTCTCAACCATGGCATTTCCGCGATATACATCGATGACGTATCCAAGTGCTTGAAGGGTAAAAAATGAAATACCTATAGGAATAATCCATTCGTTATCCCACAGCACCCAATATTTACACAAAATCAGTAAAAGGATATTTGCTACTAAACACAAATACAGTATTGGCTTTGGCTTGTGCTGCATAAACATGGCTGCGAAATAGGTTGAAAGAATTACGAAAAGCAGTATTAAAAGGGCAGTGTAATTAAGCAATCCATAAAATACCAAACTTGCCAAAAGCAAAACTACATGCCTATATTTTGGACTAAACGTATAGGAAAGTATAAATGTAATAAATACCAATAATACGAACCAAATTGAAAAGAAACTCATAAGTACCTCTGAATCATTATTGAACTGATTATACAACAAAAGCGTTTATAACAACAATGCCAAGATAAAGGAGAACAGGAAATATTATTTCGAATTTGATAGAAAAAAGAGAAATTTTATGCTACACTATATCGGAATATGTTTACATGGAGGACGTTTAATATGAAAAAAGTTTTGTTTTGGGTAGCCAATTTCTTGTTTTTCTTTGAGTGTGGAATGATTATGATGATGAAGCCGGTTCATGCTTATATTGATCCTTCGGCTGTTACTTACATCATTCAGGCTGTTGCCGGTGTTGTTATTGCCATCGGTGCTTTGCTTACAATTTTCCGTCATAAGATTGCTGCTTTCTTCAAGAAGAATAAGACAGAAGAAAAGAAGGAAGTACATTTCAAGGATGATGAAGAAACAACTGAGGCTGAGGTTAAGACAGAGGAGTAAGGCAGAGCGTGAATCTGTAATTCGCGCATGACGGTAAGAATCATGGAACTTTTGGGTACATTCTTTGGATGGCTGCTTAAGGTATGCTATCAGATTATAACTAACTATGGGTGGGCAATATGGTTGTTCACCTTTTTGACGAAGATAATTTTACTTCCGGTTTCGATTATGGTACAGCTTAACTCAATTAAGATGGTTAAGATGTATCCTGAGATGAACCGTTTCAAGGCTAAATATTTCGGAGATAAAGATATGATTTCCGAGGCTCAATACGAGCTTTATAAGAAACACAAGTATCATCCGATGCTTGACCTTATTCCCGTAATCATACAGCTTATTCTTTTAATGGGTGTTGTTGAGGGAATATATCGCCTCATGGACGAGGGCGTGGCTATGTCATGGCTTGGACTTGACCTTTCGCTTATCCCCATTAAGAGCGGCGGAATTGTTTTGATTATTCCTGTTTTGGCAGCAGTATCGGCATTGGTTATGTGTATTACACAGAATATTTCCAACGTACTTCAGTCCGAACAGAGTGTAGCCAATAAGGCAACTACCCTTACGATATCGGTAGGCTTGTCTTTGTACCTTGGATTATTCGTACCTGCCGGAATAGGATTATATTGGATTGCAGGTAATATCTTCTCAATCATACAGATGTATGCTTTGAACTTCTTCATTAATCCCAAGAAACACATCGATTATGAAGAACTCAATGCATCCAAGGAAGAATTAACCAAGCTTCAGGCCCAGGCCAAGGCTTCACAGAAGGCCAGAACCAAGGAAGATATTGCCAGGGAGAAAGCTGATTACAAGCGTTTCCTTAAGGCCGGTCGCAAGCAGATAGTATTCTATTCGGAGCGAAACGGATTCTATAAGTATTTCAAAGATACGATAGAGTACATTTTGAATAAGACGGACATTGAAATTCATTATGTAACATCCGACCCTAACGATGACATTTTCAAGCTTACATCCGATAATTTCCATACGTACTATATCGGAGATAACAAGCTTATTGTTTTGATGATGAAGATAGAGACGGAGCTTATGGTTATGACCACTCCGGACCTTCAGAACTTCCAGCTTAAGCGTTCTTATGTGGATAAAAATATAGAATATGTTTATCTTCCTCATGATGTTAACAGTTCTAACCTTACCTTCCACAAGAATGCGCTTGATTACTTTGATACAATCTTCACTTCGGGACCGAAGAATAAGGCGGAAATTGCCGAACGTGAAGAAAAATTCGAAGTTCCCTTCAAGAAGAATCTTGTTGAATGGGGTTCTTCGGTAATTGATAATATGAAAGCCAATTACGAAGAAATCATGAAGGAGGAAGGCAGCACCGCTAAGAGCCGCCCGACTATCCTGGTTGCACCTTCTTGGCAGGAGGACAATATCATGGATTCTTGCATAGAGGGTATCCTTGATAATATCGATACGGATAAGTATGAGGTGACGGTTCGCCCTCATCCGCAGTATGTACGTCACTTTGAAGGTAAGATAGATGCACTCGCCGCCAAGTATGATGGCAAGGTTACCTTCCAGAAGGACTTTTCTTCAAACAAGACTGTATACACGGCAGATATGCTTATCACAGACTGGTCAAGTATTGCATATGAGTATGCATTCTCAACCTTGAAACCGGTTCTGTTCATTGATACACCGATGAAGATAGTTAATCCTGACTATAAGGAGCTTACGACGGTACCTATTGATATAGAGGCGCGTAACGAAGTAGGTATTTCGATTTCTCCGGAAGACATCACCAAGGTGAAGGACGCTGTCGAGAGATTGTTTAATGAAGACAGATTTACCGTTGATTCAATGGCTAAATTAAGAGACCAATATATTTACAATGTCGGTTCTTCGGGAGCTGTCGGCGGTAAATATTTAATTAAGAGATTGATTGAAAGATCGAAAGGCTAGAACATGGAGATTAAAAGAAATATACTTTTAAATCCCGGACCTTCCACGACTACCGATACGGTTAAGATGGCACAGGTGGTTCCGGATATTTGCCCAAGAGAGAAGGAATTCGCAGGATTGATGAAAGGTCTTCGCGAGGACTTGGTTAAGATAGTTCACGGAAAGAATGAAGACTATACGTCGGTACTTTTTTGCGGATCCGGAACGATTAATATTGATGTTTGCCTAAATTCGCTTCTGCCCGAAGGTAAGAAGATACTGGTGGTTAATAACGGCGCTTATTCAACGAGAGCGGCCGAAATTTGTGAATACTACGGAATGCCTTATATTGACCTCAAATTCCCGGTTGATCAAAGACCTGACCTTGGTAAGGTAGAAGAGACATTAAAGAATAATCCGGATATAGCTCTTGTACATACAACTCATAACGAGACGGGAACGGGAATCCTTAATCCAATCAGAGAAATCGGTGCATTGGCTCATAAGTATGGAGCAATCTTCACAGTGGATACCACATCGACATATGCTATGAGACCGATTAATGTGTATGACGACAACATTGACTTCTGCATGGCTTCGGCTCAGAAGGGTCTGATGGCTATGACGGGATTGTCATTTGTAATAGGACGTACCGACATAATCAAAAAGTCGGCTGAGTATCCCAAGCGTTCTTATTACTGTAACTTATTCCTGCAGTACGACTATTTCGAGAAGACGGGCGAGATGCACTTCACACCTCCGGTTCAGACCATATACGCGACCATTCAGGGGCTTAAGGAATACTTCCGGGAAGGTGAAGAGGCTAAGTGGGCCAGACACACAAGAGTATTCGAGGCTATTCACAAGGGACTTGATGAACTCGGATTTAAGGATGTAATCAAGAGGGAAGAACAGACGGGACTTGTTGTTTCAGCAATCTACCCCAATGATGCCAATTGGGATTTCGAGAAGGTTCATGATTATTGCTATGAGCGCGGATTCACAATCTATCCCGGTAAGATTTCAACTACCAATACCTTTAGATTGTGCGCACTTGGTGCAATTGATGTGAAAGATATAGAAGATTTCTTTGCAGTATTCAAAGAAGCATTGGAAATATACGGTATACAGATACCGGTTAAGTATTAGGAGGCAGTATGAGCGTGGTTTATACGTGTTTTACGACAGATGTTCTGCATGAAGGACATATGAATATCATTAAGGAAGCCAAGAAACTCGGCGATGTTATAGTCGGTGTATTATCCGACGAAGCCATGATTCGCTTCAATCGTTTCCCTACCATCAGCTTCGAAGAGAGGGTTAAGCTTGTCGAGAGTATTCCGGAAGTTTCGAAGGTGATTGTACAGAAGGATATTCATTATGATGAGATAGTTAAGGAGATTAAGCCTGATTATATTATCCACGGTGATAACTGGCTCGAAGGCCCTATGAAAGCTATCAGGGACAGAGCCGAGAAACTTGTGGGCGAGTATGGCGGCAAGATTGTTGATGTTCCTTACACATATAATGAAAATGTTAAGAGAACCGATGACAAGATTAAAGAGAAACTCATGATGCCCGAGTACAGACGTAAGAGACTTCGCCAGCTTATATCTTTGTGTCCCGTAGTTAAGACTATTGAGGTTCATTCGGGATTAACAGGATTGATTGCAGAGAAGACTATTGTTGAAAATGACGGTGAACTAAGCCAGTTTGATGCCATGTGGATTAGCTCTTTGTGTGACTCCACAGCCAAGGGCAAACCGGATATCGAACTTGTTGATATGACATCAAGATTCCGTACCATAGACGATGTTATGGAAGTTACGACCAAGCCTATTATCTTCGACGGAGATACGGGCGGATTGACGGAGCACTTCGTATACACGGTGCGCTCACTTGAGAGAATGGGCGTATCTGCCGTAATTATCGAAGACAAGACGGGACTTAAGAAGAACTCACTGTTTGGAACGGAAGTTGCTCAGACTCAGGATACCATCGAGAACTTCTGCGCCAAAATTGAGGCCGGTAAGAAGGTTCAGCTTACGGATGACTTCATGATTATTGCCAGAATCGAATCTTTAATTCTCGAGCAGGGTATGGAGGATGCACTTAACCGTGCCAGGGCATATGCCAAGGCCGGCGCAGACGGTATCATGATTCATTCGCGTAAGAAAGATCCGGCCGAGATACTTGAATTCTGCGATAAGTTCCGAGCAGAAGATAAGGATACACCGATTGTTGTTGTACCTACATCATTCAATACCATTACAGAAGAAGAACTCTCGGCACACGGTGTTAATATAGTTATATATGCCAATCAGCTTACCAGAAGTGCTTTCCCGGCCATGGAGCAGACAGCTAAGGATATTTTGAAGTATCACAGAGCTAAGGAAGTTGATGACAGATTAATGTCTATTAAGAACATTATTTCATTGATTGATGAATTATAATTATCTGACTAAAAGCGGTTTCCAAACGGAGGCTGCTTTATGTCGTCTTTGGAAGGGGAATTTATGAACGTTAAAAATTTTGTTGATATTATGGGAGCAGACTTCTTCTGCGGTGTCCCTGATTCACAGCTTAAAGCACTGTGCAATTATCTGATGGGAACTTACGGAATTGATGAACACCATCATGTGATAGCAGCCAACGAAGGTAACTGTGTGGCATTGGCAGCAGGATATCATCTGGCTACATCTAAAGTTCCGGTTGTTTATATGCAGAATTCCGGAGAAGGCAATATTATTAATCCCGTTGCATCTTTGCTTAACGAGAAGGTATACGGAATTCCCATGATATTTGTTATCGGATGGAGAGGAGAGCCGGGAGTTCATGATGAACCTCAGCATATTTATCAAGGGGAAGTAACGGTTAAGCTCCTTGATGACATGAATATCAGAAGTTTCGTAATAACGGCAGATACAACAGAAGAAGATATCAAATCAGCCATGAAATCTTTTGAAGAAGACCTTGCCAAAGGACTGCAGGTAGCTTTCGTAGTTAAGAAAGGTGCTCTTAAGACGGATGTGGCTGTTGAGTATAAGAATGAGAATAAGCTCGTACGAGAAGAGATTATTCAGCATATAGCCAAGGCAGCAGGAGAGGACCCGATAGTATCTACTACAGGTAAGGCTTCAAGAGAACTGTTTGAAACAAGAGCTGCCAAGGAACAGTCACACAAGTATGATTTCTTAACAGTTGGTTCCATGGGACACAGCTCTTCAATAGCACTCGGTGTTGCCCTAAATAAGCCTTCAACCAGAGTATGGTGCATAGACGGCGACGGTGCCGTATTGATGCATATGGGCTCGATGGCATTGGTTGGTGCCAATAAGCCTTCCAATATGGTACATGTAGTGATTAACAATGGTGCTCATGAAACTGTCGGAGGAATGCCTACGGTTGCATCCAAGATTGATTTATGTGCCATAGCGAGAGCCTGCGGATATCCAAACGCCGTATGCGTTGATACACTTGAGGCTTTGGACGAAGCGCTGGAGAACGCCAAGAAGATTAATGAGCTAAGCTTGGTAGAAGTTAAGTGTGGTATAGGTGCACGCGATGATTTGGGCAGACCTACCACTACAGCAATGGAGAATAAGATTAATTTCATGGAGTATTTGGAGACATTGTAATGAGTGAATGTAAGTATGAAGCCAAGAGAGCAATATTTGTAGCCGCAGGATTCGGTTCAAGAATGGTTCCGATTACCATTAATACCCCCAAACCGTTGATTCGGGTTCATGGCAAGAGAATAATAGACGGATTGATAGATGCGGTATTGGCAGCAGGAATTGAGGAAATATATATAGTCAGAGGCTACCTTAAGGAGCAATTCGACCAACTGCTTTATAAATACCCGATGATTAAGTTCATAGATAATGATATTTATACGGAGGCCAACAATATTTCGTCCGCATTGGCCGCTAAAGATTTGCTGGAGAATGCTTATGTATTGGAAGCGGACTTGTGCATATCCAATCCTTCGATTATCACCAAGTATCATGACAGTTCGGATTTTCTGGCTATCCCTGTGGATAGAACCGATGACTGGTGCTTTGAGACGAAGGATGGTGTAATAACCGAGGAATGTACCGAATCGGATCACCCTTGTCATCAGATGGTAGGAATTTCATTTTGGTCTAAGGAAGACGGTAGGAAGCTTGCGGAGGACTTGAAGACAGCTTTTGATTCCGAAGGTGGTCATCAGATGTATTGGGAACAGGTTCCTCTTGTTATGTTTAAAGATAAGTATTCCGTTCGTGTTCGTGAGTGCAAGTTATCGGATATAGTCGAGATTGATACATTCGCCGAACTACAGGCGATTGATGAAAGATATAGGATTAAGTAGAATGAAAAAGTATTTGAAAAAATTTGGAACAGCATTTGCACCGAACCTTCTGCTAAGCTTCATGCTCTTTTGGTTCGGACCCTCGGAGATTTTCTTTTCGAATGTTTCGCAGTTTGAATTCAAATACGGTGAATTCGTCTGGATGTGTATCGGAATGATGCTGGCTGTAAGTATAGTTCTTTCGGCATTATTTGCAGCCCTTCCGAAGAGAATATTTTATGTTCTGACATCTTTTAGTTTAGCACTGGGCGTTCTAGGATATGTTCAGGTCATGTTTTTAAATCAAAATCTTGACCTATTGGGACAAAACCCCAACGGATATGCCTCAACTCTCGGAGTAGAAATATTCAATACAATCATTTGGGTGGTTGTATTGGCAGCTTTCATTTTCTTCGCTTTGAAGAAATCCGAGCTTTTCAAGAAAGTAGCCGTAGGAGTGGCAGCATTTTTAATAGTGATTCAGGCGGCAGGACTTGTATCGCTAATTCTCGGCGCGGGAGAAGAAGCGTACGAAAGACCTGCAGAAGACTGGTTTCTTTCGGGAGAAGAGCAGATGACGGTTTCTTCCAAAGAGAACGTTATTGTAATTGTACTTGATTATTTCAGTAACGAATATTTGGAACCGATGCTTGATAAGTATCCGGACGCTTTGGATTATTTGCATGATTTTACATATTACAATAATGCCGATTGTACATATTTCGGAACCTTCCCTTCAATGTTACATATGCTGACGGGAGCTCACGTTGACAATACCGTTACGATTAACGAATGGACCAAGACGCTTTGGGAAGATCCGAACTATAAGCGCATATTTGATACCATGCATTCCCAGAATTATAAGGTCAATATCTTTACTCCCGAATCAAGTATTTATCGAGGAACTAATGACATAAGGATACTTGAGGGTATGTTTGATAATCTGGCGAATTCCGCAACAACGGTTGAAGTTGATAAGCAATTGTTATTGTCTACCGTATCCAAGATGTCGGCTTACAGAATGGCACCGGAGTTTTTGAAAAACTGCTGCTACACCAATGTGTCCGAATATGAGAATATCGTGTATAACGTTAATGCATCACGAGCACACAATAACTACGACTTCATGAAAAGGCTTGACGAAGAGAAGGTTCATACAACCGATGAATCCAATTATTTCCTGATTCAGCACTTGATGGGAGACCATGACAGGGCAACCAAAGCTGACGGTACATATGACGAGACCGAGGATGCTTCATTGGAAGATAACTCCGAGGGTTGTATGGTGATTATGGAAGAATACCTGAAACAACTCAAGGATGCAGGTGCTTATGATAATTCAACTATCATTATTACTTCGGATCACGGAAGCCCTGAAGAACCTCAGGTTATTTTCTTCATGAAGAAACCGGGCGAGACCCATGAGGCGATGATTACTACAGATGCACCGATATGTCACTGTGACCTGCTTCCGACTGTTATTGATGCTATGGGAGCTGATGGACATGCATATGGAACTCCTGTAACAGATTATGCTGACGGTGATACCAGAGACAGAATCTTCTGGATATGTAGATTTGATGAGCAGTTCCCGTATATACCGATATATACAGGCGATCAGGAAGGTGTTGCTAACTGTATGTATGGTTATTACTACACCGGAGATTATAAGGCATTGAAAGATAAGTTTAGTGCCAAGCCGGATGCAATACTTCCATTGGTGGATACGTTCTTCTAAAAATGATATAACTATAGTGTTAATTAATCGAGGAGAGATTCAAATGGATAAACAAAACAATAGAAGATCAAATAAAGGATTGATGGTTGTGTTGGTAATATTCGCAGTCATTGGATTGGTATCTGTAGTGTATCTTGGAATTAAGTGCACAATGAGTTTAATAAATAAAGCTGATAATCCCGAAGAAGTGGCAGTGATTGAAATCAGTGAATCTGATTTGGATGCGGAAAAGGTAGAAAAACTGACATCGGAAACGCTTGAAGAGAGCAGTACGGAGAATTCGGATGCTACTGTAATTGAAGATGAAAATCCTGCCGATATGACACAAATGGCTGATGTTAATATCCCTAAAGTTCAGGCATCCAATAACCGTGATGATGCTACTCACGTAGATGGCAAGATGAATATGGTATTCCTGGGAGACAGTATGCTTGATAACTTCAGAGATTCAACAGGTATTGCATACTTGGTAGGAACAGCTTTCGATGCCAATATTTACAATTTGGGAGTTGGCGGAATGGCAGCCAGTTGTTCAAGAACAACATCCGGATTCGGAGACGATCAGTTTACGGAATTTTGCGGAATTACGATAGCTAAAATAATAGCAGGCAAGATAGATGTCAATGTACTTCCGGATTGCACTGCGAAAACTATTTTGACACAGCATATCGACGAGGTCAGAGCTGCGGACGTTATTTTCGTGGAATACGGTATTAATGACTTCCTTTCGGGAAGAGAACAGAATAATCCGGATGATGGTAAAGATTACAGAACATATCAGGGAGCTTTAATGAGCATTTTTGATTCCTTAAAGGAAGCTTGCCCTAATGCCAAGATAGTTATGTGTGCACCAAGCTATGTAGAATTTTATAGAGATAACGGCGAATATATAGGTAATAGTATTACCCTAAATAATGGACTTGGTTCGGAAGAAGACTTCGGACGTAAGGCAGAGTATGTGGCAGGACAGTATGAGAATATATGGTTCTATCCTCTTGCAGATCAGGGAATAAGCATGGAGAATTCATATGAAACCATGCTTGATGATGTTCACTTAAACGAAAAAGGTCGTGCTATTTATTCGGATAATCTGATTAAATTTATTGAAAATAATGAGATTGCTGTAAGAGTGAATTGAGTATATTACTAAGGATTGGATATTAGTTTGGGGAGAAAAGTGTATAGTATGGAGAAATTCCAAGAATTCTATGCAGATAAGAAGATATTGATAACCGGACACAACGGCTTCAAGGGAAGCTGGTTGTGTGCGGTTTTATCTATGTTGGGAGCTAAGGTATACGGTTATTCATTAGCCTCGGATGATCAACATCAGTTGTTTTCCCTAATGAACATTTCCGATGACAATGTGCGCAGCTATACTGGGGATGTACGTAACTTAGAGAATTTGCAACATGTTTTCGAAGAGGTTAAACCTGAAATCGTAATTCATATGGCGGCTCAACCTTTAGTGCGTGAGTCATATGTAAATCCGGTTTATACCTACGAAACTAATGTGATGGGTACCGTTAATGTGCTTGAATGCTGCCGTAATTGCGATTCGGTTAAGTCCGTTGTGAATGTTACAACAGATAAAGTGTATAGAAATAATGAATGGGACAGAGGTTATGTTGAAACGGATTATCTTGATGGATATGACCCGTATTCAAACTCGAAATCATGTTCCGAACTTGTGACACACAGCTATATACAGTCATTCTTTAACAAGAGAGGTATTCCGGTTTCTACATGTCGTGCCGGTAATGTTATAGGCGGAGGAGATTTCGCTAAAGATAGAATTGTTCCGGATTGTTATAGAGCAGCTAAGGATATGGAGGATATTGTGGTTAGAAATCCATATTCAACCAGACCTTATCAGCATGTACTGGAACCATTGTTCGCATATTTAATGATAGCAATGCGACAATACAATGATCCTCAGGTTGCAGGTTCATATAATGTCGGACCAAATGATGAGAGCTGCGTTAATACAGGGAAATTGGTTGATTTGTTCGTGGACAGGTGGAATGAACACCCGCTAAGTGATTGCGAGGGTAATCCACGACCGGAACTTAAATGGGTTAACATATCGGATGGTGGTCCTCATGAAGCCAACTTTTTAAAATTGGATTGTACTAAATTGAAGACGACATTTGATTGGTCGCCGGCTTGGAATATCGAAACAACTATGGATAAGACAGTTGAATGGTATAGGACATTCGTAACTAACGGTGACATTAAAGAATGCACGAAACAACAGATTAAGGAGTATATGGAATGTTTGAGCAAATGACGGAAAGTGAAGCAAGAGAGCACATATTGAGTTCGGTTGCGGAGTATTGTGACAAATTTCATAACATAAAAAAGGAATTTAAGCCGGGTGATAGGATTTCGTATGCTTCCAGAGTGTATGACCATGAGGAAATGGTTAATCTTGTAGATTCTGCACTTGAATTTTGGCTTACATCGGGTAGATATACCGATGAATTCGAAAAGTCGTTAGGAGAGTATCTAGGTGTTAAATTTGTTTCTTTGGTTAATTCGGGCTCATCGGCTAACTTATGTGCATTTATGGCATTGACATCACCTCTTTTGGGCGACAGACAAATTAAGCGTGGCGACGAGGTTATTACAGTGGCTGCGGGTTTCCCTACCACGGTTACACCTATTATCCAATACGGTGCGGTTCCGGTGTTCGTCGATGTTACTATCGGACAGTACAATGTTGATGTAACAATGCTTGAAGAAGCTTACAGTGAGGGTAAGACTAAGGCAGTTATGCTTGCTCATACTTTGGGTAACCCTTTTGATCTTAAAGCAGTGAAAGAGTTTTGTGACAGACACAATTTGTGGCTAGTTGAAGATAATTGTGATGCACTCGGTTCACAGTACACTATTGATGGAACTAAGAAGTTTACCGGTACTATAGGAGATATTGGAACTTCTTCATTCTATCCTCCGCATCATATGACTATGGGTGAAGGCGGAGCAGTTTATACCAACAATCCGTTACTTCATAAGGCAATTCGCTCTATGCGAGATTGGGGCAGGGATTGTGTATGCCCTTCAGGACGCGATAACCTATGCGGTCACAGATTTGACAAGCAGTATGGTGAATTACCTTTAGGATATGATCATAAATATGTTTATTCGCATTTTGGATATAATCTTAAAGCTACCGATATGCAGGCGGCTGTTGGATGTGCACAACTCAAGAAATTTCCTACTTTCGTTGAAAAACGTAAAGCTAATTATAAGAAACTTTTCGATGGCTTGAAGGAACTTGAAAATGCAGGTAAACTTATTCTTCCAAGACCTTCCGAAAATGCAGATCCGTCATGGTTCGGATTCCTAATGACATGTAACAGCGAGGCAGGTGTTTCAAGAAACGAACTTGTTAAGAATTTGGAGCAGGCAGGCATTCAGACGAGAATGTTGTTCTCGGGTAATCTTATTAAGCACCCCTGCTTTGATCAGATGAGAGCAAGTAAAGAAGGATACAGAGTGGTTGGAGAACTGAAAAACACTGATAGAATCATGAATGACTCATTCTGGATTGGTGTGTATCCCGGAATGACGGATGAAATGATTGAGTATATGATAGAAAAACTGATAAGCAATCTGTAGTATTGTTTTGCAAAATAGTTGGTATTGAGAAATGAAGAGTATTTGTAGTTTTCTTACTCCTAAAAGACTATCAATTTTATTATGGATTATTTTCTTGATATCCTTGATTCCCCTTGTATGGATGGGAATGTACAATTTTCCGAGTGCTGATGAATATTCGGAAGGATTATTGGCACATCAGGCATGGATTCAAGATGGCAATATATTCTCTGTAATCTTTGCTGCTATAGGTAAAGTTATAGAGGAATACAGCACCTGGAGCGGAATATACACAGCCAAATTCCTTTCGGCATTTCCTTTGAGTGTTTTTGGAAAAGTGGGATATGTCATATCAGCACCGCTGGTATTGACTGTATTTATACTTTCTGTCAGATATCTTTTTAATCAAATTATGGTTAAAGCCATTGGCATTGGGAAGCATTATAGCGACAGTATAGTGTGCATAGTATTATTTATAATTATTCAATGCATGATACCAAGCGGAAGAGTCGAATTGTTCTATTGGTATTGCGGTGCGGCTAATTATACAATTACGGCTTCTGTTTCCTTTTTGTTTTTAGGTTCACTAATTTCCTTGTATTACTTTGAAAGCACCAAAATGTGGAAATTAGTACTGAAGGTGTTGGGAATTTGTATTTTGGCATTCTTGGTTGGTGGCGGTAATTTGTTATCTACTCTCAATACCATAATAGTGGTGACCATAGTGTTATTGCTGTTTTTGATAGAGCATAAGTATTCTTCAATTCCTACTGTCAAGTTATTTATAATTCCTGCAATAGTGTTATTGATCGGAGCAACAATAAGTATTATTGCACCGGGAAATGCGATACGTGCTGCATACTCTTCCGGATTTTCACCGATTAAAGCAGTTATGGTATCTTTTTATGATTATTTCTATTATTGCATAGGTGAATGGACTACCTGGCCGGTAGTGTTGATGTTGGTGGTTTTGGCTCCTATATTTTGGCGTGCGTTAGCCAATTGCGGATATAAGTTTAGATTTCCGGGAATAATTATACTGTTTGGATATGGATTGACTTCTGCAATGTTTACACCGTCGCTATTTGCAACAGGAGATTTTTCGGCGGGAAGACTGCAAGGTATGGCATATATTATGTATATCTTAACGTTGGTACTGTCTGAAGGATATGTGATTGGATATTTTAGAAACAAACATCGAAACATTGAGAATTGTGATAATCAATATTCCCATAATGAGTTGTTGCTAATTATGGGAACTCTCATCTTTTTTGGATTTGCATCCGCGTTGACAATTATACCGGAGAATCACTATTTTACTTATTCATCGGCAATAACGGATTTGATGAATGGCTCTGCCCAAGAATTTAGTAAAGAATTGGAAGAAAGAGAAGAATTGTACGTAAGCGGTGCGAAAGATATAGTTGTTAAACAGCTTACCGTTGAACCTCAATTGCTGTTTTTTTCGGATATTGTCGGTGACGGGAATGGGTGGATAAGAGATGCGATATGTCGCTACTACGGCTTGAATTCACTTACAGTAAGGGATGACTGAGTTGATCATATTGCATGATGGTTACGCGAATGTGAAAATGATATATTAAGAGGTACACGCTATGAAAATCGCAGTAGCAGGAACAGGATATGTAGGATTGGTTGCAGGTGTATGCTTCGCAGAGAAGGGGCATACGGTTACCTGTGTGGATGTTGATGAGAATAAGGTTAAGTTGATGCAGTCAGGTGTATCACCCATCTTTGAAGATGGTCTGCAGGAACTTATGACGAAGAATAATCCTACGGGCAGACTAAATTACACAACTGATTATGTAGCAGCTTATAAGAATGCGGAAGTTATATTTATCGGTGTCGGAACTCCGGAGATGCCGGATGGCAGCGCCAACCTGAACTACATAGCCGCTGTATGTAAGCAGATAGCCGAATCAATCGAGAACGATTGTCTGGTAGTTGTTAAGTCAACAGTACCGGTTGGCACCAATGATCGTGTTGAGCAATTTCTGAAGGACTTTTTGATTAGAAAGGACCTTCACATTGAGGTTGCTTCCAATCCGGAATTTTTGGCACAAGGATGTGCTGTCAGGGATACGCTTGAGGCCAAGAGAATTATCATCGGTGTTGAATCCAAGTGGGCAGAGGATATCCTTCGCAAAGTATACGAGCCTTTTGGACGTCCGATAGTTTCGATGAATCGTCGTTCGGCTGAGATGACCAAGTATGCCTGCAATGACTTCCTGGCACTTAAGATAAGTTACATGAATGATATTGCCAACCTTTGCGAACTTCTCGGCGCGGATATAACCAAAGTTGCCGAAGGCATGAAGTACGATGATAGAATTGGATCAAATTTCCTTAATGCAGGTGTCGGATATGGCGGAAGCTGCTTCCCCAAAGATACCAAGGCACTTAAATATCAAGCTCAGAAGGTAGGCTATAACCTTAAAACCGTTGAGGCGGCTGTTGATGTTAATCTGTCTCAAAAGACCAGATTGTATAAGAAAGCTTCCGACAGAATGATTTCGTTCGCAGGATTGAACGTTGCGGTTCTCGGACTTGCATTTAAACCAGGAACGGATGATTTAAGAGAAGCTCCTTCAATAGACAACGTTAAGCTTCTTCTTGATGCCGGCGCCAATATTAAGGCATATGATGTCGTTGACGGAGCGGTTGCCAATTTCAAGAAACTGTATCCGGAAGGCGGGAACTTGGGAACATCCAAGAAGGGTACAATATCATATGTTGGAAAAATAGAGGAAGCTCTGAAAGATGCTAACATATGCTTTATCTTTACCGAAAATAAGGAATACAAGTGTCTGACACCTGATATCTTTATCCAAAATATGCGTACACCGCTGGTATACGACGGCAGAAATATCTATGATGTTGAGTCGATGAAGAACGCAGGCGTGGAATACTATTCTATAGGCAGATAATCAATGAAAAAACCTGAAAAAATCAAGTTCATACTTATTACAGCTATCACTCTTGTTGCTATAGTCTTGATAGCTGTAATTTTTGCTATTTTTACAATTCTGTCAAAAACTTCCGAATCATCATCCGAATCTAAAAGGGTAGTTTCAAGTTCCGGGGAAACTTCTGTACAGGATACGCCTGAACCGGAAACGTATGCTTCCGAGGAGGAAAGCAGTGTGCCTGACACATCATCTGTAGACAGCGAACCTACTGCAGAACCGACTCCGGAGAAGACGCTGAAGGATTTTAGCCTGGATGCATATGAAAGATTCTTGAACAATGCAGAGATTGCTTATATGAATCGCTCGGGAAACGGTGACGGCTATAAACTGTCGGATTTTCTCGATTATAAAGTACGGGAGCTTGAAGGAGAGAATTATTCATATTCTAATCTGAAATATGCATACATAGATTGCGGGAATGACGGAATTCCCGAATTGCTGCTTGCTTATTCCATAGACGGTGACCCTAATAATCTTGAAGGAAGCTATGATTATCAAACTGTGATTAAGTATTCTGACGATAGACTATGGATATGCGGAGAAGCACTCTCACATTACAGAAGATGGGAGGGAATTAATCAATACGGAATTCTTTCGACGGGATTCGTTGACTTTGCCGGTGCGAATGTTTGGAATGGGTTCTACGGATTTGATGCAAGCGGTTCAAAGTATTCGATTATGAGCCAATCCTCGTCTAGCGCGGATGCTATCCCGGGTATGTATTTTGGATATGAGGGTGAACCGGATTTTAGAGGCCTGTATGATAAGAGTAGTAATGGATTATGTGATGTCTATATTGAGGCAACAACTATTGAGTACGGCAGTCGAAGCGGCGAAGAAATCTACTCGTATCAATTATTTGAAGGTGCTGACATAGATGAAAGCATAGTTTTGGATGCACTTAGCAGTTCGGGGGTTAAGTATTATTCATATAGCGACTACACTCGTCAAACGGATGACGTGATTCGTGAATTTGGATTGACGCCGGATATGTTTTATGCTGACGAACCGAAGTTTACAAACATATGAGTATTGCTGTTTTGAAAATCATAGCAAAAGTGATATGCTAGACATGTAAGGTTTTAGTTTATATTGTGCGACATTAGCAAACGAAGCTTTTGGTTTATATTTGATTGAACACTTAATTATGAAATTGACATATACAAACAGACCTACAACTAAATTAACGAATGATGAACTCAAGGAGTATAGCGAACTCTTTAACAATAACTACGGATTTTACAGAGATGATTCATCTCTTAGACCGGGTGAGAGTGTTAGATTTCCTATGAGTAAGTATCGCTCTTATGTTCACGATGATTTCTATGTGGCAGAGGCTCGATGTGACGGACGACTGATTGCGCACGCTTTTTATATTCGTAAAAAGTATCGCCCCGGAATTATGACATGGGTATTGCAACTGGTTGTAATGAAAGAGTACCGAGGCCAAGGTATTGCGAGTAAACTGCTACACTCTATATGGGGATTTTCCAATGACTATGCGTGGGGACTTGCTACGGCTAATCCGTGTACAGTGAAAACCCTCGAGAGTGCTACATTTCGTAATTGCAGACCGCAAGTAATGCTTGAACATATTGATGAAATAAAGCTTATAGGAAAAGATACTACATACATTAATGATGAAGATTACGAGGTGACTCACGAGAAATCTATTGTCAATACGCATTTTTGGATAGACAATTCTTCAATGAGAAATGTGTTGGACGTTGAGAGGTATCTTGGGGAATTACCCGCGGGATACGAATGGCTTGCTATGACATTCCAAACACAAAAACCCGATAAATCAAGATATGCAAGTCGCTTGAACAAACTGCTATCATTTTCGGAAGACCGGTTAAAGGAAGCTTATGCAAGGATGGATATGGATAATCATCTTTGGGCATCCAAAACGGTCAATGAAGTTGATTTCATATCTAACTATTTGACAGGAACGACGATCCTTGACTTGGGATGTGGCCGAGGCAGACATAGTATTGAACTTGCTAAACGCGAATACACGGTCACAGGAATTGACTTCGTTGAATCTAATATTGTCAAGGCTAAGGAACGTAGTCATGAAGAAGGATTACTTAATACCACGTTCTTAGTGGATGATATTCGCGGTACCAGATTTGGCAGCAAGTATGATGCAGTAATCTGTTTATATGATGTTATCGGATCATTTGCTAATGAGAATGATAATAAAAAAGTTCTTCGTTCTGCGTATAACAATTTGGCTGAAAATGGTGTTTTTATACTATCGGTTCTTAATATGGAACTGACAGAAAAACTTGTGCCTGACGACAATAGAATATCTATTAAGCGTAATCCGGAAAGATTGTTCAGTCTGTCCCCTCAAAACCATATGCAAAAACAGGGAGAAATATTCGACGGACAGAATATGTTGATTGACATTGATACTGGCTTGGTTATCCGAAAGGAACAGTTTGATAGGGATAATGCACTATCGGCTGAATATATAGTCAGGGATAAACGATACAGAATGGATGAGATTGTAGAACTGGTAGAATCAATAGGTTTTAGTGTGATTCATACACAATATACCCATGCAGGATTCAGCGATTCACTTGAAGCAACGGATAATAGGGCTAAAGAAATACTGATAGTAGCACAAAAGTGCTAACTAACTGTAAGTTGCCACCCCCTCGCAAATAGTGTAAAATAGTATTTGGTGTGTTCCCGGAGAAGACCGGAATCCATAGTTAGAAAGTGAGATTAAAATGTCAGTTAAGTATCATAATTTTGGAGGCGCGATAGGATGGAATCTTCAGAAGCTGGTTCCTTCGCTTTCGGCCAACAGTTATCTTAAATTGCAGTTCGCAACCCGTCGTAAATTGCAGAAACAGTATATTGATTTCTTCATGCAGGGTGATGTTCCGCCACAGCCTCTGGTAGTTAATTTAGAGACCATCAACAGATGTAATTCCAATTGTGCTTTCTGTACTGCCAATAAGTATGCGGAGAAACGTCCCTACTGCAGAATGGATGACGGGCTTTTCTATAACATAATTGACCAGCTCGCTGATTGGGGATACAAGGGTCACCTTACTCTCTACGGTAATAACGAGCCATGGCTTGATACCAGAATTGTTGAGTTCCATAAATATTGCAGAGAGAAGTTGCCGGATTGCTTCATCTTCATGTCAACCAACGGACTTTTGCTTGATATTGATAAGGTTAAGTCGGTTATACCGTACGTTGACCAGTTAATCATCAACAATTATTGCGAGAACATGAAGCTTCATGACAACGTTCAGGAAATATATGATTATGCCAAGGCGCATGAAGATGAGTTCGAAGATGTCGAGCTGCTCTTCCAAATGAGATACGCCAAGGCGGTTCTTACTAACAGAGCCGGTTCCGCACCTAACAAGAAGAATACGCAGAAGGTTATCAACGAAACCTGCCTGATGCCGTATACCGATATCTTTATCTTCCCGGACGGAAGAATGGGAATCTGCTGTTGTGATAATTTCGAGGCAACAACTCTTGCGGATTTGAACACAACTCCCATCAAGGAAGCGTGGAATTCCGAAGAGTATCAAAAGATACGTACCGCCATCAAAGAATCGCGTGCCGACTATCCGTTCTGTAAGTACTGCGATTTCATCGACGCAGGCCTTCGAATGGATGCGGTTGATGATGTACTTAACGGAAGACCGATGCACGGTGCCAGACAATCCTTGAGACGAAAAGATAAATAAATGAGGTAGCGATGAGTAAGAAAGCATTGATTATCGGTGCAGGTCCTGCGGGACTTACAGCCGCATATGAATTATTGACTAAGGGTAAAGATATAGAAGTAACCATCTTCGAAGAGACCGAGGAGTTCGGCGGTATTTCCAAGACCGTTAACTACAAGGGCAATCGTATGGATATGGGTGGACACCGTTTCTTCTCCAAGATTCCCGAGGTTAATGAATGGTGGGATAAGATGCTTCCAATGCAGGGACATCCTACATATGATGATATAGTTCTTAATCGCCCGATGCCTGTTAAGGAGGGTGGCCCCGATCCTGAGAAGGAAGACAGGGTTATGCTTACAAGACACAGAGTATCGCGTATCTTTTTCGACGATAAATTCTATGATTATCCTATATCTTTGAAACCCGAGACGTTCAAAAATATGGGCTTCGTTAATACGATGAAGGTTGGCTTCAGCTACCTTGGAGCCATGATTCATAAGCGCCCGGAGGATAATCTTGAGAATTTCTACATTAACAGATTCGGTAAGAAGCTCTATTCGATGTTCTTTGAATATTATACGGAGAATCTTTGGGGACGTCATCCTTCGGAAATCGATGCTTCCTGGGGAGCTCAGCGTGTTAAGGGACTTTCGATAGTAGCAGTTCTTAAGGATGTATTTGGTAAGATATTCAAGAAGAAGAACCGTAAGGTTGAAACTTCACTGATAGAAGAGTTTAAGTACCCCAAACTCGGCCCCGGTGAATTGTGGGATGTGGCAGCTGCCGAAGTTGAGAAGCTTGGCGGTAAAATCGTCAAATGTGCACACGTAACCAAGATTCACAAGAACAGTGATAATCTTATAACGGGTATTACATACGCTAAGACCGAGCGCCGCGCTGACGGTATATATGTTCCGGTTGAAGGTACCGAGACGATGGTTGAAGGTGATTATGTAATTTCTTCAATGCCTGTTAAGGATCTTGTCAAGGGTATGAACGATGTACCCGAGAAGGAGGCCAAGATAGCCGAGGGTCTTCCTTATCGTGACTACATGACTTTGGGTGTTTTGGTTCCCAAGCTTAAACTTGTTAATAAGACCAATATTAAAACTATTCAAAATATTGTTCCCGACTGTTGGGTTTATGTTCAGGATCGACGTGTTAAGATGGGACGTTTCCAGATTTACAACAATTGGTCGCCCTATATGATTAAAGATATCGATAATACTGTTTGGATAGGACTTGAGTATTTCGTTAATGAAGGCGATGAGTTCTGGAATATGACGGAAGAACAGTTCGCTAAGCTCGGTATCGAAGAAATGGTGAAGATTGGTATCATTGAATCTGCGGATGTCGTTATCGATTACCATATGGAGAAGGTTAAGAAAGCATATCCTGCATACTTCGATACATACGATGAAATGGATACGCTGGTTGATTATCTTAAGACCATCGATAATCTCTACTGTGTAGGTCGAAACGGACAGCACCGTTATAACAATATCGACCACAGTATGGTTACTTCGTTTGAAACTGCCAAGGCAATTATTTCGGGAGATAAGAGTAAGGATGCGATTTGGTCGGTTAACACCGAGCAGGAGTATCACGAAACTGACGAGAAAGCTGACGGCGAGAAGCAGGACGAAGTTGAAGTTGATTAAAACATTAAAGTGAATGCGATTTAGGTTGCATTCACTTTTTTAAAATCGGTGTGTCCGGCGATGCACGAATACCAATAAAAGAACAGGGGTAATATATGGCACGAAATGAACTTGATTTGAAGAAAACATATCTAATTACGGGGGCGGCAGGCTTCATAGGATTCTATCTTTCCAAAAGACTGCTTGAGGCAGGCGCTTCCAAGGTGATAGGAATCGACAATCTTAATGATTACTATGATGTGTCGCTTAAAAAGGCGCGTCTTGATATTTTAATGGGATTTAATGGTGATGGTGAATCTTCAAGCCCGGCCGGCTGCGGTGCCGTTGCGGGTGTGTGCGAATCTTCAAACACGGCAGGTGGTGCAGGGCGTTTCGTCTTCCGACTCGGCGATATTTCGGATGAGGCTTTTGTTAACGGTATTTTCGAAGAATTTCATCCTGATATCGTAGTTAACCTGGCAGCGCAAGCGGGTGTCAGATACAGTATAGAGAATCCTTCGGCTTACATTAAATCGAATGTTGTGGGCTTTTTCAATATTTTGGAGGCCTGCAGACATTTCCCGGTGGAACACTTGCTCTATGCTTCCTCTTCGTCGGTTTACGGCGGCAATAAGAAAATTCCGTTCTCAACGGAGGATCCGGTCGACCATCCTGTATCTTTGTACGCAGCTACTAAAAAGTCCAACGAATTGATGGCATATTCATATTCGAAGCTCTATGGTATCAAATCAACGGGACTTAGATTCTTCACGGTGTACGGACCTATGGGGCGCCCCGATATGGCAGCATTTCTCTTTGCTAATGCGATTATGCAGGATAAGCCTATCAAGGTGTTCAATTACGGAAACATGAAGAGGGATTTTACATACGTTGAGGACATCGTGACGGGTATCGTCAATATGCTTCCGAATCCGCCCAAGGCTGATGAAGATGGCGTGAATTATAAGGTGTATAACATCGGTAACAATCATCCGGAGGATTTGATGCGCTTCATCGAAGTTCTCGAAAACGCTCTTGGCAAGAAGGCCACCAAGGAACTTCTGCCGATGCAGGCCGGCGACGTTCCTCAAACATATGCGGATGTCACGGATTTGATGAATGATTTTGACTTTAAGCCGAATACTTCTATTGAAGAGGGACTTGGCAATTTCGCCAAGTGGTTCAAGGAATACTATCATTTCGGAGGAGAAGCATGAAGCAGTATAAAAATATAATTTTTGATGTGGGAGAGGTTCTTCTTTCCTACAGATGGAAGGCCGCACTGGCTGAAGGCGGTTGCAGCACGGAAGAAGCCAACGAACTGGGACCTAAGGTTTTCGCCAGCAAATATTGGCCGCAGCTTGATCTGGGCATCAGACCGTATTTTGAAGTGGCAGAGGATCTGGCCTCTGAATTTCCCAAATATCACGATGTGGTTATGAATTTTCTTACCGAGGTTAAGCGCATGCCCCTTCCCCGCCCTAAGGTTTGGGCGGAAGTTCACAGACTTAAAGAAAAAGGCTACGGCATTTACCTCCTTTCCAACTATTCGGAGTATATGTTTACCAACCACACCGAAGGGCTGCCGTTCATCGACGACATCTCCGGTAAGATGGTTTCCTATATGATTAATATTAACAAGCCGGACCAAGGCATATATGAGGCTCTGATGAGTAAATATGATTTGAAGCCTTCGGAGTGTATCTTTTTCGATGACCGCGCCGAGAATATCGAGGGTGCGAAGAAATGCGGTATTGATGGTGTTGTCGTAACCGATGAGGAATTCCTACTGGAACAGTTGAAGAAATTCTGAGATTTGGAAAGCAAAGAGGATGCAGATGTGTCGGAATTGCCGGAGGAGTTCTGCGATTTGAAAAGCAAAGAGGATGCAGATGCGTCGGAATTGCCGGAGGAGTTCTGCGATTTGGAAAGCAAAGAGGATGCAGAGCGAAATCTGCATCCCCTTCGATTTGGTAAATATGTTAGGAAGGTTGTCTATGAAACTTTTCTAAACAAATTAATAGATAACGTATATTATCTATGTATTAATCTATCACAAGGTTACATAATATGTCAACAATAATATATTAATTATTTTGGAAAACAGAGTTCTGAGCGAAAAGCCTTTGCATGACTGAAGCCGGACGGGTCTTGAAATTCGAATGGACTCAAAAGAGCGGAATATCGCGGAAAAAGTCCAAAATGTGACTTAGCTTGGTGCTGGGCAAGGGTGTTTGGACTCTATAGAGTGAAAATCAATGGTTTAAGTCCAAATTTTAGAAAATAGCGGACTCAAATCGAAAAAACAGTTCGATTTGAGTCCAACCTTCAGCCATCGACGTGAGGAGCCAAAGTGAAATGGACTTAAATCAGAAAATCATGCTGATTTGAGTCCAACCTTCAGCCATCAACGTGAGGAGCCAAGAGGTATTGGACTTGAATTCAAAAATGAGTCCAATGCTCGAACTCATGACAGTAGGATTCATTATATAAGACAAAAGGATAAGGAGTGATATTTTGAAGCAAAAAGTTAAGGCAACGGTAATAAGTCAGAAGGAACTTACGACCGGAATATTTGATTTATGGATTAAAACAGATTTGGCCAAGGAGGCGCATTGCGGTCAATTCGTGGGAGTATATACAAGTGATGCTTCCAAATTGCTACCAAGACCGATAAGCATATGTGAAGTTTCCGATGAATTCGATGCATTAAGACTCGTGTATCGAGTTACTTCAGACAACAGTGGAACAGCCTTGATATCAAAGCTCAAAGCCGGTGATGAGGTCGATATAATCGGAATTCTTGGAAACGGCTATATCTTTACCGATATATTCGGAGAGAATATGGAGCGTGCCTGCGGTTCGACCGGATGTACAGCTGCGTTGCAAGGTGCATCTGCCGGTGCTTTCGGTTCGACCGGATGTACTGCTGCGCAAAAAGGTGCAGCGGCCGGTACTTGTGAGACTCCGGCACACGTGGTTTTACTCGGTGGAGGTATAGGAATTCCTCCGATGTTGCAGACGGCTAAAGAACTGGTTGCACATGGGGTTAAACCAACTGTTATTGTCGGATACAGAGATAAAAATATGTTTTTAAATCAGGATTTGACACGATACGGCACGCTTCTCATAGCCTCGGAAGACGGCTCTGTTGGCACAAAGGGCAATGTTTTGAATGTTGTGGATAAGCTTGAACGCAAACCGGACATCATCATGGCATGCGGACCGATGCCGATGCTGCGGGCAATCAAAAGGTACGCCGAAGATGAATGCAATAACGGCCATAATGTTAGCGCATATATTTCTCTCGAGGAACGCATGGCGTGCGGAGTCGGCGCTTGCCTTGGATGCGTAGCCAAGACGAAGAATGTGGATGCACATTCTCATGTGAACAACACCAGAATCTGTACCGACGGACCGGTGTTTAATGCGCAGGATGTGGATATATAGCGACGGATTTGGGTTAAATCCGAGGATTGGATATAAGGAGGTATGCGATAGTGAATACGCAGGTAACGATAGCGGGTGTTTCTTTCAAAAATCCCGTAATGACGGCATCCGGTACTTTTGGCTCCGGTATGGAATATGCGGACTTCGTTGATTTGAATAAATTGGGTGCGGTGGTAACCAAGGGAGTTGCCAATGTGCCGTGGCCGGGAAATCCGACGCCCAGAGTGGCTGAAACATATGGTGGAATGCTTAATGCAATAGGCTTGCAGAATCCCGGAATTGATGTGTTTTGCGAACGGGATATTCCCTTTTTGAAAAAATTTGATACCAAGATAATAGTTAATGTATGCGGTAAGTCGGTTGAAGATTACCTTGAGGTTGTAGATAGACTTTCAGACGAACCGGTTGACATGTTGGAGATAAATGTTTCATGCCCGAACGTTAAAGAGGGCGCAATTGCTTTTGGGCAAAATGAGGAAGCACTCAGCAACATAACCAAACAAATTAAGGCGCATGCCAAACAACCCGTGATTATGAAGTTAAGCCCCAACGTGACTGATATTGCCAAAATGGCTAAAGCAGCGGAAGCTGCAGGCGCAGACGCCATTTCCTTGATTAACACGATAACCGGTATGAAAATCGATATTAACAGAAGGACTTTTGCACTTGCCAATAAGACGGGAGGATTGTCGGGTCCTGCAATTAAGCCGGTTGCCGTCAGAATGGTTTATCAATGTGCACAGGCGGTTAAAATACCGATTATAGGTATGGGCGGTATAGCAAGCGCTGAAGATGCACTGGAATTCATTATGGCCGGAGCCACGGCGGTCAGTGTCGGAGCCATGAATTTCGTGAATCCTTATACAACCGTCGAAGTTGCTGGCGGAATCGAAGAATATATGAAGAAGAACAGTATATCTGATATCAAGGAATTGATTGGATGCGTGCATTAAGCGCATATTGCCCTTAATCACCAAACATAGGATTTGGGGAATGATATTGTCCCGGACCATCATGCGTAGGATTTGAAGGGGTGATATTGCTTATGGTCATTCAAATCAAGATTGGAAGGAACGAAAATGAAGATTGTTAACGGTACAATTATTAATCCCGAAAAGAATGAAATGTATAAAGCCGATCTGGAAGTGGTAAGTCCGGCCGATTATGAAGATCGCGATTTGATAATTGATGCCACAGGTCTTTATATTGCTCCCGGAATGGCAGATACTCATGTTCATTTCAGAGACCCCGGATTTACATATAAAGAGGATATTATTTCCGGTGCGGAAGCTGCCAAGAAGGGTGGATATACTCAAATTGTATTGATGGCTAACACCAACCCCAGGGTGGATAACACGGAAACTTTGAAATATGTATTGAACAAGGGTAAAGATACAGGTATTCACATTAATACCTGTGCCAATGTTACTATGGGAATGAAGGGTGAGATTCTTACTCCGATGGAAGAGCTCAAAGCTGCGGGGGCAGTAGGCTTTACGGATGACGGCGTTCCGGTAATGAATGCCGATGTTTGCCTGGAAGCCATGAAGCAGTGTGCCAAATTGGGAGTTCCGATAAGCTTCCATGAGGAAAATCCTGCATTTATTGATAATAACGGTGTCAACCGCGGAGCGGCTTCAGAGCATTACGGAATAGGCGGTTCTCCAAGAGAAGCCGAGATAGATTTAATTTCACGTGATATTGACTTGGCACGACGAGCCTTTGACGAATTGAAAGCAGAGGACCAAAATATAAGGTGCCCCAAAATTGTTATTCAGCACATCAGCACCAAAGAAGGTGTGGAACTCGTAAGAGCGGCTAAAACAGAGGGTTTGGATATTCATGCTGAGGCAACTCCGCATCATTTTAGTCTTAACCAAGAGGCTGTTATTAAATTCGGAACAAATGCCAAAATGAATCCTCCGCTTCGAACGGAAGAAGACAGATTGGCAATTTTGGAGGGTCTAAAAGACGGAACGATTGATTTAATAGCAACTGATCACGCACCGCATTCGGCGGAAGAAAAGGCCAAAACAATCACTGAAGCACCCAGTGGAATAATCGGATTGGAAACGAGTCTATCTTTGTCAATTAAGCACCTGATTAATGCAGAAATACTCACATATCCACAGTTATTTAATCGCATATCCCTTGCACCGTGCAGACTTTACGGAATTGAGGGCGGCACGGTGGATAACTCGCTAAATCAAGATTTAATCATCTTTGATCCGGACGAAAAATGGGTGGTTTCATCATTTAAATCAAAATCTTCCAACTCGCCGTTTATAGGAGAGGAATTACCGGGTGTTATTAAATATACAATCTGCGGCGGACAGATTGTTTATAAGTCTACGTGCCGCTAAATGAAACGGATACCGTCAACTTTGGCGCCTACTCCACTGCGTGAATCAACATGTAATTGAAAATGTACGTAGGAAAGTTTGATTTACAAAGATCGGATATGCATTCTATATTTACATCCCTCATTCACTGTGCTATAGTGTCTAACTAGAAATAGTGGATGGAACTGTTTCTTCAATTCTTTTGCCACAAGATATTGTGGTATCAAAATCTTTCAAATGGGTAAGGAGGAACCTATGAAACTAATTTATGATGTAGAAGACAAGCCGAAATTCGGCCCACTTCTCGTATTTGCGATTCAGCAATTGTTAGCCATCATGACAGCTACACTGGTTGTACCGATTATTATTAATTCGGATACAGGCTCACAGATGAGTTCGGCTGCTGCATTGTTTGGCGCAGGATGTGGAACCTTGATTTATGTAGCGTTTACTAATAAGAAGAGCCCTGTTTTTTTGGGATCTTCATTTGCCTTCATCGGATCGATGCTTGCAGCATTCGGTGGAGCAACTTCAATGGCTCTTGGATATCTTGGATTGATATTCGGTGCTGTTCTTGCAGGTCTTGTTTATGTAGTTATTGCAATTATTGTTAAGTTCGCAGGTGTTGAATGGGTTAACAAGTTGATGCCGGCAGTTGTAATCGGACCTACTGTTGCAATTATTGGTCTTTCTCTTGCAGGAAATGCTGTTGGCGATATTACAACAGGCGGAGTTAAGGAAGCTGTTACTTCGTATGCGATAGATATGACGAGCGGTTCTCCTGCGATTGCGGAAGTGACCGAAATGGTATCGGTAGCAAGCCCTCTTATAGCATTGCTTGCAGGTCTTGTTACGTTGGCAGTTACAATGTCATGTTCGGTTTATGGTAAAAAGTCAGGAAAACTTATTCCTTTCATTTACGGTATTCTTTCAGGTTACGGCTTCTGCTTGATCTTGACATTAATCGGAAATGCTACAGGATGTGATGCTATTAAGTTAATCAGCTTTGATTCATTCAAGGCATTGACGGCGGACGGAGTCGGAATTAAAACGTTCTTCGAACTTCCTCAATTTACGTTTATGTCAGCATGCGGTGCATTCGGCGAGTTGAGTGCAAGCTATTTCGGAACATTGTTTGCTGCATATGTTCCCGTTGCTTTCGTTGTATTCGCAGAGCATATTGCGGATCATAAAAATATATCATCTATTATAGAAAGAGATCTATTGAAAGAACCCGGGCTTCACAGAACATTGCTTGGTGACGGTGTAGGTTCCATGGTAGGTGCTTTATTCGGTGGTTGCCCCAACACAACATACGGCGAGTCAATCGGATGTGTGGCCATTACCAAGAACGCATCTGTTTATACAATTATTGCTGCTGCAATCGGTGCAATCATCATTTCGTTCATTTCACCTTTCATTGCATTCGTTAATTCAATTCCGAGTTGCGTAATGGGTGGTGTATGTATGGCGCTTTACGGATTCATTGCGGTATCCGGTCTTAAGATGGTCCAGACAGTTGACCTTAACAAGAACAAGAATTTGTTCGTTGTTTCCGTTATCTTGATTGCAGGTATCGGCAAACTTACGGTAAGCTTTGGTGAAGTTGTTATCACAGAAGTTGCCTGCGCTTTGATCCTCGGTATTTTGGCCAACATTCTTTTGAAGAAAGGTCCTGAAGAAGAGTAAAGATATAGCGCATTTCGCTTTCAAACAGATACTGATTCTTCTAAAGGAACTTTGAAGACAGAATTGTATTGAACTTAAATAATTAGGGGCATGCCACGTTATGTGACATGCCCCATAGTTTTATATTGGCAATTTACATTGTGACAGATAACTGTCATAATGAACTCTGCGATGTAATTGGACTAATTCCCCTAAATACTTGGGGAAGTGTATTATTTCGAAAGACCGGCTTCCTCAGCCATCTTATCGAATCCTTCAAATACAGCGTCATAAGTCTGCTTACATATATCAGGTAATTCTCCGCCCCATGTTTTTTCAGCCATTTCATAGCCTTGTTTAAAAGCTTCTCTCATGGACTCAATTTTATCGGGATCACCGCCTGTTAATGCTACGGCGAAATCCAATATTCTTTGAGACGTCTGCTTGACGCCGTAATATCCGTCTTCGGAAATATCTTCTTTAGCTTTTTCAATATCTTCCGCAGAATATTCTTTTCCCAAGAATTCAAATATATCCTGATTCTTGTTAGCCTGCTGAAGAATTATTTTTTCTACCAGACTTCTAAGCTGCTCTGTACGAGCTTCTGCATCTGCCTTCATTTTGGCAATCAACTCAGTGTTGGGTACGTATTTGGTTTCTTTGGCCTCTTTAACTTCTTCGGCCTTTTCAAATACAGCGGCTGTATTGTCGGGTGCTGCTTCTTCTGTTGAACTCGGTTCATAAGTACATGCTAAATCAGAGACTGTGCTTCCCTGAGGTTTGGTCTCTGAAGGTGCATTCTTATTAGCATTCTTACATGCTTTCGAGTTGTCGTATGCAGCGTATGCGCCAACTCCGTTCGTAAATCCGTTTACGTTCATTCAAATGCCCTCCTTGGTATTTGTTATTGCTCAGCCTACCACAAGAGCTTCTCAAGTGATACGCCATTCGTCTGTTACGTTATTATTATCGGCATGATAGTTGGATTACTTAATAGTAATCAGTAGAAATTTTGTAAAGATATTTTGCATAGATATTTTGCAAAGAACATTCATTGCTCAAAACTTTGGCATTTGCTGCTATTTATCAATTGCTTCCTTATACTTTTCCACAGCTTTATCGAAATCCTCTTCACTAAGGTTGGTTTCTTTCATAGCTACACTTTTAGAAATATGGTTTTTCAAGAAAAACATGATGGTATTGTTAATGGTTCCGGAATTGTATCCGGAATCGTATCCGGAATCGTATCCTTCCTGCTTAACAAAATTTATATATTCATCTGCATCGAAGTGTGATAAAAAACATTCCATGATTCGTCCTCGCTCTTTTGAAAGTATATCGGCCAAAATGCCGTCATAAATGCATGAGTCGATAATTTTGGTCAATAATTCGGCGTGCTCATTTCGATTATTCTTATTAATTGTTTTATGTACTCTGTCAACAAAAATAGAGTATTCTTCAAGCTTTTTACACTTATGATAAAGTTCACTGTTATGACCATAATTGATGTTTTTAACATGGGCGACAATTTCAACATCCGGTGTGTCTGTCGGATTGATGAAAGCGTCGGACAGTTTAACATCGTAATTATCAGGAACTTCTTCTAGTCCATTGTAAAATACCACAAAAACAGGGTTCAACACTCTGATTTGGGATTTTCGATATATAGCCCCTCCTTATAAAGATAGAATTTTAGAAAATACCTTTAGACATAAATAGAAAACACAGATAACAAGAAGTGTGGGAACTATAGATTGTCCGAAGAAATATTTGCTTGATTCAATGATAAGCATAGAGGCGGGAGAGTTTCAAGGGAAAATTTCTGAAGAAACAAAAGGTATATGGCATATTGCACAATACAATATGTTGCGTTTTTGGAGTGCTTTGAAAGAATAGTTTGTGGTTTAGATGCGCTTTTGACTGAATTGTGTATGGAAAATGCACAATATTTTCTACATATCCCTCAGCAACTATCGGAAGTACTTAGAAGTTTCGCTTTTGATGGCTGAACCGGATTCCTATTATCGAAACCTGCAAGAGTGGAAAGACTGAATTTGAAGGTTAAGTTTTCCGAGACTCGATGGACTTAAATTCAAAAATACCGCTGATTTGAGTCCAACCGCTTGAAAATTGGAATCCCGTGCCTTGAGTTCGCTGCCCGCCCCCTTACCATGAGACCGCTCGCGCCCTCCCCTCACTCGGAAACGTTAAGAACATTCGTTGTTCTGACGACCGCCATTTTGGACTATCGGACATTGTCTCTGCCCTTGCAAAAACCACAAGATGTGATATCATAAATGTGATAATGACACAAGAACTTGATATGAGTGTTAGTGTTAAGAAGGTATTTGAAAGGAAAAAGACTATGGAAAAAATCGATCTTGAGAGCATGGAGAATGTTTTTGTGCTTGACCATCCGTTGATTCAGCACAAAATCAGTTTGTTAAGAGATACAAGTACGGGAACAAACGAATTCCGTAAATTGATTGAAGAAATCGCAATGCTGATGGGATACGAGGCTTTAAGAGATTTGCCTCTTAAGGATGTGGAAATCGAAACTCCCATTGAGAAGTGCATGACACCGATGATTGCAGGAAAGAAGCTCGCTATTGTACCTATTTTGAGAGCAGGACTCGGAATGGTTGGAGGAATCTTGAGCCTTTGTCCTACAGCTAAAGTCGGACACATTGGATTGTACAGAGATCATGAGACACATGAGCCTCACGAATATTACTGTAAATTACCTGAACCTATTGAACAGAGAACAATTGTAGTGCTTGACCCAATGCTTGCAACAGGAGGTTCCGGTTCTGAAGCCATTGACTTTATTAAGCAGCATGGCGGAAAAAATATCAAATTTATGTGTATAATAGCTGCACCTGAGGGACTTAAGAGACTTCATGAGTCACATCCCGATATTCAAATTTATGTTGGACATCTTGACAGATGCTTAAACAAGGATGCGTACATTTGCCCGGGACTCGGAGATGCAGGCGACCGTATTTTCGGAACTAAATAGATTTATCAAGTACCTAGTACACCACAATGTACTAGGTACTTTGTGTCATGGTGACGAGGAAAATGCTCCAAGCTTGCTTGAGAGCATTTGACGACCACTGATCAGGATGCGGAGCATCCCGGGAATGGTAACAAAAAGGGGAGATTTATGAGAAGAAATATCAATCGTTTGCTTGCATTGTTGCTTACTTTGATCCTTGCAATGGCAAGCATTTATACCAATGTAAACGTCTCACGTGCGGATGAGAATTATACGGATGATGGCGGAGAGGATATTGA
>JAZUFE010000049.1:0-8496 GCA_045640525.1 Lachnospiraceae bacterium | reverse complement strand
CCCGGCAACGCCTCCTCCCCGGCTCTCTCCAGTTTATAAATTATTCAGAAATTATATAGACACATTTTATTGTAATTGTGCCGCTCATAGTGGATAATTACAACATGCTCCGTAATTGGAGCGGAAAGGTAAACACATGAGAAATTTTTTAACTAATTTGGCATACAAAATGCAGTATTTCATGCAAGGAAGAAACGGCGATGACGCTCTTAACCACTTCCTTTCGATTTTGGGAATAGTTCTGATTTTTCTTTCATTCTTCGGAAGACTTTGGGCACCGCTGAGTCTGCTGACTTTGGTGGCTATGGCAGTTCTGCTTTGGTCGATTTTCAGAATGTTTTCAAGAAACATATATAAACGTCAAAGAGAGAACGATCGATTCCTTAATCTTTTTAAACCGCTTAGGAAGAAGACAAACATATACAGAAATATGTGGAGAGAAAGAGCTACATATTCGTATTATAAGTGTCCGCAGTGCAAGTCATATGTAAGACTTAGAAAACCGCCCAAAGGCAAGAAAATAGCAGTTCGATGTTCGAAGTGCAACAATGAATTTGTGAAGAGGACATAACAGATGGTTAACGACCCATATTCGGTGCTTGGCATATCGCGCGATGCCACACCCGAAGAAATTAAGAAAGCATACAGAACTCAGGCCAAGAAGTATCATCCGGATTTGCATCCCAATGACCCGGTTGCAGCCAAGAAGATGAATGAAGTCAATGAAGCCTACGATATGCTCACCAATCCCGAGAAGTATGCCAGACAGAGGGCAACACAGGGTGGACCGGGAAATCGATATTCAAATGCAGGTTCATATACATCCCAAAACCAATACGGAAATTACGGCTACGGTCAATCCGGTAATCGAGGCCAATACGGTGGCTCCGGCGGATACGGTGGTCAGAATCAATCATCAGGTTACGGTAATCAATCAGGCCCGGGTGGATGGTCAACAAGTTATTGGGGATTTGATTTTGAAGATTTGTTTGGATTCGGCCAGGCCAGACACATGGATACCACGCCCAAACCACAGAACGGTGATACCGTCGAATTGGTTAAGGCAATTACATTTGTTAATTCGGGACGTTTTGAAGAAGCCCTCGGCGTATTGTCCAGAATGACGAGCGTGTACAGAAATGCCAGATGGTATTATGTTTCGGCCATTGCATATTATGGTCTTCGTGATTATGAAAGTGCCACTGAAATGATACAGCGTGCAATCAAGCTTGATCCGAACAACCAGGTATATCAGCAATTGTACAGGCAGTATCAGGCGACCAACCGCAGTCAGTATACATCACAGTACGGATACGGCTCATCAAGTCGAGGCGGATTCGGACTGGTAGGAAAACTCCTGATAGGATTTTTCATATTCCAGTTTGTGATGAGTATATTGCGAATACTCTTCTATGGATTATTGTTCTAGCGAATCGGAGGAAAACATGGGAAAAACGATAGGAATAGATTTGGGAACCACCAACAGCTGTGTTGCTGTTGTCGAGGGTGGAAAGCCCGTAATAATAACAAATGAACAGGGTAGTCGAACAACTCCCAGTGTGGTGGCGTTCACCAAAGACGGAGAAAGACTTGTCGGAGCAGCAGCCCAAAGACAGGCGGCGGTTAATTCCGACAGAACCATATCTTCGGTTAAGAGGCATATGGGTTCCGATTGGAGTAAAAATATAGACGGAAAGGCCTTTTCACCTCAGGAAATATCGGCAATGATTCTTCGAAAAATGAAGGAGGAGGCCGAAAACTATCTTGGTGAAAAGGTAGAGGATGCGGTTATTACGGTTCCGGCATACTTTAACGATATTCAACGACAGGCTACCAAGGATGCCGGAAGAATAGCAGGATTGAATGTTAAGCGAATAATCAATGAGCCGACATCTGCAGCTTTGGCATATGGACTGGATAACGGAGTACCGCAAAAAATCATGGTTTATGACCTTGGCGGAGGAACATTTGATGTTTCCGTTATTGAAATCGGTGATGACGTTATAGAAGTGCTGGCTACCAACGGTGACAATCATCTTGGAGGCGATGACTTCGATGAAAGAATAGTCGAGCACCTTTTGAAAGTTATCTACGAGCAGTATAAGCTTGATATGCATAAAGATATAACGAGTATGCAAAGACTGAAAGAGGCAGCCGAACAGGCCAAGAAGGAATTGTCGTCGGTCGAGAGCGCCTACATCAATCTTCCGTATTTAAGCGCCGGGCGCAAGGAGCCGATTAACTTTGAGTATACCTTAACCAGAAGCAAGTTTAACGAACTTATTAAGGATTTGATAGAAAAGACGGCGGTTCCGGTACGTAATGCACTAAACGATGCGGAAATAGCAGCGTCGGAACTTGGCAAGGTTCTGCTGGTCGGCGGTTCCACAAGAATTCCGGCTGTTGCGCAAAAAGTTCAGGAATTAACGGGCAAAATACCTTCGAAGAATATTAATCCCGATGAATGTGTTGCACAAGGTGCCGCAATTCAAGGTGAATCTTTATCGGGAGGAAATCTGGAAATATACGGAGGCGGTTCTTCAATTCTTTTGCTGGATGTAACACCTTTATCTTTATCAATAGAGACAGTAGGCGGTGTAGCAACGCGTCTGGTAGAAAGAAATACAACACTGCCGGTTCATTATTCCCAGGTGTTCTCTACAGCCGCACCTTACCAAAGGAGCGTTGAAATACATGTGCTTCAGGGAGAACGCCCGATGGCAAGAGACAATAAGACCATCGGTAAGTTTAAGCTTAACGGAATAAAGGCCGCTCCGGCGGGAGTACCGCAGATTGAGGTGACATTTGATATCGATGCCAACGGTATACTGAAGGTTTCTGCCAAGGATTTGGATACCGGACGGGAACAATCAATAACCATAACAGATAATCAGCGAATGACGGATTCTCAAATCGAGGAGGCTATTCGCGAGGCTAATATGTATGCAGCTTCGGATATGGTAAGAAAGAGTGCCATCGAAAAAGCTTCCGAAGCTAATCAGGCCATATACCGCGGACAGGAAGTTCTCAACACCGGGAAAAAGGAAATGCCCAAGGAAGACTATAAGAGACTAAAAGAAGAAGTTAATTCGCTTCAAAAGCAGATGGCTCGTTTCAAAGCCGACAAGGCAAGTGAAGAGCAAGTCAGTGAACTTGAAGCTGCTACGCAGAGATTGAGAGATATGCTACAAGTTATGTAAACCGCACGCCGCAACCGGTATTATGTAAACCAGCACGGCAGGTTGACGCAAATAGTCTAAAATGCTATTATACTAGTTGGATAAAACATTATTGGGAGGTATTATTATGTATTTGGCAGGCGAGAAGAGAGTGGCAAGATTGTATTTGGTATTTGCAATTCTTGCACCCATTGTTATTCCATGGATTGATATGGTGCGCAGAGCATTTATGACAATGTCCGACACCAAGGCCAAGGCATCTACATTTGGTGCGGCTTTCAAGTATCTGTGTGATAAGAAACTTGATTTTGCAAGCATTATGAAGGGTGTATATCCGGGAATGGGATTTTTCTTCTGGGTAATTCTTGCAGCATCGGTGGTTTTCATTTTACTTGCAATTACAGGTTTTATTACCAACAGCATGGAAACCAAGAGGCTGGCTGCAAAGGAAGCATAAGATTTATGAGAATTAAAAGAGGCTGTCGATACCGACAGCCTCTTTTGTAATGGACTCTCCCCCAAATTGTTCCACTACATTTATTGGACGTTATTATTATTGCTTTTTTATGATGCAATGTAAACAGTTAAGCCGTAACATCGTAATATTTGACATATATATCGTAATATTTGACATATCTGTTTGGCTTGACGCGGATGATTTGAAACTTCTTGACTGATTGGATATACTGAATACGAATGCAGAAAGGAATTAAATGCAAATGCAATCGGAAGACTTTTTGATAAACAAGGGCAATAAATCGATTGCCGGACAAATATATTCGGCTTCGAAAGAAGATGGTCAACCGGCCCTGATAATAAGTCACGGTTTCGGGTCAACTATGTCGGAACTTGTCAACGAGGCGGAGTTTTTCACAAATCACGGATATGTTTCCGTTATTTTTGATTACTGTGGCGGAGGCAATCCGAAACTCAGTAAGAGCTCCGGTAAATCTGTCGATATGAATATTTTTACCGAACGAGAGGATCTTTTGGATGTAATTGAGTATGTAAAAACACTCAAATATGTTGATGAAAGTCGAATATCTTTATTCGGATACAGTCAGGGAGGATTTGTTTCGGGACTGACAGCAGCTTATCTTGAAGATGCAATCGAAAAACTGGTTATGGTATTTCCGGCAATTTGCATACCGGATCATGCAAGACTCGGAATGCTCGGAGGAGCCGTATACGACCTTAAGAATGTACCGGACAGTTGGCTATGCCCTAACGGGATGTATTTGGGTCGGCAGTTCCATGAAAAAGTACTAAATTTTGATCCTTATGCAGAAATGAGAAGGTATACAGGGGACGTTCTTATCATTCATGGCGATAAGGACAGTGTGGTAGATTATTCATATTCTGTCAAAGCTCACAGAAATTATAAACCCGGACAAAGCCGGTTAAGGATAGTAAGAGGTGCCGATCATGGTTTTGACAAGGAAGTGGCTTACAATGTTCTTACGGGAGCACTTGCCTTTTTGAAAGGCTATGAGGAAGTGCTCGATATTAAAGTCTTTGTTACGGACTTTAAGGAACTTGTTAAGGGACCCGGGAAGCGGGAAGCCGAAGTATACTTTACGGGATATTGCGATAATGAGAATTTCCACGGCACAATTTTGCCGGGAGCCAAAGATACACAAACCAAAATTGGTGACGGCGAAGTCAGATTGAATGCTGAATATGTGCTATCGGGTAAAGATAAAGATGACAGAAATTGCGAAATAAGTATAATTAACAGAAAAGACGGTGAGTTCTTCAGACCGATAATCAAGACGGACAGTCAGGCATTGGATTATCTTAATCATGCCCAAACACTGTCTGCATTGGAATTTTTTGAAGGCGGACTGACGGTCAGAATTATGGTTAAAGAGGGAAAATAATGTACGGCGTATATTTGGTTGATGATGATACTTTAATACTTGAGGAACTGGTTAATATGGTTCCTTGGCTGGATAATGGGTTTGAAGTTTTGGGAAGCTCGACCAATCCGGTTGTGGCAATAGACGAAATAGAAGAATTGAAGCCGGATGTGGTATTCTGTGATTTAAAAATGCCGCAAATGGATGGAAATGAGCTTATCAGATACATTAAAGAGCGCAAGATTGATACCGAGTATGTGATGATAAGTGCGTATGACAGCTTTGAAAACGTGCGTGCATTCTTTCAACAGTCGGGATTTGATTACATACTTAAACCTGTTAAAGAAGATGACATGCAGATGGTTCTTGAAGGATTGATCGGCAAATTGAGAAAGAAAAAGCCGGCAACGACGGAAGAGACAATTACCGACAATAGAACTTTTAATAGCATGATTGATTACATTAAAGATAATTTTACCGAAAAAATCAGTCTTGATATTCTGTCGGAAAAGTTCGGATTTAGCAAGAATTATATATGCGGTATGTTTTCCAAATATCTTAATACTTCACTTACATGTTATCTTACGGAAATCAGAATGGCTCATGCCCAAAAATTGCTAAAAGACAGTAAACTCTTGATGAAAGAAGTTGCCATGGAATGCGGATACGAGGAGTACTATCATTTTTCCAGAGTATTTAAGGCTTATTACGGTATTTCTCCGAAAGAAATGCAGGATGAAATTTAGAATATACGGTCGGTGAAAATATGGAAGAATACAAATATTCCCAAAAGAAAGCAATACACAATTTTGGTGCTTCTACGGTTATGTTGGTAATCGCCGTTGCATTTTTGACGCTGTACTACTTTAAGACAAGTTCGTATGAACTGCCGATGGTGTACAGAATATCTTTTCTCTTGGTTATACTGGTGCTTTTGGGCGCGGTAATAACGTTCCTTCATTTTTGGCGTAAACATATAGTTGAACCGATTTCAAAAATAATCGCAAATACACGGATTGATTCCAAAACTCCGCTTAATCATACGGGTGAGGAATATTTGGACGGTCTGGTTGATCATATTAATCTTATACTATCCAAGATAAGTGACAGAGACAGTGAATTGTTTGAATCCCAGATTATGGTGAAAGAGGCGGAAGTTGAAAAGGAAAGAACGCTTATATCTTTGCTGAAAAAGCAAATTAACGCACATTTTACGGTTAATACGCTGAATGTTGTAAGAGCATTGATTAACAAGAATGATAAAGAGCAGGCTATCATAATATGTGACAATCTTTCATCACTTCTTCGATATGCCAATGCGGCGGATGAGTATATATCTTTATCGGAGGAATTCATGATTCTTTCGCAATATGTTGCGATAATGCAGATAAGATATCCGAATATGATAACTTTTGAAGTGGAGGAAGATGATGATTATTCGGAAATCCAGGTGCCAAGAATGCTGATTCAACCCATAATCGAAAACTCGATTATTCACGGTCTGTTGCTAAAACCCGGTGTTATTACGGTCAGAGCCAGAGTATCGGATAAGATAGAAATTGACGTCGTTGACAATGGGGTAGGTATGAGTAAGGAGAAGGAAGAAGCGGTTAGCGACAGCTTGATGTATGCGGATTCTTTCGACGAATCCGACTTAAACCATATCGCCCTGGTTAATATTCAACGAAGAATTAACATGATATGCGGACCTAAATACGGACTTTCAATACATTCTTCCGAAGGCTTGGGAACAATCGTTACGGTTGAGCTTCCGTTAAGGTAGGAATTTTTCCATTGAGGCTACCAGATTTTCGGCAATAACAGGTTTGCTTTGGTGGTCGTCCATGCCGGCTTCGAGGGATTTTCTTCTATCATCATCAAATGAATTGGCAGACACAGCTATTATCGGAATATGCTTATCGGGATAGAGCTTTCGAATTTCCGAAGTTGCTTCACATCCGTCCATAACGGGCATCATAATATCCATCAATATTTCATCATAATAGTCGGGGCCGTATTCTTTCAAAAGGTTAACGGCAATCTGACCGTTCTCCGCAATTTCGGTATGTACTCCGTAATTAGCCAAAATCTCTGTTATTACGATTTGATTTAGCTTATTGTCTTCAACGATAAGTACGGTCTTACCAAGAAGCGGAGACTTTTTTGGTTCCTTCAAAGGAATATTTACGGTAATATCTTCTTCAATCTCGATAGGGACGGTTATTGTAAATTTGGAGCCCTCACCCAGTTTACTTACTACGTTGAATGTTCCGCCGAGCAATTTAACAATGTGCTTAACTATTGTAAGCCCGATTCCGAGACCTCTGTTTTCACTGAATCTTGAAGGCATTTCCTGATAGAAAGAGTCACCTATTCTCTTGAGGAATTCTTCACTCATTCCGATTCCTGTATCTTCAATGGTAAACTCATAGTTGGCAATTCGCGTTCCGTATTCCGGAATCTGCTTGAACGACAAGGTAATAGTATCCCCTTCTTTGGTGAATTTAATGGCGTTCGTGAGCAGATTAAGGACAACCTGATTGAGTCTTGTCACATCGGCATACACGCGGGTGTTGATTAATTCGCCCTTATTAAACACAATATTTCGTTTCTGCCCGTCTAAAAGGACATCAACTATTTCGTCAATTGCATCGCATGCCATATTCAAATCAACAGGCTTGGGATTGATAGACATTTCGCCGAATTCAATTTGAGTTATGTCCAAAATGTCATTAACCATGGAAAGAAGATAATTGCATGCCTTTTTGGATTGAGTCAGGAATTTAAGAACCTTATCGGGGTCCTTTTGGACATTGCGAATAGCGATATCGGTACAGCCTACAATTGAATTAAGAGGCGTACGAATATCGTGTGACATATTGGCAAGAAATGCCGTTTTGGCATTGTTGGCAGCTTCAGCTTTTTCTTTGGAACGTTTTAAGGCATTCTGGAATTTCTTATCCTTAGCTTTTTGAGCACGCACCATTTCATCGACATTTTCGGCGGAAAGAATCAAATATTCCGGAGAATCCTTACATTTGGAAACTTTGACACGGAAGTATTTCAAAACTCCGTCGACGCTGAATCGACATTCTTTGACGAGCGAATCCGATATTGCCAGAGCAGACAACAGATTATCCTTTTGGAGGAAACGAAGCATGGAATCCATATCTTCGGGATGCACAAGCTCTTTAAAGCGGCTTTGCGAAAAGTTGAAAAAGCCTTGTCCGCTTCGCCTGATATTTGAACTGTCGGATTCATTTTGAGGATCGATTTCGATATATGAATCGTCGTTGATGTTTACATAATATATTGAGGTAAAGCCTTCTGCAATTGCGGATATAATATGCTGATAATCCTTGTTTTCCTGCTCCTTTTGGGTTACTTCCGTCAAGTCTGTAACAAGCATGAAAGCAAGAATGTTGCCGGTACGGGCATTCGTAGAAAGATAGTAGGTC
>JAZUFE010000048.1:0-46211 GCA_045640525.1 Lachnospiraceae bacterium | reverse complement strand
TCAGCAAAAGTGATGCTATCGGATTACTTAGAGAAGAATATCCTGACTATTCTGAGGTGATTATCGAAAAACTGGACGAATTATATAACTGATTAAAAAAGACGAGCCTTGGTATTAATACCAAGGCTCGAACTATTCTTAACTCTATTATTTCATCACCGAACAAGAGTACTCTCTATTCTGCTCCGTAAAGCTCTTTCATCTTATCCGGGCCGTACCAATCATACTGTAAATCAATTGCTGTTCCGGGTTCGATGGTTACTGTCTGCATCTTCTTATTCTGCTTGAACTTGAATACGAATGTAATGTTCTCATTCATTCTTGCAGCAACTTTCTCCATCATGTAACGAGGGAATGAATTGAATTCTCCGAATTCTAACGTAATCTTCTGACCCGGCTTGGCTGCCTTAATCATCTGATCGGCATACTTGTTGATTGCGTAATCCATAGCCGAAATTGTCTGCGTATTTCTTGTTGCACCGCAGCTGCAAACTTCACCTTCAAGACCGTCCGAATTGGGTGTTGCTTCGTAAATGGTCTGCCATGTAAAGCTGTGAACATGAGCAGGTGCTCCTGATGTGTTTGCTACAGGTAGCTCACCAAAATAGCAAAGTGTGCAGTGTGTTAACGTTCCATCGCCATGATATGTTTTATCCACTTCAATTCCGTGGATGAGGCCGTTATGTGAAAAGTCGTCCGTTATCGTACCAGTTTGACTCCACTTACGTTCGTCATTTACATACTTAATTATATGGTACTCATTTGTAGATGCATTATAGGATTCAACGTAATAATGTTCTTCGTGTGTACATTCACCTCTATGAAATGACTCCTCTGCTCTACCGATAACCGACATTCCCATAGCGGAAACTACAAAGAAAACCAATCCCAATATCAAGGCTAATACCTTCTTAACTATTCTATTCATCTAATATCTCCTTCTACTCACTTCTGTACAAATGCAGATTTCGAAGTTATTATAGGAGCTTGACCCCCCCAGTCAATAGAAATCAACAATTTCTGCAATTTCCGCAAATTTTTTATATGGACCTACTTCGACAACTTGACCACAATCAAATCGCAAAAAATAAGGTAACCATTGATTTTTCCAACGATATCAATGATTACCTTAATGTAATGAGACACGGGGGATTCGAACCCCCGACAACTTGATTAAAAGTCAAGTGCTCTACCACCTGAGCTAGTATCCCATAACACTATATTAAAAGCACTTGGTGCAAGTGTTCTGTATGAAACTGGGCTAGCTGGATTCGAACCAGCGAATGCAGCAGTCAAAGTGCTGTGCCTTACCGCTTGGCGATAGCCCAATATAATCACCAAGCTTGTATCGGGACAAGCCCGGTAAATCACACTTAATGTGATCGGGTGGGTAGAGGGACTCGAACCCTCGGTCTCCAGAACCACAATCTGGCGCGCTAACCAACTGCGCCATACCCACCATAATGGCACATCCCGGTTATTAGGTGTACCAACGTGCCCGAAGGGATTCGAACCCCCGACCCACGGCTTAGAAGGCCGTTGCTCTATCCAGCTGAGCTACGGACACACATGCTAACATCGTTAGCAACTTGTAAATGATATCATAAGGTTATATTAAAATCAAGCATAAAAACAATATTTTTCCGAATACTTTTCAAAGTATCCATTTTTGATGACACGCTGCCAAATCGAAACATCTCGAAGTCATACGTTTCCATCGTAAAATTACTCTACGTATTTAATTTCGAACGAAACTCCGTCCTTATCCGAAACGTTCATTATTATATAGGAAGGTTTACGTCCGATTTGCCGAGGATAGGTCAGCGAACCGGGATTAACAGCTATAACATCTTTGGAAATGTCTACCAAAGGTCTGTGAATATGGCCGAACATGACAATGTCCGCGCCGCGCTCTTTGGCCTCACGTTTAAGCTTCTCGTTGTCCATATAAACGTAATAGTAATGTCCGTGTGTAAGAAAGACCTTATATTTACCTATATAAAATTCCTCTTCTTTAGGCAGCATCGAGAAGAAATCATTATTTCCCATAACCATATGACATGGGCAATTCGCAGCTTCTTGATACAGATACTCCGACCCTTCTATATCTCCGCAGTGAATCAGCATATCTATCGGTTTTTCCTTTTCAAGAACCTTTAAAAAATTTTCATTATCACGATGTGTGTCACTAACAATCAGAACTTTCATAATACTCTTCCAACAGTTTTCTTGTAGTTCTTAAGGCTTTACCTCTGTGTGATATGTTATTTTTGCCTTCCTCTGACAATTCGGCTGAGGTTTGCGTATAGGGAGGTACCAAAAAGATTGGGTCGTATCCGAATCCATTCTCTCCTCTTTCCTCATATGCAATTCGTCCTTCCATAGTTTCAACGGAAGAAAGCATTTCGCCGTTCGGAAGAACCGTCGCAATAGCACATACGAAGCGCGCGCTCCGCTCTTCGTCCTTCGCATCGGCAAGCCTGTCGATTATATTTTTATTCTTAATATGATAAGACGTATCTTCACCCATGTATCTTGCAGAATAAATACCGGGCTCTTTATTAATGAAATCAACTTCCAATCCGGAATCATCGGCCATTACCAACGCTCCGGGGGCAAGACTTGCCACTGCCTTAGCCTTAATTGTGGCATTTTCAAGGAATGTGGAACCATCCTCAACAATATCCGCGCTGATTCCCTTTTCCTTCATAGAATATATGGCAACTTCTTCGCCGGCGATTTCAAGGCCGCTCAATATCTGCCTTATCTCGTGCATTTTATGTTCATTACCTGTTGCGAAAATGATATCCATTGTGTCACTCCTTACTCTATTTCATATCTTCAAGTGATTTAACAATACCGTTATAAATCCCCTCGGCAATCCGATCAACATAGTCTTCCCTGCCAAGCAAAGCAGCTTCCTGCTTATTGGTAATGCAACCAACCTTCAAAGTTGTTGCAGGAACAGTTGCCTTTCTTAACGTAGTACTTTGCGAAGGTGCCTTAACAAGCCCCAATGCTTTGCCTTTAATTGCCGTCACAACTTCGGTTTCCATATTATCGGATAACTCAACACTGCCAAAACCCGGAATGAAAAACTCGTCATTATATTCGCATTCCACGCCGTATATTGAAGTGTCCGCATTATTTGAAACCTCGATTCGTATATACATATCGGCCTTCGTCTCATTGGCCAATGCGATACGACTCTCCTCCGCAGGATTAACATCATCCATTCGCGTATAATAAGTTTTGATATCGGTTGCATCCAGTTTCTCTTTCAGCTTTTTGGTGACTTCCAATACTATATCTTTCTCCGAAAACTCATTAGCCTTGGCGCCTGCGTCGTTTCCGCCGTGAGAAGGGTCGATTACAACAATCTTCTCATACAACTCGCCCGGAGTTATGAATGATACATACAACTCATTATCTTCAAGTATCGTCTTATATTCAAATATACCCTTGGTATTCAGGCAAAGAATACAATCTCTGCCCTTATTTTCAAAGCTTCCGTCAACAATATCTTTGTGATTTCCGCCCAACGAATGCGTTCTGTAATAGCCGGAATCAACGTCCGACAAAACTATGCACAATTCCCTGTCCATATAGTGATTTTCAATGGTGATATTCTCTGCTTCGATGTTCTCGGGAAGCGGAATACAAAGATATTCCGTATTCGTGATCTCCTCGTCAAAAGTAATCAAATTATCGGGAATTTGAGGAGTGTCGGATGAGTTTTCAATCGGAGTGTCAGCTATTACCTCATCTTGCGAAACATGTGAAATTTTAATTTCCTTATTGGCACCTATGAAAAAGATAGAGCACATGGCTATCGTAAAAAAGCCTGCGCTGTAAAGTGCCGTATTTTTCATCAACTTATCTTTCATCTTGCTCCGATATATTTCTACTTCCTTTTCGGAGGTTTAGGTCCCTCAAAAGAGTAAAAATAAGTTTTCAACATTCCGTTATATATCTTACGGTTTTTGGTGGCGCTTAAGCCAAGTGCCTTTTGAGCATCTTCATAAGAAGTTATAAGATACATCGACCAGCTGTCGAGCGCCTTATATCTTTGTCCGATAATCGAGTACAAAGATTCAATACTATCTTTATCTTCAAGACGTTCTCCATACGGTGGATTAGTTACGATAAACCCATACTTCTTGGCATGCGACAAAGTAGCGACATCCTTGCGTTGAAAATGAATCAATTTATCCACACCCGCAAGGCGCGCATTTTCACGTGCTATCTTAACCATGTCATCGTCTATATCGTAGCCTTGAATGTCTGTCTCTATATTTAAATCAATCGCCTCAGCTGCTTCTTCCTTGGCATACTTCCACTCAGCAGCATCAATAAGATGTTTCCAACTCATGGCCGTAAACGGTCGGTTCATACCCGGAGCCATATTGGCAGCCATCATGGCAGCCTCAATCGGAAATGTTCCGGAGCCGCAGAAAGGATCTACAAGAATTCTGTCTTGGTGCCACGGGGTAAGCATCAAAAGTGCTGCTGCCAGATTTTCGGCTATCGGCGCCTTGGCTGTCAGCTTACGATATCCTCTCTTGTGTAAAGATTCACCTGTAGTATCAATTCCCACAGTAACTATATCTTTATGCAGAAAGGCTCTTATCGGTATTGACACTCCGCTTTCGGGAAACCATTCTATCTTGTAAACCGATTTAAGGCGCTCAACCATGGCTTTCTTCATGATTGACTGAATATCAGAAGGCGAAAACAGCTTACTTTTGACTGAGCCTGCCTTGGTAACGAAGAACTTCGCATCCTTCGGAATGTAATTCTCCCACGGAATTGCGCGAGTACCCTGAAAGAGTTCTTCGAATGTCTCAGCCTTGAAAGTAGCTACATTAATCAGGATTCTTTCGGCAGTGCGCAAAAATATATTGGCACGGACAATTCCTTCGGCATCTCCTTCAAAATAGACCCTGCCATCCTCAACTTTGGTAACTTCATATCCAATATCGATTATTTCTCTTTTAAGTACAGCTTCGAGCCCGAAATGGCACGGAGCTATCAATTCATATTTTTCCATAGCAAATCTATTTTAACAATAAGGTGTCATGATATCAATTGAAAACTGCAAATAAAAGGGCTGTCGCTGCTTCGGTAGTATCCCATCACACGCTGTTTGGCATTTGATGGTTGACCCCAAGGCAGACAACAGCCCTTTTATTAAGGTTTATATTACATTACAACTTCTACGTTGTATTCTTTCTTTCCTTCTACGTAAGGAATTACGCATCCGTCAATCTTATTACCATCAACAGTCATAGACTTAACGCCCTTTTGAGAACCGTTGGTCTTAACATTGATAGTGTATGTTGCGCCTCTGAACTTACGTGTGATCTTGAAATCACCGAAATCGGAAGGAACACAAGGATCAACCTGCAATCCCTTATGTGTAGGATATACACCGAGGATATACTGTGAAATGTTGGTAAATGTCCAAGCTGCCGTACCTGTAAGCCAAGAGTTCTTACCTTCACCGGGGATATATGCATCTGCACCGGCTACCATCTGGCAGTATACGTACGGTTCTGTCTTGTGAATCTCCGAAATTTCTTCTGTGTAAGCAGGACATGTTTTCTTGTATATTTCGAAAGCTCTGTCACCACGTCCGATAACTGTTTCCGCAATTGAAACCCAAGGGTTATTGTGGCAGAAGATACCGGCATTCTCTTTGTATCCGGGCGGATAAGAAGAAATTTCACCAAGTTCCAAATGATATGTTGTATATGCAGGCTGAAGAATCATAACACCGTATTCGCAGTCAAGATGCTTCTTAACGGAATCAAGGGCCTTCTGGGCCAGTCCTTCCTTAACACCGATACCTGCCAATGAGCAGAATCCGTTTGACTCGATGAAAATCTTACCTTCTTCACATTTTGAAGAACCGATAGGATTCTTGTAAGCATCATATGCTCTAACGAACCATTCTCCGTCCCAACCGTCTTTAAGAACGGCATCATACATAATCTGAACTTCCTTACGAGCACGAGCAGCTTCTGCATCGTCGCCGAGCAATTCGGCAAGCTGTGCATATTCTTCACCATACTTAACGAACATACCTGCAATGAATACAGATTCGGCAACAGGTCCTTCGGAAGGTCCAAAGCACTGGAAGCTTTCACCGGGATGCTCTGAGAAGCAGTTAAGGTTCAAACAGTCATTCCAGTCGGCACGGCCAATCAAAGGAAGGTTATGAGGTCCCTTGTTATTAACCGTGAAATCAAATGATCTTTTCAAGTGTTCCATCAAAGTAGTTGCAACACTCATATCGTTATCGTAAGGAACCATTTCCTTAAGAATCGAAATATCACCTGTCTCACGAACATAAGCAGAAACACCGGCAATCAACCACAAAGGATCGTCATTGAATCCGGAACCGATATCGGAATTACCTCTCTTGGTAAGAGGTTGATACTGATGGTACGCAGAACCGTTCTGGAACTGTGTTGAAGCGATATCGATAATTCTTTCACGCGCACGTTCGGGAATAAGATGAACGAAACCAAGCAAATCCTGGTTGGAATCTCTGAATCCCATTCCACGGCCGATACCTGACTCATAATATGAAGCAGAACGGCTCATGTTGAATGTAACCATACACTGGTACTGGTTCCAAATATTAACCATACGGTTAACCTTATCATTGGAAGATTCCAATGTGTAAATACTAAGAAGATTGTTCCAGTACTCGGTCAACTTGGCAAATGCCTTCTCAACATCTGCATCGGTTTGATACTTGGCAAGCAATGCCTTGGCGGGAGCCTTGTTTACAACACCCTTTGACTCCCATTTCTGATCATCCGGATTCTCGCAGTAACCAAGAACGAATACGTATGACTTGGTCTCACCCGGCTTAAGGTCAATGTTAATCTGATGAACTGCTACAGGTGACCATCCGTGAGCTACGGAGCCTGTGCACTGACCCTTCTCGCAAACAACTTCAGGGTCACGATTGTCATGATATGCACCAAGGAACGCATCTCTTGATGTATCAAAACCGTCTATTTTTGCATTAACAGAGTAAACAGCGTAGTGGTTACGTCTTTCTCTGTATTCTGTCTTGTGATAAATTGTGGAATCAATAATTTCAACTTCACCTGTTGAGAAATTACGCTGGAAGTTCTTCATATCATCGTCAGCGTTCCACAAGCACCATTCAACATAAGAGAAAAGCTTAATGCTCTTAGCTTCGTTAGTTGTATTGGTGAGTTTAATCTGATTAATTTCACAAGTGTCATCTGTAGGAACGAAAGCAAGAACAGAAGCGTTTACACCGTTCTTTGAAGAATTCCACTTACTGTATCCGATACCGTGGCGACATTCGTACGAGTCAAGTTCTGTTTTGGTAGGCTGCCAGCCGGGATTCCAAACAGTATTACCGTCTTTAATATAGAAATACTTACCGTTAATATCGGTAGGCACACCGTTATAACGATAACGGGTTAAACGCAATAATTTCGCATCCTTATAGAATGAATAACCGCCCATTGTGTTAGAAATCAAACTAAAGAAATCGTTAGATCCCAAATAGTTAATCCAAGGCAATGGTGTCTTGGGGGTTGTGATGACGTACTCTTTGTTGGCGTCATCGAAATGACCAAATTTCATACCTTTTTCTCCTTATACTATATTTTCCCAACTACATATATTCTCCCAGTTAATCGTCGGGTTCACTTCAAAATTATATAGAAAAACACGGCTGTTTGCAATAAAATCTGTACGTTCTTGACATTATATCATCGGGGCAAACAATTTTAGAATTTTGCCTATTGCACGCTGATATCTTGGAAGACTCTTATAATACTCCAAAGTAACTTCCCGACACTTGGTCAGCGTATCTTGGAAATCTGCTTCAATGTCCAAGATTGCGGAATTTCGGTAAAGATATACTCCGCACTCAAAATGGTGGTAGAAGCTTCGATAGTCCACGTTAATGGACCCGCAGGTTGCTACTATTCCGTCCGAAACCATTACTTTGGAATGAACAAATCCGGGGATGTATTCATATATCTTTATCCCCGCCTCAAGCAGTTGCGGATAGAAGGTTCTGGCAATCCAAAACGGTATCTTTTTATCCGGAATATACGGGACGATAAGTTTAACATCAATTCCGCGCTTTCCGGCATATTTCATGATTGTAAGGAATTCACGGTCTACCACGAAATAAGGAGACATTGTATGGATATAGCTGTTACTTTTGGCGAAAATATCACAGTATACCGTCTTGCCTATCTCTTTCTTGGTTGTAGGTGTGTCACCATACGGAATGACGAATCCGTCATGTTCTTGCTTGGGACGTTCGACATGATTGAGAAGATACTTATCATAGTCAAGGTCTTCTTTGCCGTAAATATTCCACATCTGCGTGAACATCATAAGAAAGCTAAGAACAGCACGTCCCTCAAGCATTATTCCGCCATCTTTCCAATACCCGAAACGTTCAATTAAATTGGCATATTCATCCGCCAGATTAACTCCGCCCGTGAACGCCACCTTGCCGTCGATAACCACGATTTTTCTGTGATCACGGTTATTCTGGCTCGTAGAAAGGAACGGTACCATAGGCGCAAACATCTTGGCTTTGATTCCATACTGTGCTATTTCTTTGGGATATGAATACGGAAGATTGGAAAGCGAACACAGACCGTCATACATAACTCTGATCTCAACGCCTGCTGCCGCCTTACTCTTTAAAACCTCAAGAACCGAATCCCACACACGACCTTGGTTGATTATGAAGTATTCGATAAAGATATAATTCTCGGCCTTTTTCAGTTCTTCAATCAGGGTTTGAATGTAGAGTTCGCCTGTAGGAAAATACGTGGTTTTCGTATTGTGATATATCGGGAATCCGCAATCGGTTTCCATGTAATGTGCAAATCGTTTGATTTCCGGTCTTTCATTTTCAAGAGCGCGCCTGGTTCCGTCGGAAGTGAAAATCTTTCCGCGTGTAGCCTTTTCGCCCTTGGCAACCTTTCGTCTAAGTCCCCACATTCCCCAGTTGCTTTGCACAAAAATATACAGCAAAACTCCGAGAATAGGCAGAATACAAACTATGACCATCCATGTCATTTTGAACTCGGCCGGTTCATCCTTATTGACGATAACAATTACGCAGATAGTTCCGATAAAGGCCATTATCTCCATAACATAAGGAACATATTTGGCCAAATAGTGATACGCTATCGGAAAAAAGGCAATCTGCGCCGCCAGCATAAGGATTATTATCAAAGCTCTACTGTATACAATTCGTGAAACCGGTTTAGTCGGCTTTTTCATGTCAAATTACCTTTATAGGATTTTATTAACTGCAGAAACCAAAGCTGCAACAGATGATTTAATAATATCCTGATTAATACCGACGCCCCAGTACATCTTGCCCTGATGCTCGATTCCCACATAAGATGCAGCCTTCGAAGAAGAGCCTATCGAAACCGCATGCTCTTCATATACCTTCAATGTGTAATCAACATTGAAGAATTCCTTAAATGCATTAGCCACAGAGTCGAGACGTCCGTTTCCTTCTCCGGAGATTCTCTTCTCGGCGCCTTCGTTGTTTATTATCAAACGTACGAACATCTCCTCTTCGCCTTCGGGAGTAAAGGTTGAACCCGTAACGTCGAAGTGTGCTCTTGATTTAATATAATTCTTCTCAAATATTTCATAGATATCGTGAGGTGCAAGTTCTGCATGTCTGACATCCGATTCACCCTTAACAAGATATCCGACTTCTTCTCTCATAGGTGTAGGAATCGTCAAGCCGTAATTCTGTTTAAGAACGAAGGCAACACCACCCTTACCCGACTGAGAATTAATTCTGATAACATCGGATTCGTATTCTCTGCCCAAATCACGCGGATCAATGGGAAGATAGGGAACAGTCCACTTGTCACCGGAAAGACCTGCATTTCTGTAAGCCATACCCTTGGAAATAGCGTCCTGATGCGAACCCGAAAATGCCGTAAACACAAGATCACCCGCATACGGAGTTCTCTCATGCACTTTCATTCCCGTAAGTTCCTCGTAAACATTTCTTATGTTCATGATATTATCAAACTTAAGGTTGGAATCAACACCATGAGTCATAAGATTCATGGCAAGAGTAACAATATCAACATTTCCTGTACGTTCACCATTACCAAACAGCGTTCCCTCGACACGGTCGGCACCTGCCAATACACCAAGTTCCGCATCGGAAATTCCGCAGCCTCTGTCATTATGAGGGTGGATTGAAATAGTAACTCCCTCACGATACTTAAGGTTCTTGTCAAAATACTCTACCTGACTTGCAAATACATGTGGCATTGCTATCTGAACGGTGGTAGGAATATTGATTATGGCCTTATTGGCAGAAGTCGGTTTCCACACATCAAGTACCGCATTACACACCTCAAGCGCATAGTCAACTTCTGTTCCCGGGAAGCTCTCCGGACTGTATTCGAAGGAGAAATTGCCATCTGTCTGAGCTGCAAGATCGTTAAGAAGTTTAGCACCCTCAACCGCGATGTTCTTAATCTCCTCTTTCGATTTTTTAAAAACCTGCTCTCTTTGAGCCACAGATGTTGAATTATAAAGGTGAATAATAGCATGAGGAGCACCTTTGACAGCTTCAAAAGTTTTCTTAATAATATGCTCTCTGGCCTGAGTAAGTACCTGAACGGTAACATCACTCGGAATCATGTTTCTGTCAATAAGAGCTCGCATAAATTGATATTCTGTATCCGAAGCTGCCGGAAATCCCACTTCAATTTCCTTAAAACCTATATCAACGAGCAGCTTGAAAAAGGTTAGCTTCTGTTCCAGGCTCATAGGCTCAATCAATGCCTGATTACCGTCACGCAAGTCAACCGAACACCAAATAGGTGCCTTGTCGATTGCATCCTTTTTCACCCAGTCATAACAATCTACCGGGGGCAAAAAATATTGTTTGCCGTATTTCTTTGCTGCTTCCATTTCAATTCCTCCTATTTACATTTCGAAATGATTTTCTTCAACTCATCAATCGAATAATTATATGCCTTGTTGCAAATCTGACACTTGATTTCTATCTCTTTACCTTCCTTGATCATATCATCAAGTTCTGCCCTTCCCAAAGAAATCAAGGCTTTCTCAACTCTGGACTTATCACAGTTACACTTAAAGCAGGTGGGGATTGTATCCGTAATTTCCAAATCCAAATCACCCAAAATCATCTCCAGCATCATTTCCGGAGTATTACCTGCATCCAAAATTTCGGTGACACTCTTGATGGATTGGAGTTTGGTCTCAAGCTTGTCCAAAACTTCATCGGTAACAAAAGGCATTACCTGAATAATGAAGCCACCGGCTTGCTTAACCGTATTATCTTTATTCATCAGAACACCCAAACCCACCGATGACGGAACCTGTTCGGATGTTGCGAAGTAGTATGTTAAGTCTTCTGCAATTTCGCCTGTTTGAAGCTGGATTGTACCGACATACGGATCCTTTAACCCCAAATCCTTGATTACTCTTAGATATCCTTCGCCCATTGCTCCGCCGACATCAAGTTTGCCAAGTTCATTGGGGGGAAGCATGGTCTGCGGATTCATGCAATAACCGTTTACCTCACCCTTTCCATTGGCTGTAGCCGTAACACCTTTGGCAGGACCCACTCCACGTATTTGAAGAGTTGTGACATCTGTGTCACTTTTCATCATGGTTCCCATCATTGCCGCACCGGTCATTAGTCGTCCCAAAGCCGCTGTCATAACGGGTGACGTATTGTGTGCAGCCCTTGCATATTCCGTCAGCTCACGAGTGGTGGCCGCAAATGCCCTAATCTGAGCACCTGCTGCGGTGGCTCTTACTATATAATCAGACATAATCTCAAATTCTCCTGTCCAGCGTTACTTATCAATTCATTCGACGATTGCTTGCACTACATCATGCGTGTGCGAATCAGCCCGATGATTACTTACGCAATACCAAATATATACGTTCACTTACACTTGTCGGTTCCTTATGCGCGCTTTCATCCAAAGCCACAACATACTTAAAGCCGGCTTTTTGAGCAAATCTCTTCATTTCTTCAAGAGTATAACCTCGTTGAACGTGCGTTTCCGTAAATCGTCTGAAAACATCCTCGTCATCATCTATCTTTGTAAAAAATGTGACATCATATTCATTAATGTGATCTTGCGGGCTGTAGAAATTCTCCCATATAAAGCTGCAGTCCTCGCGATTCTCCGCAATTGTCGTATCACCTATCACAGTTTCATATTTGTAAATCGTATTAAAATCAAAAATGAACAAGCCTCCGGCTGACAGAGCTTTATATACACATTTAAAGGTTTGAACGACATCCTCATCAAGCGTCAAATAGTTTATACAGTCGCAGCATGAAATAATTGCATCCTGCTGTTCAATCAGCGCAAGTTCGCGCATATCCTGATTAATGTACAGAATGTCATCGCATGCTTCGGTTGCGACACAAAGCATATCCTCGGAAATATCCACACCTATCATGTTATAGCCTTTAGATTGCAAAAGCCGTGTCATCTTTCCGGTTCCGCATCCCAAATCCAAAACGTCCTTAACATCATTACCGTATGATTTTAGCAATGCGTCAAAAAAGGAAGCCCACTCTTCATATGGGACATCCTCCATAAATGTGTCATAAAGATATGCAAATTCCGTGTAACTATCCTGTGAAATCATAATACCTGCTCAATCCGGCTCACTCATAGCATCCATACGCTTAATATTTGCGCAATCCGGTCTGCAACTGCCGCATCTGCTCAAATCTAACCTGCAACTGCGAAAACAGTTCCGAAAAGTCCCGCACTGACAAGTCCCATAATCACACCTGCCAATATCACGCCCAACATAACCGCTATTACGCTCTTCTTAAAATCCATATCAAGAATGGAGGCAGCAAGCGTACCGGTCCACGCGCCGGTTCCCGGAAGCGGAATTCCCACGAACAGTAAAAGTGCCCAAAAGAGGCCTTTTCCGGCCTTTTCCTGAAGTTTGGCACCGCCTTTATGTCCCTTTTCCAGACAGAACGTAAAGAACTTGCCGATAAACTTTTTATCTTTACCCCACTCAAGCACCTTACGTGCGAAGAAGAATATAATCGGTACAGGAAGCATATTTCCGACAATTGCTATAACATAGCAAAGCCACAATTTAAGCGGCTCTCCTGCCTCAATGAATCCCACCGCATAAGGTATTGCTCCTCTAAGTTCAATCAAAGGAACCATAGATATCAAAAATATTATTAAATAATGAATCATTTAGAAATTCTCCTATTCTCAATGGCTAACCAACTATTGTCTTAAGCGCTTTAACAAGCTCCTGCATCTGTGCATCCGTTCCGATCGAAATTCTCAGATAATCGGCTATTCTGTCCTTATTCCAATGTCGGACAAAGATATCCTTCTGTCTGAGAGCATCAAATATCTCCTCACCGCTTTTGGTATTATGCTTGGCAAAGATAAAGTTCGACATGGAATCTTCAAATTCAAATCCGAGTTTCTTTAATTCCTGTTTAGTCCATTCTCTTGTCTTAATCAGCATGTCAACCGTGCGATGCCAGTAATCCACGTCAAGAACCGAAGCCGTTGCAAGTTCTATCGCAGGATAATTCAGTGTGTACGAATTGAACGAGAACTTAACATCCTTGAGGTATTTGATAAGTTTCGGATTACCGAATGCAACTCCGATTCGCAAACCTGCCAGTGCTCTCGATTTCGAAAATGTTTGGACAACCAAAACATTATCATACTTATCTATGAATGGGAGGCAGCTTTCGCCTCCGAAATCAATATATGCTTCATCAATTATGACAACACTGTCAGGATTAGCTTTGATAATATCCTCAAAGAAGGATGGTGCTTCATATACACCGGTAGGAGCATTGGGATTGGGAATAATGATTCCGCAATTCGGAACGCCTATATAATCTTCCTTTTTAATCTTAAAATTCTCATCAAGAGGCTGTTGCTTGTAAGACATGCGATACAAAGACGCCCACACATCATAGAACGAATATGTTACATCCGGGAAAAGTATATCTTTATCCGCATTATTAAAAAATGTAAGAAAAGATAATGCCAACACATCATCGGAACCGATTCCGACAAATATCTTTTCAAACGGTATGCCATATACCTCGGATATCGCATTAACGAGATTGGTGGCATCCATATCCGGATATTTCCTCAACATAGAACTTTCATCATCCAATTCTTCCTTGGCAAGTTCTTCCATTCGCTTGGCTACCTTCGGCGAAGGTGCATAAGGAAATTCATTGGTATTTAATTTAATAACCTTACCTTTGGGTTGTTCGCCCGCAATATAGGGAATTACTTTTCTGACGTTTTCTTCCCAACTCATAATCACTCCTTCTCGAGCATTTCTTCATATGTATGTGCCTCTTCCACAAGGCCCATGGCATTATAGACATCTACCAGTCCCTGAAGAGGATACTCTTTTTGATATCTGATATTCAAAATGCTGCTGCATTCAAATGCCGCATTGAAATACCATACAGCAGCTTCCTTGTATTCTCGCATATCTTCATAATACGAACCCAGCAAAAAGCAAATCTCGGAACACGGTTCCGATGCCACATCCTTTATGGCATATCTGTACATCTTTAGGTAGTCCTGTCGCCAATATGCCGACTTGACCACTATGCATAAAGCTGCCTGGATATATTCGGTCGAAGTGCTGTCATCATCCACAACTCTTGTAAAAAAATCTTCCGCTCTGGCAAAATCATCCTTTTCGCCTGAGACAAACAGCTCCTTGGCATAGAACCGGAACAGTCTTGGTGAGAGTGGCTCATCCTTGCTAATCATATCCTCGAAAATTGAATAATCGCGTGATGCGTGGTTGTTAACAGGCATATGCGTGATTTCAACTTCCGAATTGAACACAAGAGGTGCTTCTCTTACTGTTTCGTGGACACGATCAATCCACGTGAATTTTCTTATTCTCTTGAACAGCTTAGGACGCAATTCCTTGTCAAAATTGTAAACCGTCCCGTGGCAAAGCTGATTCTTGTAATACATTTGAACGATTTCAATCTCTTCGTCCAATGATGCCAATAAAAATTTGAAGCGCTTGCGATTCTCCTCATCAAGCACTTCATCCGCATCCGCAGAATATATATAGTCGCAACTACACTTATCAAAGGCAAAGTTTCTGGCCGCACTAAAGTCACCCACCCATTCATAATCATAAACTAAGGTGGTAAATCCATATGCGATTTCCTTGGTGTTATCTGTTGAGCCTGTATCCACAATAACAATCTCATCCACCAAATCCGCTATAGAATCAAGGCATCTGGCCAACACCTTGGACTCGTTCTTAACAATCATACATAAGCTGACAGTAATCATCGATTAAAGTACCTTTGATAAGAAATCCTTCAGTCTCGGAGATTGAGGATTCTCGAAGAACTCCTTGGGAGTATTCTCTTCCATAATCACCCCTTCATCCATAAACAAAGCCTTAGTGGCAACTTCTTTTGCAAATCCCATTTCGTGAGTAACAACAACCATGGTCATTCCGTTGTCGGCAAGCTCTTTCATTACTTCCAAAACTTCACCTACCATTTCCGGATCAAGTGCGGAAGTCGGCTCATCAAATAACATTAATTTAGGATTCATCGCCAACGATCTTACGATAGCGATTCTTTGCTTCTGTCCTCCGGACAATGAAGCCGGATAAGCATCTGCCTTATCCTTAAGATTAACTCTGTCAAGAAGCGAAAGTGCCTTCTCGGCCGCTTCTTCTTTATTCATCAGTTTGAGTTTAATGGGAGCGAGTGTAATATTCTCCATTATCGTCAAATTATTAAACAAATTAAAATGCTGGAACACCATACCCATATCCCGACGGATAAGATTTATATCCACTTTAGCGGAAGTTATATCTTTACCGTCAAAAACAATCTTACCTTCCGTAGGTCGTTCCAAAAGGTTCAAGCACCTTAAAAAGGTACTCTTACCCGAACCCGAAGGTCCTACTATAACTATCTTTTCGCCCGGGCTGATATGATAATCAATTCCGCGCAAAACATGATTTGGATTCCCGTTTGAATCCAAAAATGTTTTATGGAGGTTATTAACGGTTATCACTTCTACGTAACCTCCTTTCTACTATTCCTATCAATACCGACAATATCCTAATAATTACAAAGTAGATTACGGCAGCGCCGATGAGAGGCATAAACGCTTCATACGTACGCGACGAAATCTGATTGGCAGCACGTGTCAAATCCGTCAGCGAAACATATCCGACAATAGCCGTCTCTTTAATTAAACAAATAAATTCATTACACAAAGGCGGAAGAACATTTTTAATTGCCTGCGGAATAACTATATACATCATAGTTTGCGCTTTAGATAAGCCCAAAGAACGACCTGCTTCCGTTTGGCCCTTGTCTACGGCAAGTATACCTGCTCGTACGTTTTCGGCAACATATCCGCCCGAATTGATACCGAAAGATAATGAAGCCACCAAAATACCGTTATTCGAATTCTTCATAATAATGAACCACATAATAAGAAGCTGAACAACCGACGGTGTACCTCTGATAATGTCAACATAAGCACCTGCAATATATGAGAATATCGTTCTTTTTCCGTTCGATCGGGTACTAAGTCTCATAAGAGCTATCGCAGTACCGATAATAATTCCCAAAATACCTGCAAATACAGCTACTTCAAGGGTAACGCCCAGACCCTTAAAGTACAATTTCCAACGGTCCTCCGCTATGAAGGCCCGTTGGAACATATCCCCAATTTGTGTAACCCACTCTTGCATTTAGTTCTCCTCAATATACTTCTGAACTAATGAATCAAATGTACCATCTGCTTTAAGTTCTGCAATAGCATTGTTAACTGCATCTACCAAAGCTGTATCGCCCTTAGGCATTGCGATTGCGTAGTTCTCAACTTCGAAACCGAACTGTGAACCATCCATAGCAACAAGATCATCAGGATATTTACCTGTGAATACAAGTGCAGGATTCTTATCAATGATTACAAGATCAGCTCTTCCGTTAAGAAGGTCATTAACCGCATCAACTGCTTTATTATAAGAAGAAACATTGCTTCCTTCTATATCTGTAGCAATAAAGTCACCTGTTGTTCCAAGCTGAACACCGATGTTCTTTCCTACAAGATCATCTGCTGTTGCGATAGTAGAATCCTTAGGAACAATTACATACTGAACAGCATCATAGTATGAATCAGAGAAATCAACTGTCTGCTGACGTTCCTCTGTTACAGTCATACCTGCTATAGCAACATCAATCTTATTTCCGATTGATGAAACAAGTGATGCAAATTCCATATTTTCGATTTGAACTTCAACACCAATCTTCTCGCCTACAGCTTTGATCAAAGCCATATCAAATCCGTCCGGATTACCATCATCACCAACATATTCAAAAGGCGGGAATTCTGCGTTAGTTCCTACTGTCAATACGCCGTCTGCAATAGCTTCGGAAACTGCTGTTGAAGCCTCCTCGCTTACCTGTGCGTCATCTGCTGAAGTTTCCTGTACAGATGCCTCTGAAGCCTCTGTTGAAGCTTCCTGTGCTGATGCCTCTGAAGCCTCTGTTGTTGCGGAAGAACCGCATGCAGTCAAACCGATAACCATCGTTGCTGCTAACATTGTTGCAATAATTTTTTTCATTTTTTCTCCTCTCGATTCAATCGAATCATATTTAATAGGGCGATTTTCACCTAAAATGAAATACCATACGTATTCAAAATGATAGCATTTCGTCCGCCAAAAATCAAGATGCGCGGAGGCGGCGGTCGTTCATTGCGGGATGGATGTCCGACGCCAAGTGGACTCAAATCAGCGTGTATCTCATGATTAAGTCCATTCCACTTCGGGTTCTCACGTTGCTGGCTGACGGTTGGACTCAAATCAGCGTGTTTTTCTGATTTGAGTCCACTATTTTTCAGGATTTGGACTTGAATCGCTGATTTCCATCCTATAAAGTCCAAACACTCCTGCGCAGCACTTGTATCTCACCTCTTTTGGACTTTTTCTTTAGAATTCGGCGTATTTGAGTCCATCGAGTTTTCTCTGACATTCCCAGGCATTCATCTGCTTTCCACCTTTTCATAGCAAATATGCATTAATCGTAGCTTCTATCTGTTCGTAAGTCAGCGGAGCATCAGCACTTTCTGCAGTCAGAATCAGATTTTTTCCCGGAAGATAGCCATTGACAAAATACGTTTCCAATTTCTGACATGTTTCTTTCCTGTATGTCGAAATATCAAGCATTCCCAAATGCTCCCATATCACCGTTCTTCCGTCCGAAAGTTTAATCGTAAAATCCGGATAAATTGTAATTCCATCAACAACAAATTCACACTCATATCTGAACGCTATACCATGATTCGCTAAAAGAATTGCTATCTGCGATTCGGATTTTGAACGTACTTTTATTCCAAAGACAGTCGGGTGTATTTTCTTTTCTGTAAATCGCGGATTTGTATTATATTCGGAATGCATCCATTTTGAAAGATCCGTTCGTCCACATTTATAATTGGATAGCAGTTCTGCAAATCCGGGATTTGTCATATATTTATGATACTTATTTTTGGCGGTTTCAAATCTTGCGGAAGCTGTTGAAAGCATGGATAACCTGCTTTCTACAATTTCCTTCTCAAGTTCCAGCTGGAGCTTATACGCAAGTTCTTCTGCCAATGCGCGCTTTGCCTTATTAAGGTAGGTAAGAGTTTTATCAGTTTTGTGGTAAAACTTGATTCTGTTTTCCGAATTTTGATTTCTAATCATCAGCTTGCCCTTACGCAACTTGCGCATTTCCTTATCAATCTGTTTCAGCTCCTTATTAAGTTCATTAGCATCCATACAATTCAAAATATCCATACTGCCCTGCCTCCATTTTCTCGTTTCTATACCTTAAAGTTTCTACCTCTTATTTTTCTGCAGCTCACTTTCCTCCAAACACCTGCAATCCACTTTTCTCCAAACACCTGATTTTTCCGCAATCCACTTTCCTCCAAACACCTGATTTTCCGCAATCCACTTTTCTGCAAGCGTCACATTTTAATTTTGCAATTCACTATCCATCGATATGAATCTCAATAATATGTTTATCATCAACACTGGTACTTCCCCTTGGATAATAAACTATAATTTTCCGATCAAAACGCCTCCCCAATTGATACTTTCCTTGCTTAATAAGAAAAGTACCCGTATAACCGCGATCAATAATTCTTTTGGACAAATATATACAGTTGCCATAAGCACATACATGAACCAATGCCATACCGACATACCGTCGCGTATTATCAAACCTCAAGTTATATATGACAGCAATTCGCCTGATTAGGTACATTAAGATCAACACAGCATCCGCCAAAATCAAAGACTGAATAATCTGCCTTGATGATACCGGAGTTAAGTTAATATCGGAGAAATCAATTCTGATTGTTCCGTCCGATAAATACGATATTAAATTTGCCACATACATCTGCACGCTCCTCTCGAAAAACAGTAGTGCAATTCGCATCATTAGTTCCAATGAATATAGAACTGCAATTTCAATTACTCATTGCCAAATTCAAATGCCTTAATCAGCATAAGAAGTTTTAAAGCAGTTACTTGTTAATGGGTATTTGCCATAACTTGGCTAATAGAATCAACGTAATCAGATTATTACGTTGTATGAAAAAGATATCATTCTTTATCTCACCGGTCAAGAATAATTTATGAATTTGGAGGTTGGACTCAAATCAGCGTGTTTCTTGAATCCAAGTCCATTTCCCCTCAAGTTTACGTGCCGACGGCTGACGGTTGGACTCAAATCGAGCTGTTTTTGCCGATTTGAGTCCACTATTTTTCAGAATCTGGACTCAAACCCCTGATTTCCAATCTATAGAGTCCAAACTCCCTTACGCGTCACTTGTATCTCGCCGCTTTTGGACTTTTTCTTCAGAATTAGGCATATTTGAGTCCATCGGTGAGTCAAGCCATATATTGACTTTGCTTTAGGACTCGGCGCATTTGACTCCATCGGTGAGCCAAGCCATATATTGACATTTCTTTAGGACTCGGCGCATTTGAGTCCATCCACAGGAAAGCGGCGTCCACATAGTGAACGCCGCCATGTTTTGCAGTTCGAACTTACAAATCAATTGTGCATTCGAAGCTGCAAATGGATATGAGGTGGAATGAATAGTCAAAATTATATGCGCTGTTATGTGTCCATCATTGAAGAAATATACTCGCGCATCTCATTTCTTGGTATGCCTAAAGCAACAGATAATTCTCCGTACAGGAAGTCTTCAGCCTGCTTAAAGTATCTTGCATCCAATGCCGTCACCTTAAAGCCTTTCAAAAGACGTTTCTCCTTTCGAAGCAAAATTGTCTTAATCAACTGTACCAAGCATATCGGGTCGCAGGAATGAATCAAATCCTTATATGTTTTTTCGAGAGTTTTCTCATCCGCAATAGGAATTGTCTCAATGTCCTTCATTTCGCCTACAAGCTTTTGAGCTTCTTCCTTGGTAAGCGCCAGCCGAAGGTCATCCGTATCAATAGGTTTATACACTGTGCTTCCGTTCGAAAACACGGGCTTTAACAGATAGAACTTTTGGTTCTTATCTACCCAATCGAAGTCCAAAGTGGTTACTGTTTCCACCTGACATATACCGTTAACGCCACAGATTACGTATTCACCTACTTTATACATGCTATCCTCTCTATCGTATTTGCAAAAGCAGCACCATCAAGGTGCGGGAAGTCGCAAGCGACCTAACACTTCAATTATATCACTTTGATTTTGAAAATGTCATAGGCTCAAATGGAACAATATTGCGGTAAGATAAAAATATATTGCTCACTTGATGTGCGCAATAATTTTAATAATGACTGACAGATTTTTCGTAACCTATATGGTTTAGACGATTTGCGGCAATTAGTAAATTGTTGTCTCGTTTTGAATGCTATTATTTTTAACATCAAATTGCCAAATTGAATGACCGGGGATTCGATGCTCACACAAGTAGAAGTGGTCGTCAAAAGATGTAATACAATATGGTGTGCCTCCTCCTATGAAATGCTCGTAAACATCTTCATAGTCTCCCAAAGCAAGTGCACTAAGATCTTTGGTTCTTATAATTGTTGCTGCCTCTTGATTGCAGAGTATATCGGTCGAAACCGTAACATAAAAATAGTCGTCTATCTTTGTCACCTGAACCATGCCAAACAGTTCATCCGGTACCGCATATCTTTGTTTGATGCTAAAGTCATCCATGTCAGCCACGATTATATTACCATTGCCGGAAACAAAATATACCATATCGTCTATAATACTGAAAGAACGTACATAGAAGCCGTCGAGTTCCTCTATTTTTCTGATTTCGGATAAAAATACACGATTGTCTTCATTCTTACGTTTAAACAAGAACATCTCGCCGGTCATCGAGCTCCATGCATAAAACGTTTCAGTATTTTCGTCATAGAGAATAAAGTGCGGGCGAGTGCCGATTTGCGAAAACTCCTGAGTCGGCACGAATACATCTGTTTCACTTGAATTCTTTCGTTTCTCCATTACCAGAATTCTGTTGTTCTCTGTATCATCAATTAAATACACCGTTCCGTCGGAGGCAATTGTGTGTCCCATATTGATGTCGGAAGTCATAACCGACCAATAGCACAAAGGCTCCTCCAGGTTCTCATTATAAATTACCTGATTATTGTAACAGTCCACAATGAAATACAGGTTATCTATTTTGGTGATATATGTAGGAACTTTCAAGTCAAAATACGGATTATTGGGAATTGTTTCCAAAGATGCAACGTCATATTCCAGGATAGTCGAGTCCTTAATAAACGGGTCACTGCCGCATCCTGTCATTATAATAATTGATACCAATATAGAGATGATAAAAATATATTTTAGCTTACCGTTCATTCGGTTCTTATAAGTCATTTAAATCTTTCTTTCATTGTCTTTCGATTTTTCATTTCCTGCATTCACTTCCGAAGTCTTTCGCAAACCTCATTTCCTGCATTCACTTCCAAAGTCTTTCGCAATCAATATCCGTCGCGGAGTGCACGTAACTGTGCGACCAGCTTGTTAACCTGCTCATCGACCGTATCCACGTCAAATCGTTCCGCAGCGTTTCTAAGTAATTGAATATTTTCCTGTATTTCGTCAGGATATACGTAGCCTTCTATTTCTTCCAAGGCCTCCATAACGTTATCCTTATTCATATCGTCCATTTCTATTCTAACCATTTCAACCAAAGCGATAACTTGAGGGAAATCGATATCTTCGCGCTTATCGTCACCGTCGTTGAACATTTCAAGCTTATTCTCGAAAGCACGATAGTAATTAATCATATACGGATACTTTTCACGAATCAAAACAAGATTGCCTTCCTTAGATGCCGTTTCAAGCTCTTTGGCACCTTCAGCAAGCATCTCCGCGCCTATCATAGCCGCAGAACCTTTCAGTGCATGCACCTTGATTCCAAACAATTCAAGATTGTTATCACGTTCAATATCAGCAACATACGAATCCAACAAAGCAGCCTCGGTTTGAATAGACTTTTGGAATTCCTTCATTGTTGCATACAACACCTCTTCCGTAGGAAGATGCTTAATTGCCTCAGACCAGTCAATACCTCTGATAGTAGGAAGTTCCTCGCGCCAGTTGGCATTACCGAATTCACGTTTCTTGGGTTTTGGAGCATCGGCATAATTAACCTTGTACGCAGGCAGATATGCACGCAAAACTTTCTCAAGTTCATTATTAATAATGGGCTTGCTCAGATATGCATTGAAGCCAGCAAGTTTGTACTCTTCCGGCATTGATGTTGCCGCATTGGCCGTAAGCATAACAACCGGAGTTTTTACATTCGGATGAGATACATCTTCTTTAATTCTTCTAATAGTCTCAATACCATCCATTTGCGGCATTAAGTGATCGAGGAATATCAAATCATACTGCTCTTTTCTAATCTTCTCCAAACATTCATATCCGTTTGATGCCTCATCGATTTGCATTTGAGTATGTGCGAGTAAAGATAAAAATACACGTCTGTTCAACGAATTGTCATCCACGATAAGAAGTTTAACGGTAGGTGCTACGAAGTCAAACATGACAATGTTTTTCTGTTCTTTGCTGTATGATTCATAATCGCCTACAGGACTTGAATTAACAATTCGCTGGGTGATTGTGAACGAGAATATTGAGCCCTCACCGTATATAGAACTTACTTCAAGTCTTGAGCCCATCATCTTCAAAAGGGTATTGGTTATGTTCATTCCAAGACCCGTACCTTCAATATTTCTGTTTCGCGACTCTTCTATTCGTTCGAAAGCTACGAACAGTTTGGCAAAATCTTCTTCTTTAATTCCGATACCGGTATCTTTAATGCTGAAAGTCAAATCAACCAAATTTCCGTGAAATTCTCCGTCAACATTCAGTTTAACAAAGCCTTCATGCGTATACTTAACCGCATTGGAGAGAATATTTGACAATATCTGCTTAATTCTGACATCATCCCCGTAGTATTCCGAAGGTAATGTTGTATTAATTTCAACGAAGAAGTCCAGCTGTTTTGCATCGATTCTGGATTGGCTTAACGATATGGTTTCGTACAAAAGTTTCTTGAGGCTGTAATTAACCGGTACAATTTCCATTTTACCGGATTCCATTTTGGACATATCCAATACATCGTTGATTATGCTGTACAACGTATTGGCTGCCGTGGAAATATCCTGCGCATACTGAACCGAATTCGGTTCTTTGGAATCTCTTATTATCATATCATTCATACCCAGAATCGCGTTAATCGGGGTACGGATTTCATGCGATACATGAGCAATAAACGAAGATTTAGACTCGTTGGCAGCATTGGCACGGTCCTTTTCATACTTTAACTGCTCTATCAAAAGCTGATCGGGATTCTCGATAATGGCAAACATACAAAGAACAGAAAACGCAACCGAGGTACTTGTAATAACGTTATATTTATCAAAAAGCTGAATAACATAGTTTATGGTACTTGCCACATACACCGTTCCGAAAGCAACTCTCATCTTGGCAGACAGCCTGCCAAAGTTGATTATGTATTCGCACACCATATGTATCACATAGACCGCGATGGTAAAGTACAAGGCAACCACGCCCACTCCCATTCCGTAGAACCAGCCATCAATTATCTCGTAATAATCTATATCGAAAATAATCAAAAGAAGTGCCGAAATGACAATGGGAATCTGACCAATACCGATTGGCACCAAAACTCTTCCGCCAAGCTCCTTAACGACCTCAACCTGATAAGAATTGAATACCGCCCAAAAGCATCCGAGAGAAATCAAATAGAATCTGTTAATTATATCCGGAGGATTACCGTTAACATTAACACAATAAACAAAAAGTGCATCAAAAGTAACATTGACAAATGCGCAAATCATCAGCAATGTAAACATTTTGTGTGAAATTGTACGTCTTCTTTTGGCAGATAGATAATTGATGATTATGTATAACAAAACCACCGCTGCGCCTATCTGCAATCTAAGCGCCTGTGACATATTCTACCTCAATACATTCCCTACACTTTTGGGGGGGAACGAAAACGCCTTTGCAGGCAAGTGTTCAAAGCTATATGTATTTCTTAATCATTTCTTCAAGTTTCTCAGGAACAATAGGTTTGGCCATAAAGTCATCGAAACCTTCGTCCAAATACAATTCCTTGGCTCCGGCAACAGCATTTGCCGTAAGCATAATCACTTTGGCATCTTTAGACATGTTGTTATCGAGTAATTTTAACTTGTGATAGCATTCGATACCATCCATATCCGGCATCATGTGATCCATGAAAATTATTGCATATCTGTTCTTTTTAACCATATTGATACATTCCGGTCCGGAAGATGCTTCGTCGATAAGAAGCTTGGTCTCCTTCAAAAGCCCTATGAAAACTTTTCGATTAATCGCATTGTCATCGACAACAAGAACCTTGATATTCGGAGCTTCAAAGGATTTCTCATACTTTTCTTCTTTTCTTGCCGAATAGCTTCGAAAATCCCCTAATGCGGAATCATCCCAAATCTCTTGTTCCAAATCAAAAGAAAATACTGAACCGGCTCCGTACTCCGAGCTTGCTTCAAGCTTTGAGTCCATCATTGAAAGAAGCTGCATTGTGATTGACATTCCAAGTCCGGTGCCTTCGACTTCACGATTCTTTTCGGTATCAAACCGTCTGAACTCCACGAATAGCTGCTCCAAATCTTCCTGTTTCATACCTATTCCGGTATCCGCTATTTCAAAGTGAAGCTTGGCTCTATTGTTGCTCACACGTTCTCCATCAAGTCGGAACGTTATCGAACCTGTATTTGTATACTTAACCGCATTCGAAAGAATATTGTTAAGTATCTGCTTAATCTTCATTTCGTCACCGCGATAACCTGCCGGAATCTCCGGATTGATTTTGGTTTCCAATATCAGGTTCTTGGTGTCGGCTTTCATCTGAATAATGCTGATTGCATCATTAATAAGCGAACGCATATTATAGTTGACCGGCAGTATTTCCATTTTGCCGGATTCCATTTTGGACATATCAAGTATTTCATTAATGATTCCATGAAGCGATTGCGCCGCCGACTTAATGTCGGATGCATACTGACGGGTCTTTTCTTCCTGAGTTTCTCGAAGAATCATCTCATCCATGCCCAAAACCGCATTAATGGGGGTTCTGATTTCGTGAGAAACATTGGCAATGAACTGCGATTTAGCGTTATTGGCAAGATTTGCGTTCTCTTTTTCTATTGCCAGTTCTTCAATCAGCTTAACGTCTTCACTTTCCAATGACATGTAATATGAAATCAGAATCATGGTAATTCCCAAACCTGCGATAAAAATATGCGGTCTGTATGCTTGATATGCCAAGCAAATAATCTGCATAAAGAATGTCACCGCGAGAATCTTTCGCCGCTTCATATTAATATATTTGTAATTAACCAAAATAATTGCGCCAATAAACAGTTCAAAAAGTACGAAAACGGCATATTCAAAATATATCAATTTCGTAAATACAATCGAATGATCCTCTAATATTCTAACCGAAAGCAAGGGAATAAGAAGAAGACCCAGAAGCAGACCACCGACAACATAATAAGTCCATCCGCCTATCTTCTTTAGGGACGGCATATCAAGATTTATCATCCGTTTAACATATTCAAAACAGATGAACAAAACCGTAAGGAACGAAAGGAAGAATACTATGAGAGAAACGATAAGTCCCCTTGGTTCCATACCCGGTTTCAAATCAAGGCAATATGAAGCATTCATTTCAAAAACGAGGCAGATAAATGTAGCAAAAGCCATTCTTGAAAAGAGAGTATGAATAGGATTGGTTTTATCTATTTGGGAACTGTTATAAAACATAATCATCAAAAATATTACGATTATTAAACAGAATATTTCCATCGAAATCTGTGGCATACTTCCTCCTTTCTTCGCCTATTGCCAATTACCTGTTACTATCCGCGCATCGATATTATCGGACCGCCCGTACCGTTGATATAATCACCGGTAATCGTCACCGTTCCGATATTATCATCTTTGGGAATCTCATACATGATATCAAGCATGAATTCCTCTATAATAGCACGCAGTGCTCTTGCTCCGGTTTCTTTCTTAAGAGCCTTCTGTGCTATGGCCCTTAAAGCCGATTCATCAAACACCAGCTTAACTTCATCCAATTCCAACAACTTTTGATACTGCTTAAGAATTGCATTTTTAGGTTCCGACAAAATCTTAACCAGCATATCCTCATCCAAAGCCTTCAATGTATAAACAACCGGAAGTCTACCCAAAAATTCCGGAATAAATCCGAATTTTCGAAGATCCTCATTCGTAACCATGCTTAATACTTCTTCATCGTTATCGTATTTATCTTTCAATTCGGCGCTAAAACCTATACCGGTCTGTTTCTTTAGTCTCTGGCGAATAATCTCATCCAAGTCAGGGAATGCCCCTCCGCCTATAAACAGTATATTTTTGGTATTAATCGTGGTCATAGGAACCATTGCATTCTTGTTGGATGCACCTACCGGAACTTCCACGTCGGCGCCTTCAAGCAGTCGCAACAATCCCTGTTGAACGGCTTCACCGTTAATATCTCTGTTATTTGCGTCCTTTTTCTTGGCAAGTTTATCAATTTCATCTATAAACACTATTCCGCGCTCTGCTTTGGCAACATCATTTTCAGCAGCTACCAGCAGTTTGGAAAGGATACTCTCGATATCATCACCGATATAACCTGCTTCCGTCAATGAAGTTGCATCAGCAATCGCAAGCGGCACGTCCAACAGCTTGGCAAGTGTCTTAACCAGATATGTCTTTCCACAACCTGTAGGTCCAATCATAAGCATGTTGGATTTTTCGATTTCGATATCATCGGTATGGCCTGTTGCAACCCTCTTATAATGGTTATAAACAGCAACCGAAATAACCTTCTTGGCATGCTCTTGACCACAGACGAATTCATCAAGTTTCGCCTTGATTTCATGCGGTGCCGGAATCTTCTTAAGGTCTATAGGTTCCGGAGCATCTTTACTCTTCTTTTTAATCTTCTGTTTATTGGGAATTCCACCCGATCCTTGTAAATCCGAAATATTCAAAAATCTGATATTCGGCATTCCGGGACCGAGATTCTTGGTCATCTCATCAAGCATTTTGGGATCGTTCAGCATTCCCTGATAGTCGAACTGGGATACCGTATCCATCGTCTTGTGCATGCAATCGGAGCAGACACATATGTTATTAAGGAGTTTAAACATTTCTCCTGCCACACTTTCAGGGCGGCGGCACACGAAACAAACATCCTCGTATTCAGATGTATCGTCGGACGACTTATCCGTATTCTTCTTACCATCCACCGGATTTGAACCTTCCGCTACATTGTCGATATCCGTTGCATTCGATTCTTTTGTATCCATTGCATTCAATTCATTTGAATCCGTTGTATTTAATTCTTTAGAATCATTATTTTCATTATCAAACATATAATTTATACCACCCGTCGTATTGTAATGAACTGCTTATAGAACACATTTCCTGTTTTGATGCCAGTACGTTCGGTACTTGCATGAACTATCTTACCGTTGCCCATGTACAGTGCAACGTGTCCGGGATAGCATACAATGTCTCCGGCTCTGGCATTTTCATAGCTTACTTCCGTTCCCACCGTTCGCATGGAAGTTCCGGCACGAGGAATTGTGTAACCGAAATCTCTGTATATTCTGAAAATAAAACCTGAGCAATCAGCGCCTTGTGTCAAAGATGTTCCGCCGTAAACATACGGATTTCCGACAAATTGAAGTGCATACTGTACCATACGTTCCCCTACAGAGCCCGAGGCAAACGAATTGGCCGGAGAGTAGCTTTTGCTTCCTCCCTGCGGGCTTGAAGAACTTGCTCCGGTTGATGTAGCCGGCTTGTTCTGCTCTTCTATGGCTTTGTTTATCTGCTTCTGCTTTTCATCAGCCTGTTGCTGAAGTTTCTTAATTTCGCTGTTCTTCTTTTCTATATTTGACTTGTATGCTGCAGCCTCTGCCTTGGCCTTGCTCAACTGATTGGAATAATCTTCGTATTCGGCTTCTTTCTGAGCCAAAATATCGTTAAGATAATCTTCTTCCTCTTTCAGTTCAAGTTTGGTTGCATCAAGTTCTTCCTTCTCTTCTTCAAGCTGTTCTTTAACAGCCAATGTTTCTTCTTTGGTTTCCTGATACTCCAGCAACATTTTTCGGTCATAATCATAGAGTTTTTCGATATACTCCGCTCTGTTCATCAAATCCGAAAAGTTTCTGGCTTCAACAAGAAGCTGCATGTACGTCAGGTCACCTTTTTCGTACAAAAATTTAATTCGCATCTTCATGGAATCGTACTGTTCCTGTTCGATGGCTTTAGCTTCTTCGTATTGTTTGGTTGTTACTTTAATTTCTTCTTTCTTATCTTCGATGTCTTCATTAATCATATCAATGGAGGCCAATGTTTCTACCAAAGCTTGGTCCACTTCCTCCATTTCGCCTTCTATTTCTCCCAGGTTTTCGGCAAGTCCTTCTGCCTTTTCATTAGCGGAATTATAGGCTGCCTGCTGAGACTCTTTTTCTTTCTCGGCTTCCTTTTTCTTCTGCTCGAGTTCCTTTTTCTCGTTCTCCAATTCAGAAATAGTGGCAGCGTGCGAAGGCACCGGCACTGCCACTATTACCAAACATATTGTTAGTATACATGCAATTCGTCTTAAAAAAGTCGAATCAATTCTCATCTATCCTGCATTTCTCCTGCACGAATTATTGTTTCCCATTGATTAGCGCGTTCCATGTCGGAATCGCTATTTCTCGTTGACTACCGCATTCTCACGCATGAAGTCAAGTATTTTCATCATAAGAAGATATTCTCTTCTTGCCTCATACTCGTCCTTATTAGCCTTAAACTCTTCCAAAGTTGTTTCGGAATTATAGTCCTTTATCATCGTTTCTATATCTTTATCAACTTCTTCATCTGAAATTACAATGTTTTCGGTCTCGGCAATGGCATCAACCAAAAGATATGCTTTAACGATTGTATCTTCCGCATATGTACGAAGTTCTGCTTCGTAATTTTCACCACCCACGCCGTAATACATCTGTGCAACCATTGCAGGCTCAACCTGATAGCTTTCAGCCATCTGATTCAATGTATCAATAATTGATGTGTAAATTCTGTCAACGAATCCTGCGGGTGCCGGTTGGAACTGAGCATTGGCCTGTACCTTCTGCTGCAGCTGGTTGATAATCTGATCCTCACGGCTCTGTTCCTTGGATTCCTTGAGTTCAACCTTTAAGTTCTCTCTGTATTCCGAAATATTGGTTGCTGTAGGATCAAGTTCTTTAACGAGTTCATCTGTAAGCTCGGGAGTAACCTTTTGTCCGATGCTGTTAATCTTGACCGTAAATACAACTGCTTTTCCACCAAGTTCCTCGTTGTATCCTTCCGGGAATGTGATGTCCAAATCAACTGTCTCACCTACTTCTTTGCCTATCAGGCCGTCTTCGAATCCGGGGATAAATGTGCCTGAACCGATTTCCAAATCGTAACCTTGAGCCGTACCACCTTCAAATGCAACGCCATCCTTCTTACCTTCGTAATCTATGTTGGCAACATCACCCGACTGAACCGTAGTTCTGTCTGTAATAGGCTCGGTCGTGGTTCTTTGACTCAACACATAATCAATATACTCATCAATTTCGGAATCTTCGATTGTAATCTTATCAACATCAACCGAAATTCCCTTATAATCGCCAAGTGTTACATAATCCAACGAATTGATTTCCGACAAATATTTTCCGTTAGTTTCTTCCGAACCTGTTGATGCACTCGCCTGATCGGCCGACGCATCCTTACCTGCGCATCCGCAAACTGTCAACGCAACCATTGCTGTCGTTAGCGCTAATACTGATAACTTTTTCATACTGCTCCTCTTTCTTAAATCAAAATAACTATGTATGCATTCTAAGTATTCTTATGCATATATCTTTATAAAAATACACACTCCGACACCTTTACATACAAAGATATTCTATCACAATCGCACAATATACTACAACTTAATAACTCCTTAATTGTGTGAAAAATTCGTGAAGTTCATGCCCGCCAATACATCTTTAATATGCTATGATGCGAACGTCCACTTGCCCCGAAATATAAATGATGATATTATTATCTACGTTGTAAAAAAGAATTTGCGAGGTGCTTATGTCTACAGGTTGGATAATTACTATAATTGTACTGGTGGTTTTAATAGGATTAATCGTTCTTCTCTATTTCCTTGGTAAGAAGGCTCAGAAAAAGCAGAATGAACAGCAGGCTCAAATCGATGCCATGAAGCAGTCGGTTTCAATGCTGATTATCGATAAAAAGAAAATGAAATTAAAGGATGCCGGACTTCCGCAACAGGTTTTGGCTCAGACTCCGAAGCTTATGAGAAATTCCAAACTTCCCATCGTCAAAGCCAAAGTAGGCCCGCAGGTATTGAGCCTTGTCTGCGATGCCAAGATATTCGATTCTGTTCCTGTTAAGAAAGAAGTTAAAGCTGTAGTTTCAGGAATTTATATTACAGATGTTAAGGGACTTCACGGAAAGAATGAAATGGCGGCCAACACCAAAAAGAAAAAGAAATCAAGATACAAGAGACTTGTTGAAAAGGTACAGGAAATGGGCGGAGCTAAGCCTTTGAAGTAAGCGACAGCTTAATGTGATTTTCAGACATTATTTCATTATTGTTAAGCAACGAATAGCAAGCAGATACCTCAATGGTGTCTGCTTTTTCATATATTGTGTATTGATGAGTTTGAAATGTAAGTTCCATTCTTCCGTACGGTGTTTTATACACGGAAGTGTATGATTTACCGGCTTCAAAATACATTTTGGAATTGATGTCGCCGTTTTTGACTACCTCCAGGAAGCGATGGTTGAACTTATATCGCGCAGAATGTGCCGAAACCTCATCCTCTGTCATCACATAATGTGTTTGACCTTTCAGGTAATACTTTCCGGTTTCTTTTGTTATATCTTTATTTTCATTACCATCCGGGTCCTTTTGAATCCCTTCGATGGTCAGTTCTATATCTTTATCCAACATAACTTCCTCGAAATCAATTCTGTATCTTTATCCGGCTTAACTTCCTCGAAATCAATCAGCGTCCGCACTTTCGTTTCGTATGTGCTCAAGAATTGACTTTTCCTGATTATCAATATGAATTTTGGCTATTTGCGCCGCCTTCTTGGCGTCGTGTCGAGATATTGCATCGAATATCTTCTGATGTTCGTCAATCAGATTCTTGTGAATGCTGACATCTCTTAGATATACGAATCGATATCTGTACATCTGCTCGGCCAGATTATTAACCAACGATTTGAGTCTGGAATTTCCGGTCGCTTCAATGATTATATCGTGAAATGCTATGTCCGCTTTGGCAAGTTTGGTGGCATCCTTGTCGCTTGAAGCAGCATCTTTCGTTGCATTCTCGAAAGTTTCAGCCGCAGTTTTAAGGCTTTGAATCTGCTCGTCGGTAATTCGTTCGCAGGCAAGTTCGGCAATAAGTATGTCAAGCGCACGCCTTACTTCCAAAACATCCTTAAGACTCTTCTCACTTATTTTGGCAACTTCGGCACCTTTTCGCGGAATCATAACCACAAGTCCCTCAAGTTCAAGCTTTCGTATTGCCTCACGAATGGGAGTTCTGCTGACTCCGAGCCTTGATGCCAAATGAACTTCCATAAGTCTTTCACCGGGCTTAAGCTGACCGCTCAATATGGCTTTTCGTAAGGTATCAAAGACAACATCTCTAAGAGGTAAAAAGTTGTCCATATTCAACTGTAATTCGTCCTGCATACTGGAGTCCTTTCTATTTACAAGCACTTTCGGAATCTACAAATTCTGTGATAAATACTTCATCGGCCAATCCCCGACTCTTGATGGCGGCAACGGCTCTTCGTGCCGATTCTCCGTCCCCTGCCCTAAAAAGTCCAAATACAGTCGGACCGGATCCGCTCATCAGAGCATTCAATGCTCCGCTCTCATTTATGACTGATTTAATCGAGTCAATTATCGGATACATATCGACCGTAACTGTTTCAAGAACATTTCCTAACAGTTGTGATATTTCGATTAAATCTTGATTTGATATGGCATTTATCATTCCGTCAACATCCGGATGATGTTTAATAGGTTTGGAATCCAACTCCTCATATACCATTTTGGTTGAAACATCAATTTTCGGTTTGGCAATGACCAAAACAGCTTCCGGAGGTGCAGATATCGGTGTCAGGATTTCGCCTATTCCCTCAGAAACAGCGGTTCCGCTCATTATGCAGAAGGGTACGTCAGCGCCTATCTTTACGCCCAAAGAACACATGTCATCCAAAGTCATCCCCAAGGTTAAAAGTTCATTTAGTCCATGGAAAACCGCTGCGGCATCAGTTGAGCCACCGGCCATTCCGGCCGCCACCGGAATATGCTTGGATAAAGATATAATAACGCCCGTATCCGTGATGTTATAAGTCTCCAATATCAATTTAGCCGCTCTGTATATTAAATTCTTTTCAACAGAGCCAAGATCAATATTTGGATCGGGATTTTCAAATTCCAAAATTATCTGTCTCAATTTGTCGTTATGACAGATCTGATTGTTTAATTCATTTTCGTACTCTGCGGAATTCTGATAATTAGGATTGATTTTAAATGTAAGCTCATCATATAAGCCTACTGATTGCATAATCATTCTGACATCATGATATCCGTTGGGACGTTTACCAAGAACATCCAAACTCAGATTAATTTTGGCATATGCCTTTTTCTTTATGATATCCATATTTCCTCTAAACGTTTTGAATTGTTTATTGTATACAGTATTTTGTATATTGAATTATACCTTGTTATCATCAATCCGGTCAAGGTAACATTGGGGTTTGGTATTTCAGAACCGGTCACTAGTCAAGCATCCGGCAAATTTAGTTTTCATAAATTGTTGGATAATTCCGCCCGCTTGCGCCCAACATGGGCTCGCTCGAATTCAACTTCGATATATATGAACAATTGTCAGAAGGCATATCAAACGATATGCCTTCTGTGCTTTCAATACTATATAACCTTGACTTTGCTGGCGAAGTAGCTATACTCTCCGCTGTCGAGCAAATTTCCCGCATCATCGGTAATTCTGACATCAAAAACGAGTATATGTTTACCCGTCTTCAATTTCATGCATTCGCAATAAATGTACTCCGTGTTGGTTGCAGGAAGCAAGAAATTCAGGTTGGCCGATACCGTTGTTACGTAATATCCACACATATCTGCCGTAGTTCCGCCCATCGCATCTGCGAAGCTTAAAAGAACGCCTCCGTGATACGAACCATATGGATTAAGAACTTCTGGACGGTATTTCATTCGCGCCTTGCTATAGTTCTCATTCAGTTCAAGAATTTCAATACCTATATATTTGTTAAAAAGATTCTCGTCCGACTCCTTAATCAGCTTATCGCGCAATTGAGTCTTATTTTTATCATTCAATGGTCTCATACACTATTTCCTACGCTTTGTCATCAAAGCATCCTACCACAAAAGGAAGCTCAAAAGATATATTAAAGTAAAAATCAATCCAAGACTGGCAAGAGCAAGTCCGAATGAAAGAGAACGTGAAATAATTGTCTGATTCTCCGAAAACTTACGATACCATCTGGCAAATCTGTGTTCATAGCTGTGAACCGGCTCTCTGTCCGAATGTACCAGAGTGTAATGAATTTTATCAAGGCGGTCACCGACCACATGAGTTACGGCATTGCCCTCGATATGTTCATGCGGAATCGGTCTGTCGGAATACAGAGTCTTTCGCATAAATACGACCAAACTGTCCACAATATTATCACAGAATCTTGCAAAGAACGTACCGACAGCAGGTATCACTATCAAAAGAAGCGGACGGTACACGACATTTTCAAGATCAACCCACTTAATCCACCTGTCAACATACTTACCATCCTTCATCATCCACAGGCGAATAATGAGCAAATATATAAGTACACCGATTACGATACTTATCAATCCGCCCTTCAGATTTTCGAAACTAAAATAATTAATACTCTCTTCAAGGAGCTCAGCATTCATAAAAGAAGAACCCAAATCTGCAATACGGTCCATCGTCATGTTGGGAAGAATTCCCATAATCGGAAATGCCACAGCACTTAGTATCAATGCAATCCTTGTTCCTATTCCCATATAAGATGATTTCATGTCGTCATATTCTTTTTGCACTGCAGAATCTTCGTTCTTATCGACAAATACCGCAATAAACAACTTAATCATATACGCAACCGTGCAGCCGCCGCTGAATATGAAGAGCCACTCAACAGCCTTCATCGCACCGACTCCGAGAATCGTTCCCGTAACAGCACCTTCCTTAACCAAGGTTATGTACTCAAGAATGCCCTCATGCAGCAAGGTTTTGGAAACATATCCGCTAAAGAGTGGTATACATGCAATTCCCAATGCTCCGGACAAAAATACAATCTTCAGTAACGTCTTATTTCTTCCAAATCCACGAATTTCGTTAAGGTCAAGCTTATGCAAATTCATGAACACAACACCGGCGGCCATAAAAAGGCACAGTTTAAACAACGAGTGGTTAACCATATGAAGCATGGTTCCTCGCATTGCAACAGCACCGTGTTCGGCCAGCATCGTACCAATACCGACACCAACCATAATAAAACCTATCTGGGAAACCGATGAGCAGGCTAATGTTCTTTTCAAATCTATCGAGAACAGTGCAAGGACAGCTCCGAGCAACATCGTAACCACCCCAAAAATGAGCATGGCTGTTCCCCACGGAATGTCACCAAGCATCATTTCAAACGAAAGAATCAAAATTCCGTATATTCCCGACTTGGTCAGGATACCCGACAGCAATGCTGACGTAGGGGCCGGTGCAACAGGATGCGCTTTCGGCAGCCAAATGTGAAGTGGATAAACGCCCGCTTTGGCCGCAAACCCGAAGAATATCAGACTGCATGTCAAATACTTGGAGTATCCGCCGTTTTCCAAGAGGAAAAGGCCCATCAGCATTACAAGTCCACCGATAACCGCAACACCCAAATAAGTTGCGGCAGCCCTAAGAGATTCGGGACGTTCATCAAACGCAACCCAAACATATGAAGTAAACGACATAATCTCAAAGAAAATGAACGTAGTAAACAATGAGGCCGATAAAAATACACCCAACAAAGCAAAGAAAGTTATTGCAAAAAATACGTAATACCTTGCCTTGTTTTTATAATGCCTAAGGTATTCCGGACTCATCAGTAAGGTCATAGCCCACATGAATATGGCTATCAAAACGTAAACTGTTCTGAATCCGTCAATTGTAAAATCCAATCCCTTTCCGCATATGAAATTCAAGCTAAGTGATCCATTCATATCAATCTCCATCTGCAGTCAAGCATGCAGTTTCAAATCCATCCGCAATCAACCATGTGATTTCAAATCCATCTGCAGTCAACCATGCGATTTCAAATGCATCCGCACAGTTTTCGACCCATCATCAAAACATTCCTTCGGCAACATTTGTCAGCAAGTCAACAATACCTTGGGAATTTAATCCAAACCAAAACATAACAACAATAAAGATTCCAAACGGAACTATCATCTTCCATCCCGGATCCGAATATCTTGCTATAGAATCATAGCTGAAATCCTTTTCGGGGAAGTATGCACGTATAACCACCTGCAACATATAAATTGCCGTAAGCAATGCCGAAACAAGTAATGCGCCTACACCTATGTAAGCCAAAACATTCCCCGACTCAATCGCGCCTTTGGCAAGGTTGAATTTACTGATAAATCCACATAATCCGGGAACACCCATAAGAGCCAACGCCGAAATCGTGAATGCCGCGAATGTTTTGGGCATACGCCTTCCGAGTCCATCCAGTTCGTATACATATTCTTTTCCGGTACGCGTAATGACAGCACCGGCGCAGAAGAATGAGCATATCTTCATAACACCGTGGAAGAGCATATGTGACAAGGCACCCACCATTCCAAGCGGTGACATTATCAAAGCACCGAACAGAATGTATGAAAGATTCGAAACCGTAGAATACGCAAGTCTTCGCTTGAAATGACGTTCTCTTACTGCCTGCGAGCATCCGTATACTATGGTAAAGATAACAACAGCCATCGGAATAAACTGTGCGAAGGAGCCCTTCAGCAAATCCGTTCCGAAGCTGTAATAAGTAATTCTCAAAATAGCAAATGCACCTGACTTAACAACAGCAACCGCATGAAGCAAGGCCGTTACGGGAGTAGGAGCAACACCGGCTTTCGGAAGCCATGAGCAAAGCGGACAAACAGCCGCCTTAACACCGAATCCGAAGAAACCGAACAAATATATCAACCTCATCAAATTGGCGGATGCCGATGTGGCAGCACCTTCGATAGTTCCCGAAGATACGCTTACCGTCTGACTTGTCGCATTATAATCGAGAATTCCGCCAAGCACGAAATCAAGGCTGTTTCCGTAGTTGCTAAGGAAAATCAAGGCAACGAATCCGAATGCCGCGCCTCCCAATGAATAATACAAATAAGTTCTTGTTGCCAGGGTGGCTTCACGTGAAAGACTGAATATAATAAGCGGAACCGTAACAAGTGTCAGCATTTCGTAGAAAATGTACATTGTCAAAAGGTTCGATGCAGAAGCAATTCCCAAAGTTACTCCGAATGTCATTGTATAGAATCCGAAGAAAGTAGTCTCTTTGCAGGAACGTTCATTGGCTTCATGCTTCATGTACTCAAATGCATAGAGTGAGGCAAGCGGCCATAAGAAAGAAATCAGTCCGGCAAAAATTGTACCCATTCCGTCAAATCCGAAAGCTATCGAATATTTTCGTACAAATGTCACCAAATTAAGCGGTTCGGACGGACGATTGAAAAGAATCGAAAAGCTCAAAAGAGACGTCAAAAGTGTAATTATTTCAACATAAACACACATTATGCTGCGCTTTTTAAATGGAATAAAGAACACGCCCACTCCACCGAGCAAAGGCAACAAAATGAGGGCTAAATAGCACCAATTACCCAGTTCTACCATATGAGCACCTCCGGAAATACACCAATGAATATTGAAATAAGCGTTAAGACAATAATCGGTACCAGCATAATAAGTTTAGGCTCGTGTGCTTTACTTAACGCTTCGTTTTCTTCAATTTTGAAATCTTTGCCCGGCATAAATCCGTTAATGGAAATCGGCAACAAATATCCTGCCGTAAGCAATGCCGAAACAAGCAAGACAACCGGTCCAAGCCAAGAGAACACCTTGATATTTGAGTTAAGCGCTCCTACGCAAAGATACCATTTACTTGCAAAGCCTCCAAAGGGAGGAATTCCGATAAGTCCCAAAGACACAATCGTATAGCACCACAGCATCACCGGCATCTTCTTACCGATTCCGCGAAGTTCATTCACCTTGGTACAACCCGTCAGATATATGATTGCACCGGCACATAAAAATAAAGTACTTTTGATAGCCGCATGTGCAACAACATGTATCAGCGAGCCTTCGTACGCTGTGGGATTAAGAACAAACAATCCGAATAAAATATAGGAAACCTGACTGACTGTAGAATATGCCAGTCTCTTTTTCAATACCTTTTCTTTATATGCAAGCATCGACCCGATAAATACCGTAATCAAGGACAGAATCAAAACAACTGTCTGTGCATAACTTCCGCCGAAATTGTTTTCTCCGAAAATGTAGTAAATTACCCTAAGTATTCCAAGCACACCCGCCTTGACAATAATGCCCGAAAGAACCGCAGATGCGGGGGCCGGAGCTACCGGGTGAGCTGTAGGAAGCCATCCTTGCATCGGGAACATTCCCGCTTTAACACCAAAGCCGATTATCATCAAAAGAAGGGCTACTCCCAAAACTCCCGTGTTTTCGAATGTAGAAGAGTCGATTATTCCGCCAAGGCTAAATGACATTGTACTGTTGCCGCTGTATTTGTACACAAAGAACAGACCGAACAGCACCATGTATGCACCGGCAAATGAATAGAACAGATACTTCAATGCCGCCATCAATGCTTCATGTGAACGATTGTGAAGAACCAGGGCGAACGAGCCTATGGTTAAAAGTTCGAAAAATCCGTAGTAAGTAACAAGGTTTCCTGCAAAGCACAAGCCCATCAGAATACCTTCGACCATTAAATAAAAGCCGAAGAATCGCTTGTTATTCTCTTCATGCTTCATGTATTCAAAGCAGTAGAATCCCGTAAGTGTCCACACGATTGCCATAATTCCGGCGAATATGCGTCCCACAAGATCAAGTTTCATATCCACTGCCAAAGTATTCGTCAGATTAAACAAATGATATGTTTCCTCCGGAACACCGAAAAGGCACACCGCCACAAGCACAGCCTCTATGCACAAAGATATACCTGTTATGACACACAATGCGTTTCTCTTGATACGGTCTTCGCGATGCAAAGATATAAACACACCTATCAATATGGGAAATAGAATTGTACAAATCATTACTGTCATTAAGAGAACATCTCCAATCCTGTTCGTATCCATCCGAGAATGGAATTAGAACATAATCCAAGTGCCATATTAAGAGCAATAAACAGGATTATCACAAATCCATACAATTTCTCACTCTTAAACAATATGAAATCCGGTTCTTCAACCAAACCGTTAATACCCACTCTTGTGACAGCAGTTGACGTATTGGTTGCCACATCCGCCTGAGCTCTGTTGGCTCCAAGCTTCTCTATCGGAGTATAAATACGAAGAACCGTCTTCATGAAATAAATAGCATTCAAAATAGTACTTATTCCCAAAACAATCAATGCCGGCAACATTTTTTGATAATGCAGTGAAGATGCGGCATCCATGAACTGAAGTTTACTGATGAAACCTGAAAACAGCGGGAAACCGACCATCGACAGGGAGCCGACGAAGAAACCCGCACCGGCTATTCTGTTTCTGTGAGCAGAACCGGTAAGGTCGATAAATCTTCTTGAACCGTGCGACACATCCGTAAGACCGATTGCCGAAATAAACAGCATCGATTTGGTTGCTGCATGCGAAAGAATGTGGAATATGGACGCCACCATACCGGCCGTTGTTCCCATACCAAAGCCCATATAGATATAACCGATTTGGGCAACGGATGAAAAGGCTATCATTCGTCTTATATCATTTTCACGAATTGCCGACACGGAACCGCTTATCATGGCAATAAGGCCGAAAATGAACAGAACATTCAATATCTTCGATTCTTGTATAATGTCAAATCCTATTACACGATAGAATATCTTTATCAAAAGGAAAATATATCCCTTGGAAACCAGGCTCGAAAGGATAGCCGCACTTGAAACCGTCGAATATCCGTATGCATCCGGCAACCAGCTGTGGAACGGGAACAGTGCACTCTTGATACACAGTCCGACAACCATCAGCGTTATTGCTATTAGCATAGGCTCAAGATAAGTTTCACCAGCGCTCAAAGCCGCCATGGATTCTTTAATATTGCTCATCAAAAGATGACCTGTGATATCATAAGTCATCATTATTCCAAGAAGCAAAAGTCCGGAGCCCAAAAGACTCATGATCATGTATCTTACCGCAGCCTCGATGGTTCGACCGTTCTGACGTATCATGATAAGACCGCAGGCAGAAATCGTGTTGATTTCAACGAAAACATATGCCGTAAACAAGTCATTGGTATAAACAAGCGCCAGCAATGAGCTAAAAAGAAGGTCAACAAGCACATAATAAAGAAATTCCTTATCTGTAGCCACTTCATCCTTCATCTTGTGGCGTCCACCCCACATGGAAAACGCCATGATAATGCTGAAGAACATTGCCATACCGGATTCAAGTACCCCGAAACGAATTTCGTTACCCCAAGGAGCCGGGAACATACCCATAACATATACAACCGGTTCGCCCAAACGAATCGTATATATCAATGTCATCAACGATAAAAATCCTACAGTAACAACCAGGCAATAATTAATGATTCTACCGACTTTCCTTGGCACGCCGGAACTTATTATTGCCGAAAACATGCAGGCTAATATTGAAATTGCCGGAAAATTACGAACAAATTCCATTACAGACCTTCCTTCTTAAGCATCTTCGAAATCTCATCCAGATTCAAAGTATGATAACGTTTATACAAGCGTACCGTAAGCGAAAGCATAAGCGCCGTTACGGATACGGAAACCACAATGCCTGTCAAAACCAATCCCGACGGAATCGGATTAATATATTTTTCCATGTCCTGAACACCATCCACCACAATAGGTGCGATACGGCTTCGGATATATCCTTTTTCCGCAAGGAAAAGATACATTCCCGAATCCATGATGTTAAGGCCGATGATTTTCTTAATTAAGTTCGGCTGAAGCAAAAGATTGGCAAATCCAATCGAAAAAAGAATCATTGCAATTGCTTCACCGTAATTTGCAACTAAATTTCCCATTACAGACCTCCTCGACGGAACAGTGCGTAGAACGCATACATCGTGCAGGCAACTTCCAAACCTACCGCAATATCAATGGGAAGAATAATACCACCCGAAAGAATTGCACCGGGAGTTCCCAGCGGAATATGATTGGCAATTCCATTGGCACCCGTGATATAAAAATATGAACCGATTATTCCATACATACACAGAGCCGTAATTTTGGCTATCTTATATACCTTTTCGTCAAAGAATCTCTGGGTACTCTTAAATCCGAAAGCGTTGGCATACAGAATAAGCCCCGCTCCCAAAATAGAACCGCCGGAGAATCCTCCACCGGGTGAAAGCTGTCCGTTGAGCACTATGTATATTCCGAAGATAAAGATAATCGGTACCAAAACCTTGGCAACTATCTGAAGAATTGAATCATCCTTGGGTTCATATTTTCCTTCCGATGAATCATCCTTCTTATTCAGTATCCTCTCGTCAATCATAAGAAGAATCATCACGCAACATGTTGCTATGAACAAAACATTGGTCTCTCCGAATGTATCAAAGGCTCTGTAGGTAAGAATCATTCCCGCAACGATATTGGTTGCACCTGTTTCCTGCAGACCGTTTTCAAGATATCTTTGTGACACAATGCTTGAATTGGCAGGGGTATTCGGATCCCCGACCTCCGGAAGGAGCGAAACCGTATATACCAAAACCAAAGCAAGGCCTATGCAGAAAAGGATTGCAACTACCTTGTATATCCATCCGAATGTTTTGAGTGCCTTATTATTGTCATCATAGACATTGTACATGGTTAACGCTTCTTCAAGCTTAACCTCAGTCAGTGTAGGCTCCTTTTTGACATGATCTTCATAAGCACGATTCATGTGCAGGTTTTGAAGAAGCAAATCATTCTCGCCGTCATACCATTTCTTGAAACTCATCAGAAACGCTCCTCCTCTTTATCCTGCTGTGTCAATCCCTGCTCATCCAAATCATCTTCGGAATCATCCTCGGAATTGTCTCCATCTTCGGGATTATTCAACATACCATGTATCTTTTTCAGCGTTGCAAAGAAAAGCACCGATGTTACACCGGCACCTACCGCCGCTTCCGTAATAGCCAAATCGGGAGACTCCAAAAGCATCCATATAATACTCATAACGAGGCTGTATGCCATGAAAATAAGTACCGAATTAAGAAGATTCTTCGAAAACGTAACCGAAACCGCACACACTATAAGGATTCCGAAGAGGATGTATGAAAATACCGTCATTTCTCCAAGTCCTCCTTATCAATATTGATACTAACGTATCTTCCGAGTTCTTCGTCGGTCGCCGCTTCAAGTCTTGAAATCAGATGTGAGGCCGTAGGCGATGCAAACCACAAGAACAGTACTATCATTCCGAGCTTGGCGGTTGTGAAATTAAGTCCGCTTATGAACATCAACCCGAAAAGGCACATGAAGATACCGAGTGTATCACCCATTCCGGCCGCATGCATTCTGTTGAGCAAAAATTTATACTTAACAATTCCTATGATTTCCAATAAGAAAATGATTATTCCGAGTATCAGAAGAACCAGTCCAACAATTATTCTGATATTATCCCAAATTGTCATACCTGTTTACCTCCGTTTTCGGTGTTCGATTCAGCCGATTCACGGTTGTTTCCTGCCTTGTCGGCCATTTGGGCCTGCTCACGTGCATGTGCCTTTCTTTGAGCATATACACCCATGTACACTTTGCAAAGAACCACAACCGCAAGAAAACTGATCATGGCATAAATAATACAAATGTCGACCAAAAAGCCCTCTTCCATTTTTATTGCAAGAATTGCAATTATGGCCATAACCATCGTTCCCATCATATTAACACAGACAATTCTGTCACCGACTCTTGGGCCGATTACCGCCTTAATCATACAAACCAGAACCATCAGGGCGAGAATAATCAGCAGTACGGTAAAGATAGAATCTAACACAGTCAACATTGCTATTTGCCCTCCTTTCTGCCGATTTGTTCGAGGCGCAATAACATCTTTTCAAAAATAAAGTCTTCGGAATTTTCTACTTTCATAGCTGTATCCACCGCATGAATAATAAGCTCATCACCGATAATACTTACGGTAATGGTTCCGGGGGTAAGCGTAATCGAATTGGCAAGCAGAACTCTTCCCAAACGGGTTTTCAAATTGGTTTTGTATTTAAAAATTTCAGGATGAAGTTCATACTCTTGCTTAACAATTATATACTTGGCCATTACAACATTGGCTTTAATAATTTCCCAAATAAGCACAATGATGTACCAAACAAAGTATGGCAATTTGCACATAAGTTCTATGTCGCGTCTGATGGAATAATTCATGAATTTGCAGAAAAACGCATAAATTCCTGCAGAAATCACCAATCCAAAAATTGCAATCTCCAATGTTAAGTTTCCGTTAAAAAACACCCAAAGTAAAAAGAATAATATGTACATTTTCTACTTCCTGTTCGTCATCTTATGATGTTTACGCTTTCTTCTGGAGCTTAATACAAATCCAAACATAAGTGTAACTATTATTGCAACAATCAAAATCGTAATCAAAATACCGGCAATTATGGTCTTGGTTGAGTCGGGTTTGGCACCGCCGACGTATCCTATAGCATAGCTTGAAAACTTATCCGTGCTGAAAGTAATAGTATCCGGATTTGAATCTTCATCGCGCAAATAGCTGATTCGCAGTGAACCGTCATTTTCACGATGAGACCTTATTACGCAGAATTGTCTGCTTTGGTCCCTAAGATCCATGGGTACATTGACAACAATCTTGGCCGGCTCGGTAATTTCGGTAACTACCTGCGAATACCCGTCGATAGTTTTCATCAGTACCACTTCAAAGTTGGTTCCGACACTGATTTTATCTTTGGCGGCAGCTTTCTTAATCTGCTTGGTATCATCGGTTTCAAGTCCTTGAGTATCAAAAATACTCAGGTTAATCTTGATGTTGTTACCCTCAAGAACGTACATCTTCTCATCCGTTGTCAAAAGCGAATTAACAACATCCTGCATATTGGTAACGGATTCAATATCCATGTAACTTCTAAGTTCCGTTTCCTGAACGTTATTGGCGAAATCATTATGAACCGTCACTCCCAGGAATTGATTTTGGGCAGCCATTTCCAAAAGCGGCTGATCCTTGCCGTCGCGAATGTACTCTCTGGCCTGTTCGGGAGTAATGTTCATCTGCTGTAAAACACCGGTCATGGAATCAAGATTGGTGAATACATCCGGTGTTCCGATTACTTCCGGCTCTACATTATCCTCTTGATCAAATTCGGCATCCTGCACATCTTCATTATCGGTATCACCGCCGTTAATCACGTCTCCGCGAGCATCCTTGGCCTGTGTATCCGTTGAAGGAAGATTCGGTTCCATGGTTTTTGCAGGAGCCTTCGAAGGTGCCGGTGTGGCACCCGTCGTTGATTTGGTCGCATTAGACGTAGCCCTTGGGGCAAATGCAACCGCTATGGTGTGATTCGATGTTATATTTTTGAACGCATACATTGAATCGGCGCCCTTTTGAACACCGTCAACCGCTATGGCACTAATCACATATCCATTCGCCGGGGCAAAGGTATATACCATATTGCCATTCTCGGCAACTTTGGTAACACCTACCGGAGATATTGTTCCTTTACCGCTTGCCACAACTGCACTGATTTCATATGTTTTAACCGTCTTGCTTTGGAAATTGGCTGTCAATACACAATCCCTGTCAAGTTTGGTTAATGTAAATTCAGGAGAATTACTGATTACATTATTATTGCATGTCCAGTTAACAAATTCGTATCCGGACACAGGTTTAGCCGATATCTTTACATCAGAGCCCTTCTTGTAATTCCCGTCTCCCGTAGTCACTCCGCAACCCGAGGGATTAACCTGCGTTTTGATTGTAAATACATCCTGTACGAAATTAGCTGTAATCTCTCTGTTGGTAGTGATATTGTTAAGATTAATCGACTTGCTGTCTGCTATCTTCTTATTGTTTTCATACCAGCCTTCAAATGAAAAACCACTCTTGGGCGTAGCATACAAAGTAACCGAGCCTCCGTAATTAACATTCATGCTGTCGGTTACACTGCCGCCTTCGGGGTGATTAGCCTTAACCTTGACATAGCAGGCCGTTCTTCTGAAGTTAGCAACCAAATCATAATTCTGTTTAATATTATTAAGCTGCCATTTCGGAGAAGTTGAAACCTCTCTTCCGTCAACAGTCCAATTGACAAACGTATACCCATTATTGGGGGAAGCCAAAACCGTAGCATCAGATCCGCGCGTAACGGTTCCTCCGCCTCCGACATTACCGCCATCAGACGGGTTGGCACGTGTCGTTACCGTATAGGTTCCTGGCTCGACATTGATGGTTCCGTAATCGGAATATCCCTGGTCGAATGTAGATGTGGCAACAACCATAATAGATTCCGACTCCTCGTCGGGAGCAATACTGACATAACCGTCAGAACTTACATAGGTTCCCGTGCTCGAATGTCCGCGAAGTGTCCATGAAACACTTGTATCCGGATCATTTTCTCCCCAAACATCTGCGCTGAACCGATAGCCGGAACCACGTGAAAGTCGCACTGTAGTAGGATTAACCGATACATTGGTAATTCTCGGAGTCTTGCCTACAATCGTGCCTGACAAATCTACGTACACACCGCCGTCCAAATCAGGATCATTGGCGCTGCCTGCCATAAATTGTCCGGTATATCTTCCGGGTTCACGGTCCGTATGCATTGCTATATAAAAATATGAAGTTTGACCGGGTCCCAAATACAAATCCTGCGGTCCGTCACAAAGAAATACTTTTTCGGCATCCGAAATATAATACCAAAGCTCAATGGAATTGCTGCCCGTATTGCTTATTGCTATTTCCTGGTAGGGAGTATCTCCGGTATTTTGATTCAACGTCCCAAAACTTATCTGTGTGGTCGAAACAGATATCGAATAGTCGTCTCCATCAATATCCTCTCCGCCATCATCCGTATAATTCTCATCCGCACGTGAGACGTTTACATTGGTATAAATGCTTGCCATTGCAAGGATCAAAGTAAGCAACAATGCAAGCAAACGATTGATATTTCTTCTCATAAATCTCCCC
>JAZUFE010000047.1:0-13290 GCA_045640525.1 Lachnospiraceae bacterium | reverse complement strand
GGGGGTATAATTAAATAATGACTATTTAGGGGGAGAGATTGGAAGGTAGTAATGTCGGATAAAAGAAGATATCAAAGAGAGCGCGTTGATGTCCCTGTGAATATCTATATTATAGGCGGCATGCCCGGAAAGGTTGAGTTTTCCGGAGTGCTGGTCAATATAAGTGAAGTCGGAATCCTGATTGAGGTACGTGATGAGAGATCTATTGAAGTCGCCAGAACTGCCAAAGTCGGAGGCGAAATTCGATTTGTTGGTATTGATGAGTATGAGCTGTTTGAAGAGCAGCGAACCGAATATTTGGACGGTATCGCCAAAGTAGTATGGACCAACGAAAAGGGTGGAGTATATTCAATGGGAGGCGAAATAGAGAATCTTCCGCGAAAACTTGAAAAATATATATCCGATCGCAAGGTAATAGGATTTCAGAACCGAGGATGTGTATTGTGATGATTAGAGACTCATTTGAGTCTCTTTTTTTTTTCGAAGCAAAATCACTTGCTTGCAAGGGTGATTTTGCGAGAAAGGGCAAACGTGTCAGCGTTTGCATAGAAAATGTAAGTACGAAATTCCCAATTTACTTTTTGGTTCACAAATTAGCAAATATGGAATATTATATTAGATAACTGTTTTGAGGAGGAATGTTATATGAAAAAGAAAATTAGAACATGGAGAAAACGGAACGGAGTGGCTGCGGTATTGGCCTTATTGTTCGTTTCAATGTTCGCAGCAGGATGCTCGAGTGAGAGCCCTGAAGAATATGAAGCATCCGCAGAATATGAGAGTGCTGAAGAGTACGAAGATACTGAAGAGTATGAAGACTTGGAAGAATACGGAGAAGATGAAGAGTACGAAGAAGACGTGGATGATACGGAGGTAACTACCACCGAGCGCGACTTTTTGTCCGAAGAAGATTATCCGATGGGAACAGGTTTTGAACTTGACGGAAAGATTGTTGTTGTGTCTATCTTTTTGAATGATAATACAACTTCATGGGATTTCAATTCGGAGGCTGATAAAGAGACCATTATGAAGCTTTCGGGAAATATGGGTCTTGGAATGGACTGGATTGCGGAACAGGGTCGAAAATACGGTAAAGATATCGAATTCATATACAATTGGGATGAAGATAATGAGCTGTTCTATGCATTGGATATTGATTGTGATTTTTCTAAAGGAGAGTCACAAACTCCGGAAGTAAAAATGCTTATAGATGAAAATTTTACTGAAGTGAGCAATAAATTGCTTGATAAATATGAAACCGAAAATATTTTCTATGTTGTATACCTTAACGAGAAACCTGATACCAAGATGACATGCCATGCAATGCCGTTTTACGGAACGGAACTTGGATACAATATGCCATATGAAGTAGTGTGTCTTTCTAACTGGGTATATGGAGCAGAACAAGGACCGGCTTCATATGCACATGAAATCTTGCATATTTTCGGAGCACCGGATTACTATGTTGCCGATACTCAGGGTGAAAACTACGGCATAACTCAAGAATTCGTAGATTACTGTCAGGGTAGTGACATGATAAATGAAATTATGTGCAGTACATATGATCCGTACACTAATACAATCCCGAAGGATAGGGTTACAAACGATTTTTCGGATTTGACAGCATATTATGTCGGATGGATAGACGAGTGTTCAATGATTGATGAATTTGGACTCGACGAAACCAGACATTAATAGTATTTAGAAATAATAGAAACGCAGTTCATCTGAATATTTCAATATTCGATACTGAACATACCGCGAGACGGTATGCAAGGTGATAAGGGGATCTGCGTTTTTATTTTTTACTTTAATTATAGCTAAAGAAAGGACACTAATTATGAAAAAACTATCAAAATCACTATTTGGATTATTGCTTGTGACGGTGCTTGCTTTGTGCCTGGTTGCCTGCAATCAAAACGGGGCATCTTCGGAATTAAGCGGATTGTGGCAGAACGCGACATATCATACGGATACAGAGCTTGGAGAAGGCTCCAAGAATATGATCGTTGAGGTGAAGGCGGATAATCAGTCGGTGAAATTTACCATCCATACAGAAGCGGAAACGGTTGGCGCAGCATTGCTCGAAAATGAGCTTATAGCCGGTGATGAGGGTGAATATGGTCTATATGTAAAAGAAGTAAACGGTATTACGGCAGACTATGATGTTGACCAAAGTTATTGGGCGTTTTACATTGACGGTGAATATGCAACTGCAGGAGTTGACAGTACGGAAATAGCGGAAGGGTCGACATACAAGCTTGAATACACCAAATAATAAATTTTTAACAACCAAAGAAATGGCCATCTTTGCTATGCTCGGAACGATAATGTTCTGTTCAAAGATTATTATGGAGGTTTTACCCAACATCCATTTGCTCGGAATGTTTACGATGACCTATACGATAGTGTATAGAAAAAAGGCTCTGATACCTATATATATTTATGTTCTTTTGAACGGAATATATGCCGGATTTAGCATGTGGTGGATTCCGTATCTTTATATTTGGACTGTTCTATGGGCGGTTACGATGGTTCTGCCGCGCAGTGTGTCCAAAAAGACAAAGTGTATCGTGTATCCTATTGTTTGCTGCCTGCATGGATTGCTTTTCGGAACCCTGTATGCTCCGGCTCAGGCACTGATGATGGGAATGAATTTTGACGCAACGCTGGCGTGGATAATAGCCGGGCTTCCATGGGATGCAATTCACGGTGCGGGTAATCTTGCAGTCGGTTTTTTGATTTATCCGCTATCCGAGCTTCTGCGCAAGCTGACCGATTTCCGGGACAGATAGAATAGCAACCGCCAAAAGAAGTTGTAGCGGAGAATACAAATCAAATATAATAGTGAAAACGATGATACATCACGGATGTTAACAGCATCTTATGGAGGAAATGCAATGAAATATATTTTTGGCAGGAAAATGAACGGCATTATCCACGGAGGTGATTACAACCCCGAACAGTGGCTCGACAGACCTGATATTCTCCAAAAAGATATCGAATATATGAAAGAGGCAGGTATCAATGAAGCAACCCTGGGTGTTTTTGCATGGGCAATGTATGAACCCCAAGAAGGCGTGTTCAGAATTGACTGGCTTAAACAGATAATGGATAACCTGTATGAAAACGGTATATACACAATTTTGGCCACCCCGACGGGAGCAAGACCGGCGTGGATGGATTTGAAATATCCCGAGGTTATGCGGGTGGACAGTATGGGAAACCGTAACAGACACGGCATGCGTCATAACCATTGCCTTTCTTCGACTGTATTTCAGGAGAAAGCTCGCACAATAGACAGGAAATTGGCTGAAGCGGTCGGAAATCATCCCGGATTACTGATGTGGCACATTTCGAATGAATTTGGTGGTGAATGCTATTGTGATTTATGTAAAAAGAAATTTCAGCGATACCTTTATAATCGTTATGAAGGCGATATTGAAAAACTGAATCATGAGTGGTGGTCAACATTTTGGAGCGCACGATACGGCAGTTTTGATGAAATAGAACCTCCGTATCGAAACGGTCAAACAGCTGTTATGGGATTGAATCTTGATTGGAAAAGATTTACCACGCAGAATTTTTGCGACTACATATCCGTGGAAATAGAAACCATTCGCAAGTATGGTAACCCTGAAATTCCCGTAACAACCAATTTTATGAAGAGATTTCGCGATATCGATTACAGGGAGCTTGCCAAGAAAATTGATGTCATATCATGGGACAGTTACCCGTTCTTTCATAATGATTGGGAAGACTTTTCGGATACAATGGCGGAGAGCGCATTTGATCATGCAATGATCAGAGGACTTAAAAATGATAAGCCTTTTATGCTTATGGAAAACGCTCCCGGAAATGTTAACTGGATGGAATACAACAAGGTCAAAAGACCGGGTGTGCATAAGCTTTTTGCGACTCAGGCTGTTGCCTGCGGCTCGGATACAGTTCAGTATTTCCAGTGGAGGAAGTCCAGAGGTGCGGCAGAGCAGTTTCACGGTGCTGTCATCGACCATATGGGAACCGATGATACACGAATATTCAAAGAGGTAGCTCAAACAGGTCGGTTTTTGAAAGAAATAGCCGAAGTCGAAGGAACGGTTACGAAGAATGAAGTTGCTGTTATTTTCGAATGGGAAAACTGGTGGACGATAGAAGGAACGGCAGGATTCGGTCGAAACACCAAGAAGTATGATGAGACATGCATGTCATATTGGAAAGCATTGATGGCACTGGGGATAGATGCGGACGTAATTTCGGTTAACGAGGTGTCTGATAAATATAAACTTATTATTGCCCCCATGCTTTTTCAACTTACCGAAAGAGCCGCCGAAGTGCTTACAGAATATGTCAAAACCGGTGGAATTTTACTCGGAACATATATGACAGGATACGTAAATGAGAACTGCCTGTGCTTTTTGGAAGGTTTCCCCGGCAGAGGACTTAATAATCTTTATGGAATAATAAGTGAAGAGATTGATACGTTGTATCCAAGTGATCGAAACGGAATCCGCCTGGGCCGAGGCGATAAGTCCCAAACAATTTTGAATGTGCAGGATTATGCGGAAATACTTCGGGTAAAGGATGCTGAAGTCCTTGGAATGTACACGGATGATTTTTATAAAGACTCTCCGGCAGTTACGGTTAAGAAAACAGGCAAGGGAAAGGCATATTATCAAGCAGCCAGATGTGACGCTGCTTCTTTAAAGGATTTACTTGAATTTATTCTTGCTTCTGAGCAGATTGAATATGAAAAAGCACAGCCGGGTATTGAAAAGCATATAAGGTATTCCGAAGATTATGCATACAAATTCTATTTGAACAGCTCTGATAAAGAATGTGTACTAAAGAGCATTGAAGGCGAGAATCTGATTACCGGAGAAGCAGTTAACCAAGACATTAGACTAATGCCCAAGGAAAGCTTGGTGATTAAGAGTAAGCATACGGTAGTAACTTACGAAAGAAAAATATAGAAGTGCATCACTTTTGCAACACTCCTTCAAATATAATGAGCTCAAGAAAAGAGATAAATCTTTTCCAACTGAAACCAAAAATAGTTACAGCTCAGTCGCAGAAGCGACAGGAAGGAGACATATATGATGAAGAAAAATATTTTTAAAATAGCATTAAGTTTAGTAATGGCAACAACACTTACGGTTGGAATAGGAGTTATGTCCTTTGCATCCCCTCTTAAGGCTGCTGAAAAGAAATTTACTCCCATAGTTTCGGAAGGCAGAAATATATCTGTTTCTCAGAGCAGGGAAAAATTCTTTGTTGATAGAGATTCCGAAGGATATGCTTATAATGTAGGTGATGAGGTTGAAGTTAAAATCAGTCGTGGTTACTACACTGTAAGATGTCGAATCACAGACCGAAAAGACGGAGGCTTCCTTAACGGTAAAATGTATTATGTTAAACCGGTTGGTAAGCTTAACGATATGCAGACGCTGTTTTTCGATGAAGGTTGGATATATGAAACAGATATTCAGCTAACCAGCCCGCAACCGTTTTTTGAAACGCTTTTTAAAATAGCCGAAAAGGTTTTACCTTTTCTTAAATAGAATTGAAAAACCCGCCGGATATTAATTCCGGCGGGTTTTTATTTACATCATATCGTACAAGGCACCGGCGGTTTCCTCAGCCCAACTGTACTGATTCATATACTCCCCTTTGAAAGCATTTACGCCGACTATTTGGCCGTCAAGATAATCGAAATAATCGCAACGGAGTTTATCTTTATCTATACCGGCTCCTCCCCATTGCTTAATGAATACATCTTCGCAACCGGCATCTTCCAAGGTATCGTGTATATCTTTAATCAAAGAACGATAATATGCCGCATGGTCATCATCATCTTCCCAAAGTGCAACAATGACTTCCTCATTACGACAAATTGCCCCTCTGCGGTCAATCATGTAGGCAACAACTTCTTTTGACTTCGTATATTTGAATTTCAACGGTTTTCCGTCAACGAACAGCTCGAAATTCCCGAAACATTGTGCGGTCATTTTGGGACCGTCGCTCAGGCATATGGGGTAACGGAGATTTTCAAGAGCGTGCTTAACTTGGGCGGCTGTTGCGGGTTTTAAAAGATATCCGCTTGCATCAAGACTGAAAGCATCCATTGTATATTCGGAATATCCCGTTACGAAAATCAGATTTGATTTGAGATTGAGCTTTTTGAATTTTCGTGCAAGCTTTATGCCATCGATTCCGGGCATTTGTATATCCAAAAATGCGACATCGAACGGCTGAGTTTCGGCACTTTTTAGGGCTGCGCTCGGATCCAAGAAGGAATATATCTTTGATTCGGGAGAAGCTTCCTTTATCTTTCTTACAATATATTCAAGAGAGTTTTCTTCATCATCGATTGCGTAGATTATCATTAATCGTACTCCTATACTTAATCGGCGGGAAACAGAATCTCGGTTCTGCATCCTCTTTCCGGACTGCTGACGATTGTCATTGTGGCTTGACACATGTTCTCCAACCTATTTTTGACATTTGATATTCCAACGTGATTTTTGCCGTCTTTCGGCAGGGGCGCATTAGTATCAAAACCGACTCCGTCATCTTCTATCACAACAAGAAAACCGTTTTCGACCTGATAAGAAGAAATTCTAAGATGCCCCGGCTTCGTTGCCTTGCATATTCCGTGCTTAACACTGTTTTCAACAATCGGTTGAAGCGATAATGCCGGAACTTTAAAATCTTTTGCATTTATATTCATTTCAATGTTCAGCTTATCTTTGAAACGCTTTTTTTCAAGTTCAAGATAAATATTGATATGGTCCAATTCCCGAGTAAAAGGAATAGGTTCAACTAACGAAAGCGAGTCAAGATTACCTCTTAAATACTGTGAAAACAGTACAGTGGTTTCTTCGGCCTCCTTCGGATCGGTGACGCACATGTTACTTATGGCTGTCAATGTATTATAGATGAAATGCGGTTGGATTTGCGAAATTAACAAGGCCATGCTTTGCTTGGTAAGTTCGGCTTGTTGATTGGCAATAATTCTTCGCCTGCGTTCGTAGAATTCAATATAAATGAGGATAACCGACAACAGGTAGGCAGGATAGACGAGGGATTGCTTAATTCCGCAAAGAAGTATTATCGTTGCGACGGTTGGCAGAATTTCAAAGGACAGAAGAACCAGTTTTTCACGGGAACTAACCTTTGAATACAGAATGCAACCGAGTATTGCCAGAAAGATAATAAGTGCCGGAAGAATGGAAAGGAGTGCCCAAAAGTATTCCATTACAATTCCGTCAGACTCAACCGAAAAGAAGAATCCGAACGGCACATTAAGAAGTGTGGCAATAATACTGGATATAACAATTACGTTGATTATGAGATTCATTAGTTTTAGCTTGGATGCCTTCTCTTCAAGTTCAACATAAATGAAGTGCCAGAATATGCATACTATCAGGTCGTCATTCAGATACGTCAGTGTTCGAATTCCTTTGATGACAAAGATATAGTCGGGATTGCCTTCGAAGAATCCGTCAATCAAATTGAGGAACAAAGATATTCCGATAATGACAATTAACCCCACAAGCGTTACAGTCCGGCGTTCGGTTTTGGCCTCGACAACGCAACTGTACAGTAATATCAAACACAGAACCATTCCGAAAATTTCGATACCAAAATCAAAGGCCTGCGAAACAGAATATGAGAAATCGGCACTTGAAACGGTAATTAGTGCAATAACAAGCATAATTGAGAGTATCGCCATGGAAATGATGATACTGATATATTTTCCGTAATTTGTTGAAAACGGTTTCTCTTTCATTGGCTGATTTGGCACCTTTCCTGTCTTCAAAACACAATATTGCTAACCATATATTATAGTATAACCAAAAAGTCTGCGAAATTCACGGAAATATGATACAATGTCTTTAACAGAATTTTTGAATAGGGGGTATAGATATGGCAGACGAGCATTTTTGGGACAATGGTGCACCTACAATATCAACAGACAAATTGTATATGTTGGAGTATGAGACTTTAACGGGAGAGAAGAAGTCAACCGACTTGATGACAATAGACGAAGCACTTAATATGTTTAACAGCCTGAAGTCAGGAAGAGAGACAGTCGAAGGTGTTGTTTACAAAGTGGAAGGTAACGATAAGACATCGTTCCAGCAGTTCAAAGCCAACGTAATTGATGTGGGCGGAACCAAGATGATAATTTAACGTGAAGTTTTAAAACCGGGTGGCGTCTGCTATCCGGTTTTTGCTTGATTTGGATGTATAGGGAATCACGATGAATATAGCGGATAGAAAGCAGATTATTGTAAAGTATAGGAATTGTTCAATGTCTTCGACATTTGGCGGCAGCGAAACAGAAAACACTGTTTATGAAACTTTGGAAGGCGAAATCATCATTTACACTTCAATGGGAACTATGGGATGTAAGATGCAGGAGCGCTTCTATAAAGCGAATTCTCAGGTGGTTGAAAAAATATTGGCTTATATTGAAGAAGTTAATCTTAAGTCATATGAAGGCAAGATGGCAGCAGGTTTGATGGGCGGAATGGTGAGCGTTGAATTCCGAGATGGTGACAGACAGGTCATTATCAATTCAAGCAATATTGATTCTGCGAATGTTAACATTCTGTATAAGGTGGGAAATTTAATCACGCAATCAATAAATCCGGATATGGAAGTTAATATTTGATTACTTCTTGTTAATAGTATTCGTAAGTTATTGCATATGTACACTCATCATACAAATTGGATTGAATGCGGTAGTATACATTTTTGGTTAATCGCCCCTTTTCGTCAAATTCTAAATGGCAACGAAGAATTTTGTATATATCAAGCGAGTTGGAAAGAAGTTTATCGTAATCGATTTCCGAAGGTGAAGATTTAATTACGATGTCTTTGATGGTTCCGTCCTTATAGTATTTAAAATTCACCTGCGCATCTTCGCAATAATAGTTATAGTAAATATCGTAACCGATTCGTGGGTCATACGGTATGCGTCCAAGAATGCTTTCCAATATCAAGGAAGGATTACCGGTAGCAGACACAATCAAGTCACCTTCGTATTCATATATATTCCCATCATTATCAGACGGAGAGTGAAGCTTGTTGAAATGGGTATAATACTCGTTCTCAAGAGCATCGGTATCGTAGTACGATATGGTATCTTTGTCGGCGAAGTACAGCTTCGTGTTGTCAAGGAGTGCCGTGTCTGTTAAATAGTCGTTGTTTTTAAATGCTTCGCGATCTCTGGCTTCCCATGTTGTTACAGATTTGATCAATCCCAACTTGCGGTATTCGCTATTTCTGTATAAAAGTATGCATAATACAATTATGCACACTGATAAGGTGCAAGCAGCAATAAGTAATCGGACAATCTTTTTACTGACTTTTTTCTTGCTTTTGGTGTCGACTGTCTCTATCTTTGTACCGCATCGTGTACAGAAATTCAGATCATTTTGCAGTTGCTTGCCACATTTTGGACAGAACATGGTTTTCCTCCGTTGTTATACGAACACAATATATATTTGCTGTGTAATATTTGCTGATTAGAGCAAAATAGACATTTCTATTTTGCAGTATTGTATATGTATGCACCCCAAGAATAAAGATATAATTCAATCATAACCTGACAGTTGGTTTGAAAGGAGTGAATTACATGGGAATTTTAATTACTATACTATTACTCTGCTTGGTGTTTAAAGCCTGTGGATTGATATTTAGATTGTGCGGTAAAGTTTTTGGAGCTGCGATAGGCTTCGTGGGTTTCCTGTTGATAGGAATCCTCGCTGTAGTAGGTTTCGGACTCGCATTTGTAGCATTGCCTATAGTTTTGATTGTGGGCGTCGGAGCAATAATCGGCCTGATTGTAAAAGCTGTATAGTACAGATGCTATTTTTCAAAGGAGCTCTTATCGAGTTCACCGGCAGCTATTGAGTTGTTAACCCATAGCTTGAGTGAATCTATAGTGAGTGACATTTTTTCGAGTTCATCTTTGATGTTGATAAAATCGCTAAGCTCATCATCGGATATCTTGCCGTCAACGGTGATTTCCAAAAGTCGGTCCCGTTCTTTGACGAGATTATTTAAGGTCACAACCATCTCCAAAGTGACCTGGGCCAAATCCTTTGATTTAACTTCCGGTACGTATTCCCGTCCTATCGGACAGATGTTTGAACAAAAATAATTGCAAATGGAAGGATTCTTGTAACAATCGGCCATGGCAAGAATCTCTTCCGGGTGCGGAAGAGTCTTTTCACTTTCTATTTTTTCAATTCGATCTGCGGAAATGAATTGAAGCTTTTCGGCAGCAGCTTCTCTGGTAAGTTCAAGGTTTTCACGACTTGTCTGATATATATTTTTATTTTCCTTGGTGGATTTTCTACCCATAGTGTATATATTTCCTCCGATAGTCATGCCGACTTCGTCGACATATTTCTTTGTTTTCTTAAAGCAAATCTGATATTCGGCTAAAGCTCCACATTTCGTAATTATTGTAACATTATTTTTATGATTGATGTTATACATTTTACAAATCAGCTTCGTTGGACGTAAATACGCCGAATATTAGAGAAAAAGTCCCAAAGAGGTATATATGTTTTTGAGATTGTGCAATTGGGGTGGTATATATGCTATAATTATTAAATTATAAAAATACAGGGATGGAAAGAATCCCGGAATCAATATTGGGGAAAGCAATGGAAAAAAAGGAAAATTTTGGAAGTGTTTTAGGATTCATTATGGCGGCAGCCGGTTCTGCGGTCGGATTGGGAAATATATGGAGATTCCCATATTTGGCAGCAAAATACGGAGGCGGCCTGTTTTTAATTGTTTATATTATTTTGGCGCTGACGTTTGGCTATGCGCTGATGACGGTTGAAATTTCACTCGGAAGAAGAACCGGTAAGTCGGTAATCGGAGCATACAAGGCAACCGACAAGCGATTCGCATTTTTGGGTCCGATTGCATCTTTGGTTCCTTTCATAATTACGCCGTATTACTGCGTAATAGGAGGATGGGTACTTAAGTATCTTGTTGTATTCATAACAGGTGACGGAAATAAGGGCGCGGTTGAAGATGGCTATTTTTCATCGTTCATCGGACAGACAGCCTCCCCGACGGTATTCTTCGCAGTGTTCGCGGTGATTACTGCCATGGTTGTATTGCTTGGAGTTAAGAAGGGTATCGAAACCGTGAGCAAAATTCTTATGCCGGTGCTAATAATCATTACTATAGGTATTGCGGTTTATACGATGACGATTCCGGGCGCTTCTGCCGGAGTTAAGTACTATTTCTTGCCTTCATTTGACGATTTCTCACTCGGATTTTTATTAAAGACTGTAGTTGCGGCGATGGGGCAGATGTTCTATTCGATGTCTTTGGCAATGGGAATTATGGTTACATACGGTTCCTATATGCGAAAAGAAGATTCGGTTGAAAGCTCTGTAAGACAGATTAGCTTCTTTGATACACTTGTTGCCATTCTGGCCGGACTTATAATCGTGCCGAGCGTATTTGCATTCTCCGGTGGTGATGCAAGTGCACTTAATGCAGGTCCGAGCCTTATGTTTGTAACCTTGCCGAAAGTATTTAATTCGATGGTGGGCGGACAGATTGTCGGAAGCGCATTCTTTATATTGGTGGCACTTGCTGCTTTGACTTCTTCTATTTCGCTGTTCGAAACGATGGTTTCGATTATTATGGAGAAATTTAACATGAAGCGTATCAAAGCTACGATAGTATGCTTCATTGTTCTTGTGGTTTTGGGTATGACATCGGTACTTGGCTACAGCAATTGGTCAGGTGTTACTATTTTTGGATATCAATTTCTGGATTTCTATGACTTTATTTCAAATAACATAATAATGCCGATTGTATCTTTGCTGACTTGCATACTTATCGGGTATTTTGCGAAAACTGTGTTTGTTGAGGAGGAAGTTGAATCCGGTGGCCATAAAATGAAAACAAAAAAACTGTTCAGAGCTATGGTCCTGGCAGTATGCCCGGTATTCATGATAATCATATTGCTGACACCGTTTATTACGAGCTTGTAATTATTGCCATGCACTTCAAAAGACAGGTAAAAAAAGTACTTGAAATCAATTTTTAATCAATTTACCATCCTTATATGGACGTCCAAATCCATCTAAAGAGGTAAAAACGTGAATAAAGAAAAAATCAGTGAATTAATTAGTACGAGCAAAGGAAACGAGAGCAACATATGCCAAATTCATGTCATTAGAGACGGAAGTGAAGAGGCTGTATTTTGCAAACCCGGATACTCAGAATCGGATGCGGTTCATATTGCATCTGTTACCAAGGGAGTTATGGCGTTACTGACCGGCATAGCGATTGATAAGGGATTTATATCGAATGTCGATGCGAAAATTCCGGAGTTCTTCCCAAACTACAATGTCAAAAGAGGCGAAAAGACAATATATGATGTCACGCTACGCCATCTTCTTACGATGACTGCACCATATAAGTATCGTTCGGAGCCATGGACCAAGGTATGTACTTCCCGGGACTGGACAAAGGCAGCACTTGATCTGCTTGGAGGACGTAGCGGAGTAACCGGAGAGTTCAAGTACAGTACGCTGGGAATTCAAATTCTCGCAGGTGTTTTGGAGAATGCAACCGGGAAAAAGTGTATTGATTGGGCAAATGAGGTATTGTTTTCACCTTTGAACATTCCAACGCATTGTATTCATGGAGACAGTTCCAAGGAAGACCAATTTGATTATCTGATGAGCAAGAAACCAAGAAAGAATGAGTGGTATTCAGACCCGTGTAATACAGTTACCGCAGGCTGGGGACTATGCATGTCAGCGCGGGATCTTGCCCAAATCGGTGATATGATATTGAATGATGGACAGTATATGGGAAAAAGAGTCGTTTCAAGCAAGTGGCTTATCGAGATGACAGCAGCTCATCAAAAACTTGGCGAGAGATTTGGATATATGAGCTATGGATATCTTTGGTACAGACCATTTGACGATCGTGACGTAATTGCGGCCATTGGTGATGGCGGAAATGTGATATATGTGAATAAGGACGAAGGCGTTGCAGTAGGAATAACCGGGACCTTCAAACCGAGAATATTCGACAGAGTCGAGTTTATCGAGAAACATATATTGCATGTGTAATAAAAGAATTAGCTTAATAAAATACCGGATTCAGCCGATAATACATATGATGAGCAAAAATGTAACCTGATAGCAGGATGCTGCATATGTGCAAGAGGCAGAGGTAAGGTTAATTTGATTGTAAACAGCCACTGTCGAAAGACGGTGGCTGTTTTTG
>JAZUFE010000046.1:0-47575 GCA_045640525.1 Lachnospiraceae bacterium | reverse complement strand
AGCAATTATTCAATATACCAATGATAACTTGGAAGCAAAAAAAGATGATACAACTAATCAAGAACTACTTCTTAAAATTTCATTACTAGAAAAACAACTATTTGATTGTCAGCAAACGCTTGCAGCTATAAAAGAATATATATAGCCTGTAAATTATTTGCGTAGGAAATGAACATTTTGCATATTTCTCCGTATTCAAAATTCGTCGCATTTCAAGAATACGGAGGAAATTGTCTATTTCGCAATCGCTACGTATTCAAAATTTCTCCCACTTTAAAAATACGTAGAAGAACAGCGGAATCAAGATTTCCTCCGTATTTTTCATAAGGACAATTCATACAATTGAAATTGTGAACGCTTCGCGCTCGATAACCGTCGCCGTGCGGCGCTCCCAATACACAAGCCACTCTGTTATCGCCCGCTTCGCGCTCGATAACCGTCGCCGTGCGGCGCCGCATAATAGACGCAAAAAATGCACCTCCCCAAGCAAGGTTGGTCTGTGCATCTTTTGTGTCTATTGCGTGGCTTGTGCTACTCGTACTCTATGGTTGCGGGTTCTTTGGTACTCAAATCGTAGAGAACTCTGTTAACACCCTTAACTTCTTTGAAAATTCTGTCGCGAATCTTGAAAAGAACTTCATAAGGAACTTCCTCTACTGTTGCTGCTGTTGCATCAACTGAATTAACGGCACGAATAATTACCATCCAATCGTCGGTACGCTTACCGTCTTTAATACCTGTTGATGTGAAAGGAGGTACTACCGTGAAGTACTGCCATACCTTACCTTCGAATCCTGCATTTGCAAACTCTTCACGAAGAATAGCATCAGATTCACGAACTGCCTCAAGTCTGTCTCTTGTGATTGCTCCTACGCAACGAACTCCAAGTCCGGGGCCGGGGAACGGCTGACGATATACCATGTTATCCGGTAATCCGAGCTCCTTACCCACAAGACGAACTTCATCCTTATACAAATACTTAACGGGTTCAACCAATTCAAACTGTAATCCCTCGGGAAGTCCACCTACATTATGGTGAGACTTGACACCGTCAGATTCCAAAATATCGGGATAGATTGTTCCTTGTGCAAGGAATTCTATGCCTTCTTGTTTCTTAGCTTCTTCAGCAAATACCTCTATAAATTCAGAGCCGATAATTTTTCTCTTCTTTTCGGGATCTGAAACATCGGCAAGCTTATCCAAAAATCTGTCTACTGCATCAACATAGATTAAGTTGGCATCCATCTGATTACGGAAAACCTCAATAACCTGCTCGGGTTCACCTTTTCTGAGCAAACCGTGATTAACGTGAACACATACCAAATTCTTACCGATTGCCTTAATTAATAATGCTGCAACTACTGAGGAATCAACACCACCCGACAATGCAAGCAAAACCTTTTTATCGCCAACCTGAGCTTTAATCTCTTTAATCTGATCTGCGATAAATGCCTGAGCTGCCTCAGATGTCGTAATTCTTTTCAGTGATTCCGGACGTAAATCTGCCATAAATTTTTTCCTCCTGTTATTTGCTCTTCGCTATGCCTGTCATAACGAAACTGTTACCATATCTTCCTTAAGCGGTGTGCCCCTCATAATATCGCAATTCGCAACCTGTCCCAACACATCTTCGAAGTACTTGGGTTTCATTCCAAATCCCGGACGAATTACTCTTATATTATCAACGGTGAATTTCTCACCTTTTTTAATATCTTTAACGACAAAGATAGATCTTCTGAATTTATAATTGCTCTCTTCGATTTGGCTGACGCCGAAGAACGGTTGTCCCATAGCCTCTTCCGTCGTTCGCACATCCAAAACCATTTGAGCGAACTCATCCGGTGTCATCGAAAATGAAGCATCCGGGTTTTCGATTTCTCTTCCCAGGCAAAAATGCTTTTCTATAACCTTGGCGCCCAAAGCAACTGCCGTCACTGCACTGAAAGAACCCATCGAATGATCCGACAACCCAATAGGTATGCCAAAAATTTCCCGCATTTGGGTTATGGTTGAAAGATGCATATCTTTAGGATCTGCCGGATATGCACTTGAGCATTTCAAAAGAACAAGTTGCCTGTTCCCCGTTGAATAGACCGCATCCACAGCTTCTTTGATTTCCTCCAAAGTAGCCATACCGCACGACATTATCACGGGTTTGTTTTTGGAAGCAACATACTTGATTAGCGGAATATCCACCAGTTCAAACGATGCTATCTTATAAAAAGACAATCCTATATCTTCAAGAAAATCAACAGAAGTATTATCAAACGGAGTAGATAAAAAGTCAATCCCGACTTTATCGGCCTCCGCCTTCAACTCTGCCTGCCATTCCCACGGTGTAAAGGCTTTGCCGTAAAGGCTGTAGAGATTCTCACCCTTCCAGGTTCCATCATCTATACAAAAATATTCATTATCACAATCAATGGTAATTGTATCAGGTGTATATGTTTGTATCTTAATACAGTCAGCACCGGCCTTCTTGGCCGCATGAATTATCTCCTTCGCACGGTCAATGCTGCCTGCATGATTGGCAGACATTTCGGCGATGATATACACCGGCTGATTTTCACCGATCATTCTGTTTTTTGAAACAGCTATTGCCATACAACAATTCCTCTAACTATCGTTCTTCTCTGAAATAAGGCAATCCCAAAGATTCGGGCGGTTGATTCTCACGCTTATTCCGCATGCTGGTAATAACAAGAACTATCAGCGTAACAACATAAGGTATCATTTTATACAATTCAACGAATTCCATATGATTGGTTCCCGTAGGCAACTGTGTATGAAGAATATACAAGCCACCGAAAAGTATTGAAGCCAAAACTCCGATATCGGTTTTCCAAATCGTAAAGATAACAAGTGCGATAGCAAGCCAACCTCTGTCGCCGAATGCGTCGTTAGACCAAACACCGCACATATAGTCCATAACATAGTATAATCCGCCAAGTCCGGCTATCATACAACCTACACAGGTTGCTACGTATTTGTAGCGCGTAACATTGATTCCGGCAGCATCTGCAGTCTGAGGATTTTCACCTACCGCACGCAAATGAAGTCCCAACCTTGTCTTTTTGATTATAACTGCCAAAACAATCGCAACAATTATTCCAAGATATGCCAAGAAACCATAGTTCAAAAATATACGTCCGAACCATCCCAAATTGGTTGCAAAAGGCAATTTGGCGCTAAAGTAACCACTTGTCCTTGTTATATCAATAGCGGCTATATCACTGTTCGAAAGCTTGGTAAGTGACGAACCGAAGAAGTTACCAAAACCTATACCGAAAGTTGTCATGGCCAAGCCTGTAACATTCTGATTGGCTCTTAATGTAACAGTTAAGAAGCAGAACAAAAGTCCCATCAGCAACGATCCTATCAGTGAACACAACAGCGGAATGGCAATGGCAAGGAACGGGTTCAATGCCTCGTTTCTGGGAATCGACTGCTCATACAGGAACGAACCTATAACTCCGCTGATAGCACCTACATACATAACACCGGGAATACCCAGATTCAAATTACCGGATTTTTCTGTAAGAATCTCACCGGTACTTCCGAATAAAAGAGGAATTCCTTGTTGAACGGCACTGGGGATAAAAGAAACCAAATCTATCATTATGCTCTTTCCTCCTTATTCTTCTTATTTCTGAAATTTACTTTATAAGCAATGAAAAACTCACAACCGATTACAAAGAACAATATCAGTCCTGTCATAATATCCGAAATTGATCTGTCCAAGCCCAATGCGGTAGCAATCTCGCCGGCTCCCTGTCCCATGAAAATTATCAGGAAACTTGAGAAAATCATTGCGAAAGGATTAAACTTGGCCAGCCAAGAAACCATAACTGCGGTAAAACCCTGACCTCCTGCAATCGTAGTCGTTATCGTATGATTGACTCCTCCTACCAGCAAGAAACCTACCAATCCGCACAAAGCACCGGAAAGTATCATCGTTCTGATAATTACCTTATTGACCTTCATTCCTACATATTTAGCCGTTCTGTCAGATTCACCCACTACGGAAATTTCATATCCGTGCTTGGTATAGTTATAGTAAATAAATGATGCTATCGTAATAACAACTGCCACAATTACCGGAAGCAACTGCGAAATGCCGCCTATCTTGGGAAGCCATCCGATTGAATCATCCGGATTGATAATGCCTATCTTACCGGAGCTTTGCGTACCTGACCACAGGAGAATGAATGTTGCAACAATCTGAGTTGCTATATAGTTCATCATCAAAGTTGACAACGTCTCGTTGGTATTCCATTTAGCTTTTAAAAATGCAGGAACAAATCCCCAAATACCGCCGGCAATTATTGCTGTAACGAGCATTGCCAAAATAATCAAACCGTTGGGAAGAATTCCCGGAAGGAACTTCATACATGCAGCTGCTGCGAGTCCTCCGATAAGAATCTGTCCTTCACCTCCGATATTCCAAAATCTCATTCTGAATGCAGGAGTCAATGCCAATGAAATGAGTAACAAAATTGAAAGATTCTGAAGTGTAATCCATGTCTTTCTAGTTGTTCCGAAAGCTCCCTGAACAATTGAAACATATACATCCAACGGGTTGGCTTTGGTAAGCAGCGTTGTAATCAACGCACATACAATAAGTGCTATTACAATTGCTATTCCACGAATCAGCCATGCCTTGGAACGGGGGATGTCTGTTCTTTTAGTGATTCGAACCAAAGGTTCTTTATGCGTCTGGTTCATTATTTACCCCCTCCTACTTTTGTCATTAATAATCCAACTTTATTTTTATCTTCCGGTGTGGGATTCTCAACAATTCCACTCACCTGTCCGTCACACATAACAAGGATTCTGTCACACAATTCAAGAAGAACATCCAAATCTTCTCCGACAAAGATAATGGCAGCTCCCTTAACCTTTTGGGCATTAATCAAATCATATATTGCATATGAAGAATTGATATCAAGTCCTCTGACAACATATGCTGTCATCAAAACTGTCGGTGAATTGGCAATTTCTCTTCCGACCAAAACTTTCTGAACGTTACCTCCCGAAAGCTTTCTTACCGGAGTCTCAATACTGGGAGTTGAAATGTCCAATTTGCTTACCACGGTTTTGGCAAGCTTATATGGAGCTTTTCTGTCTGTAAACGGTGACGCACCTTTTCTGAAAGATCTGAGCATCATGTTTTCACTGATATTCATGTTTCCTACAAGACCCATTCCCAATCTGTCTTCCGGAACGAAGCTCAAGGCAACGCCTTTCTTGGAAATCTCATAAGGATCAAGACCTATCATCTCATCCTCTGTCTTGTCATCATTTACATATCTTATTGAACCTGTCTGAACTTCCTGTAATCCGGCTATAGCTTCCAAAAGTTCCTTTTGTCCGCATCCCGAGATACCGGCTATTCCCAAAATCTCACCGGTCTTGACATCAAAGTTTACATCCTTGACTTTACTTATTCCATCCTTATCAACAACCGACAAATTCTCTACTATAAGCCTCGGAACCTGCGGAACTATTGACTCGGGATGTTCGATATTCAAAGATACCGCACGTCCTACCATCATGTCCGTCATTTCCTGGGCATTACTTTGGGCTGTTATCAAATCTCCGATATATTCACCCTTTCTTAATATTGCCACTCTGTCGGAAATGGATTCTACCTCATGCAGCTTATGAGTAATAATAATTATTGCCTTATTGTCTTCTTTCATTTTGCGAAGAACCGCAAACAGCTTCTCCGTTTCCTGTGGTGTCAATACCGCAGTGGGTTCATCCAAAATCAATATATCAGCTCCACGGAAAAGAACCTTAACGATTTCAACCGTCTGCTTCTCCGAAACAGTCATGTTATATATTTTCTTCTTCGGATCTACATCAAATCCGTATTTCTCGCATATTTCAACAATCTTCGACTCGGCTTCCTTGATATTTAACTTACCGTCGAGTCCGAGTATTATATTTTCAGTCGCCGTAAGTACATCAACCAATTTAAAATGTTGATGAACCATACCGATCTTATATTCGAAAGCATCTTTCGGAGATCTTATACTTGCCTCCGTACCATCAATAAAAACAGAACCGTCATCAGGATAATATATTCCCGATAACATATTCATAAGTGTCGTCTTGCCTGATCCGTTCTCACCAAGCAATGCTAAAATCTCGCCTCTGAAAACTTTCATGCAAACATTCGAGTTAGCATTTACGCTGCCGAAAGTTTTCGTAATGTTTTTAAATTCAACTGCAGGAATTCTTTCGCTCACACCATTCTCCTAAATCATCCAATAAATATGAAACAGTTCCCATAACTTAAAAAGAAAAATGGGAAGGACATACGTCCTTCCCTATTTTACAACATAATCTTAGTTTTCGGAATCAGTAATTCCATCAATACGAAGATCAAAGTAAGGAGCAGATCTGAAGCCTGCACCTGACTCATCAAAATAACCGTCAACGATTACTTCGTGGTCACCTTCGAAGTTCTCATCATCATCTACGTTAGCCATGTATGATGTAACTGTCTCGCCATTTACAGTAAATGTTGCTGTATCAAATACATGCAATGAACCTGAAGCGAACTGCTCTTTAGCAGCATCAATAGCTTCCTGTGTTCCTTCTGCAGCAGCCTGTCCAAGCTCTGTAAGAAGAACTGACTCTGTTGCAATTGTTCCTGTCCAGTCTGTATCAATAGGTGTACCTGCAGCTACACAACCCATAGCATATGTGAAGTAAGGTACCCAGTTAATTCTTGATGATACGATATATGTGTTGGGAGCAACAGCAGCTGTTGAACCGTTATATGAAACGTTGGGAACGCCTGCCTGTTCACAAGCTGTAGGAGCACCCATTGAATCAGCGTGCTGGCTGATTAATACACAACCGTCGTTGATAAGCTTCTTAGCGCTTTCCTTCTCTGCTGTCTCATCATACCAAGACATTGTATATACAACCTTCATTGTAGCTGAAGGGCAAACGGAACGAGCTCCGAGGAAGAATGAAGTATATCCTGAAACAACTTCTGCATAAGGGTATGCACCAACATAACCCATTACAGCCTGATCTGCTGTGATTGTTCCATTATCAATCATTTCGTTAAGTTTCATACCTGCTGCAATACCTGCAAGGTAACGTCCTTCGTAAATAGCTGCGAAAGAGTTATGATAGTTAGCAAGGTTTGCTGTATGAGCCTTAGTACCTGTAGCGTGTGCGAACTGTACCTCAGGGAATTCCTTAGCAGCCTGAATCATGAAATCTTCATGACCGAATGAATCTGCGAATACGAAATTACAACCCTGGTCTGCCAATTCACATGCTGCATCATAGCATTCCTGACCTTCGGGGATATTAGTCTTAATCAAGTACTCAATACCCATTGCTTCACATGCTTCCTTGGCAGCATTGATGAAGTTCAAGTCATATGTTGAGTTCTCATCATGCAAGCAGATGAAACCTGCCTTAACTGTAGTAGCTTCGCCTGTAGCTTCTACTGATGCTTCTGCTGATGCTTCTACTGAAGCTTCTGTTGCTGATGCTTCTGCTGATGTACTTGCAGCATCTGTTGTTGATGAGCATGCACACAATGAAACAACCATAGCAACTGAAAGTAATAGTGCCGTTAACTTTTTCATTTTGTTCTCCTCTTTAAAAATATGTAGTTATTTTGAAACAAGTACTATATTATTAAAATTCAACGATTTTAACAATAACCAATTTTAATAAAAATCAAGATATTATTAAAAATTTTTTGAGCATATTATTCTCGGAAGGTAATTTTACCGGTTTTGGCATCCATTGCATCAACTATTGCCAACGACTCCAACTGGTAACCGAGATTTCTGATTATGCGACCGCCTGATTGAAATCCCTTTTCGATTGCTATTCCGATTCCTTCAACAGTCGCACCCGCTGATTGAACAATCTGAATCAGCCCCTGCAAAGCGCATCCGTTAGCAAGAAAATCGTCAATAATCAACACATGATCTTCAGGTCCGAGATACTTCTTTGATACTATTACGTGATTGACTCTTTTGTGAGTAAAAGATTCAACCTCGGCAGTATACATTTCACCATCCAGGTTGATACTCTGCGACTTTTTCGCAAACACGACAGGGCAGCCGAAATGAAGTGCAACAACACTTGCTATTCCTATACCCGAAGCTTCGATTGTCAGAATCTTATTGATTGGTTTACCCGCAAATCGTTTGGCATACTCCTCGCCCATCATGTCAAACAGTTTAATATCCATCTGATGATTAAGGAAACTGTCTACCTTTAAAACATTGCCTTCTTTTACAACTCCGTCTTTAACTATTCTCTCTTCCAAAAAATTCATATTTTTGCCCTCTTATTTAAAGAATGTTCCGATTAATCCACGCATCAAGGATGCACCGACATTACCACCCAACGTCTTACCGAAAGCTCCGCCGACTGATTTACCGAAAGTCTTGCCGACTTCTCTTCCTATTGTCCCCGCTGTTGTGGAAGCAACGGATTTCGCAGCTTTTTTAACAGCCTTGCCTGTAGCTGACTTAGCTTTTTCCGCTTCCTTTTGAGCCTTGGCCTGCGCTTTGAGTTCCTCTTTTTGAGCCAGTGCCTGCTCCTTTGATTCAGCAGCCGCAATTTCTTCCTGGTTTCTGATAACCTCTGCCTCTTCTTTGATTGCCGTCAATCTCTCATATGCAGATTCATTATCAATATAATAATTATATTTGCCGTAAAGCATTGACTGTTCCGTAACTTCTGTCAGTTTACTCTCTTCAACAGCTCCCATCTTTGATTGCGGAGGAAGGACCTTGGCACGCTCTACAACCGTAGGCACACCTTCTTCATCAAGTACCGAGATTATTGCTTCACCTGTACCCAATTCTCCCAAGACCGTATATGTATCAAACTCAGGATTAACTCTGAAGCCTTCTGCTGCCGCTTTCATACCCTTCTGTTCGGCAGGTGTATACGCGCGAAGTGCATGTTGCACCTTGTTTCCAAGCTGGCTCAATACTCCGCCCGGTATATCAGCAGGATTCTGAGTAACAAAGTATATACCGACGCCTTTGGATCTTATAAGTTTAACGACCTGCTCTATCTTTTCCAAAAGAACCTTGGGAGCCGAATCGAACAGCATATGTGCTTCGTCAAAGAAAAACACCATCTTGGGTTTATCCAAATCGCCTGCTTCCGGAAGAGTTTCGTACAGTTCCGAAATCATCCAAAGAAGGAACATTGAATACATTCTCGGATTGAGCATCAGCTCCTGGCATTCAAGTATCTGAATCAATCCGCGCCCACTGTTATCAACGGTCAACCAATCCTTGATATTCAATGCAGGTTCTGCGAAAAGCTGCTCTGCCCCGTCACTTTCAAGAGCAATCACCGAACGAATTATAACATTAAGACTTGCCGAGGGAAGATTACCGTAGCTTGCACTCAATTCCTTGGCATTTTCGATTACGTATTGAAGCATGCTCTTCAAATCTTTGGTATCAATAAGAAGCAACGCATTGTCATCCGCAATCTTGAATACTATATTAAGAAGATCCGTCTGCGTATCGTTAAGTCCCATTATTCTGGCCAGAAGCAACGGACCCATCTCGGATATCGTAGTTCTGAGGGGAATACCTTTTTTAGCATAAACATCCCAAAAATTGACCGTATATTTTCCGAATTTGAATCCCTTCTCATTCAAGCCAAAATATGCAATACGTTTATCCATATCCTCGCTCTGATTTCCGGGCATACACATTCCCTGCAAATCACCTTTGGCATCTGCCAAAAATACCGGAACACCCGCGTCAGCGAAAGATTCGGCCATAACTTTCAGGGTAACCGTTTTACCCGTACCGGTAGCACCCGCTATAAGTCCGTGACGATTGGCCATTTTCGGATAAATATATATATCTTTACCGCCTTCCGTCTTTCCAATCAAAATCTTATCATCGAAAAACATACTCTCCCTCCTTATTCATTGACATTTCGCACATATGTTATAAAACAGTTTCCGTTATCTTCAAACCATTCTATTACTTCGTCCAATGGTTTTTTATATATTTCATTAAGCGAAGGATCCATAAGAACCACTTCAGTTTCGTTGAATCCGATTACCAGCACGGCATTTTGATCATCCAGCATCGAAAGCACCGGAATATCCTGATTAACATAGTAAAGAATCATATCCATGCTGCATCCTGTCAAATCCAAAACATCATATTCCGGCAAAGAAGACAGAATATCGATTACCGAATCTCCCTGATTAAGCATATACTGTGAATTTCGAATAACACCTTCATACTCAAGCATCGTATTAAGACAAACTGCCAAAGGCGAAATCGAATCGGAGGCCGGCTTTTCTTTTATTGCCATAATCTGATTTTTCACATTACGCGATACTTTCTTCCAAATATATCTTCCGCTGTCGTTCATAACAACTCCGGAAATGTTGTACGCGCGCTCAACCGCAGAACTTGAATTGGTATAGAACGAATCCGCTCCGTATTTACCGTAAATAATATATTTTTCGGTAGCCTCCTCCAGCTCAATCTGTCTTGATCCTTCAAACAGCACCATCTTAGGTGTCAGATGCTTCATGGTGGAAGCATTTATCGGTTTTTTCGTGGTTATCTTCATAACCTTTTCATATTTTTCGGAAACGTCTCCTGTAAATGTGTTCTTGGTAAGTGTAGGATCTTCGGCATTCATTATTTGATCGTCCAAAGCTTCCTCGAATCTGCCCTCGTCCACTTTCAGCACTCTGTGCAGAATTATCTGATTCTGATGAACCTCACCACCCGTCACATAATAACGATCCTGACTGTACTCAAGGAGGGTTCCCTTGGTCTCATTCTCGATTCTGACCGCATACATGGGAATTATCTTATTTCCCGTTCTGTCTCGCGAAATGTCGGTTTTATAAGCCATACCGTAAACAAGATCATCTCCCATGAAACTGATGGGTGCTATTGTCTCATTTGAGGCACAATTGATTTTCTTCATTGCCGAAGTTTCAAGATTAAGCATTATCAGTTCCTGCGCATTATACAAATCCTCGCTTGTCAGGTACGCTGCAATATGATTGTTCGGCGAGAACACATACGAACCGTCTGCCAAATGATCGGCAATAATATCAACATTTCTGGTTTGTGTATTAACCCCATACAATCTTCTTCCAACCAAAAGATACAGAATTCCTTTTGAATTCATATATGAAAGTTCATCTACTTCTTTAATAAGAAGATCCGGTGAATGTTCACTCGGCATATATGCCATTTCCTCAATCGTGTTAACCGTTGCATTATAGTAATATGCACAGATACCCGATTCTCCCTCGTGTGCACCACGATTCATATATCCGTATACAAGGAATGTTACGTTGCCGGTCTCATCTACATTCATTACTTTAATCTTGTGCTGAGAGTTTACCGCACGTTGGTCTTCCGTAAACACATCGTAGAAGCCGAACAGGAATGCTATTCTGTTTTCGTCGGAATTGTATGAATACAATCTGTTATTGGCAACAAACAAAATGTTGTTACCGTCTTCCGATTCGACCAGATTACCTTCTGTACTGCATATTCCGAGTTTAATTGCATTTTCGTCATAGGAATCTTTTTCATCCACGAAAACTTCATCCATCGTTCTGTCAAAATCAAGCAAATATATTCTTTCTTTGGAATATCTGATTCGATAAAACTCCTGAATCTTGAAATATTTGGTCCTATCCTCATCATTAACGCTGACATAGTAGTCCACCAGAAAACTGCCGGTTTGCGATGACAGTTCCTTGATTGTAATCTGCGGGGCATCCACGATAGAAGGATTCAATTCACCCCATGTCACTTGGTTGAAGCTACTGTGAATATTTACATTTCCAAACGTACTGTTATCACCCAGATAGTTTGATTCCAGATATTTGGTCAGTTCCTGCGCTTCATTCTTGTCAAAGGTTTTCTGCGTAAAGTCGGATACATATTCAAGCTTGTCGAATACGTAATATTCCTGCGGACTGATAACACGTGTGTAGTACTTAACCTGCTTATCGCCGTTAAGAGTCAGTTTAACAATCAATTCATACTCAACATCAACATTAATCAAATCTTTCAGTGTCAAATTGGCCGTTATGTTTCTTCCGCTGACTTCGTAATCACTAACCGTCGTATCCTCTATCAAACGATTACCGTCAACAGTTCTTACTTCATACGATATTCCGGTTACATTTGAACTGTAAGCATCTATTTTAAGGCATACCTTACGTCCGGCCATTAATGGTGTAATACTGTTTCTCATAAAAGCGGTATTCATATCATTAACGTAACCGTACATAGGATTAATTTTAATTCCGTTATATTCAGTTGAAACAACAGGGAGATTGGCTGCCGACATTTCCGAAGTCATATCGGTAGAATCCTGATTGATAACATTCTCCGTAATAATAATCGAAAGGATGAATGTCAAAAGGACAATCGCAATCCTAATAAGCGTACGTTTCATTTTTTCCTAAAAACGTCCAGCCTGCAAACATGCAGGCCGGACTAAAATAAAATAATTACTTAATAACATTGATTCTGGCTAAAGCTCTCATCAAGGCCGTTTCGGCACGGGCAACATCTGTTTCGGGTGTCTTGGTACGAAGCCTCTCTTCTGCTCTGTCTTTCGCACTCTTAGCTCTGTCCAAATCAATTTCTTCAGGCCACTCAATTATCTCGGCCATAATCACTACCGACTCTTGCAGGATTTCTGCGAAGCCTGCATGTAAAGCCGCTTCTTTTACTCCATCCTCTTCAGTAATGGTAAGTATTCCGGGAGAAATAACAACCGTAAGCGGAATGTGTCCTTTAAGGACGCCTATCTCACCTTCTGTTGTATTGAACTCTACCATTGAAGCCTCACCTTCATAGAAAATACGGTCAGGAGTAATGATTTTGAGTTTAAACAAATTATCTGCCACTTATTTCTCTCCTACTTTACCTTTGCAAGTACGTCATCGATACTTCCTGCATTAAGGAAATAACTTTCGGGAATATCATCATGCTTACCTTCAAGAATTTCCTTGAAACCTCTGATGGTTTCGGATACAGGTACATATTTTCCTTCAAGTCCTGTAAACTGTCCGGCAACAAAGAACGGCTGAGACAAGAATCTTTGAATCTTACGTGCTCTGTTAACGATAATCTTATCGGACTCAGATAATTCATCCATACCAAGAATGGCAATGATATCCTGCAACTCTTTGTACTTTTGAAGAATTTCCTGTACGCCGCGGGCTACATTGAAATGCTCTTCTCCTACAATACGAGGATCCAGAATTCTTGATGTAGAATCCAAAGGATCAACTGCAGGATAAATACCAAGCACAACAATTGATCTGCACAAAACTGTTGTTGCATCCAAGTGAGCAAATGTTGTAGCAGGAGCAGGGTCTGTCAAGTCATCGGCAGGAACATATACAGCCTGAACGGATGTAATTGAACCGTTCTTGGTAGAAGTAATTCTTTCCTGTAATGCACCCATTTCGGTCTGCAGTGTCGGTTGATAACCAACGGCCGAAGGCACACGTCCGAGCAATGCCGAAACTTCCGAACCTGCCTGAGTGAAACGGAAGATATTATCGATGTACAACAATACATCCTTTCCGCCCTTATCACGGAAGTATTCTGCCATTGTAAGTCCTGTAAGACCTACTCTCATTCTTGCTCCGGGTGGTTCATTCATCTGTCCGAATACCATCGTTGTCTTATCGATAACTCCGGATTCTTTCATTTCGTAGTAAAGGTCATTACCTTCTCTGGTACGTTCACCAACACCGGTAAATACGGAATAACCACCATGCTCGGTTGCAATATTATGAATCAATTCCTGAATCAATACTGTCTTACCAACACCGGCACCACCGAACAGACCAATCTTACCACCCTTTTGATAAGGACAAAGAAGGTCAACTACTTTGATACCTGTTTCAAGAATTTCCTGTTTGGTAGATTGCTCAACAAATTCAGGGGCTGCTCTATGGATTGGCTCATATTCAACTCCTTCCGGAGCCGGCTTATTATCAATAGGTTCACCAAGTACATTGAAGATTCTTCCAAGTGTATTTTCACCGACAGGGACTGTAATAGCAGCACCTGTAGCAATGGCTTCCATACCTCTTACCAAACCGTCCGTCGAACCCATGGCAATACATCTAACCGTGTCATCACCTAAGTGCTGCGCTACCTCTACGGTCAAAGAAGCATTATCTTTAAGAGGAATCTTAATAGCTTCATTGATTTCGGGCAGGCTACCACCGGTAAATTTGATATCTAGTACGGCACCGATAATCTGAGTGATTTTTCCGGTTCCGCGCTTTTCGTTATCTGCCATTTTCTTATTCCTTTCTTTAGCTGATAGCATTTGCACCAGCGATAATTTCTGTTAATTCCTGAGTAATAGATCCCTGACGGGCTCTGTTAAACTTCAGTGTCAAATCGTCTATCATTTCTTCCGCGTTGCTGGTAGCTGAATCCATTGCCTGCATACGTGCTCCGTTTTCCGCAGCTACTGCTTCAATCATACCGCCGTATATTAAGCTGGTAATATACTTCGGAATCAAAAGATCAAGTGCGTCCTCTTCGTGAGGTTCAAAGTTCATCAGCACATTATCACTGACAACTTTTTCAACACCTGCATCCTCTTCGGGCTCTTTGGTCACATCAACCGGAAGCAACTTAAGCAATGTAGGGATGTGCGATACGGTATTCTTAAATCCCGTGTAAGCAAGATATATTTCACTAATCTTTCCTTCTTCAAAATCACTCAGAAGTCTTTGCGAAATTTTCATTGCTTCGGCATATACCGGTTCTTCGATACAATCAGAATAATCGGCAACTATATCATATGAACGTGCCAATGCATCTTTTCCCTTTTTGCCTATTGCATATACCGCCAAGTCTTCACCTGCCAGTTCACCCTTTGTGATTAATTTAACCACGTTGGAATTGTAACCGCCGGCCAATCCACGATTTGATGTTATTACAACAACAGCCTTGCGTCCCGATTCACCCGGTTTCAAATATCTGTGCTCGATATTCGGTGTTTTCAGCAATATCGAATGAATCGTGTCATACATCGCGTGGAAGTATGTTTTCGACTTCTCGGCATTTGATTTTGCCCTTTGAAGCTTAACCGTAGAAACAAGTTTCATGGCTTTGGTAATCTGCTGCGTGCTTTGGATACTGCTTTTGCGACGCTTAATGTCTCTCATTGAGGCCATATTCAAATTTCCTTTCTATGGGGTAAAAATATACCCTGTGCCACTTACTTAAAACTAGCTACGAATTCATCTAACGCCTTCTTAAGTGTTGCTTCGGTGCTTTCTGAAATAACCTTCTCTGATGCGATATTGTTCGGAACTTCAGGATACTTGGTATCAAGGAATTCGAAGAATTCGTCTTCAAATCTGGTTATATCTTCAACGGGAACACTAAGAAGATATTTATTGGTTACGGCATAAATGATAATTACCTGATATTGAACAGGCATCGGCTTGTATTGAGGCTGTTTAAGAACCTCTTTGATTCTTTCACCCTGTGCAAGCTTTTCTTTGGTATCATCATCCAATTCCGAACCGAACTGTGCGAAAGCTGCCAACTCTCTGTACTGAGCCAACTCTACTCTGATAGGAGCCGCAATTTTCTTCATAGCCTTAATCTGTGCGGCACCACCAACTCGCGATACCGACAAACCGGCGTTAACAGCGGGACGGAAACCTGAATTGAACATTTCTGTTTCAAGGTATATCTGACCATCTGTAATGGAAATAACATTGGTAGGAATATATGCCGATACATCACCTGCCTGTGTCTCGATGATAGGAAGTGCCGTGAGGGAACCTCCGCCGTATTCATCTGACATTCTTGCAGCTCTTTCGAGAAGTCTTGAGTGCAAGTAGAATACGTCACCGGGATATGCTTCACGTCCGGGTGGACGACGAAGGAGCAAGGAGAGTGTACGGTATGCAGCAGCATGCTTGGTTAGGTCATCATATATAACCAAAACATCTTCTCCGTTCTCCATCCATTCTTCACCTATTGCGCATCCTGAGTATGGTGCAATATATTGCAACGGTGCCAATTCCGAAGCAGCGGCAACAACAACCGTTGTATACTCAAATGCTCCGTATTCTTCAAGAGTCTTAACAATGGAAGCTACCGTAGATGCCTTCTGTCCGATGGCAACATATATACATTTAACTCCCTGACCCTTCTGATTAATTATTGTATCGATGGCGATAGCTGTTTTACCTGTCTGTCTGTCACCGATTATCAACTCTCTTTGTCCTCTTCCGATAGGAACCATTGAGTCGATAGCTTTAATACCTGTCTGCAAAGGAGTATCAACCGATTTACGTGTGATAACTCCGGATGCAACTCTTTCAATCTTTCTGTATTTGTCTGTCTGGATAGGTCCCTTTCCATCAATAGGCTGACCCAAAGCATTAACGACACGACCGAGCATTGCATCACCTACCGGAACCTCAACAACTCGTCCCGTGGTTTTAACCGTATCACCTTCGTTAATGTTTTTATGGTTACCTAAAAGAACGGCACCAACGTTATCCTCTTCGAGATTCAGAATCATTCCGTAAATCTCTCCGGGGAATTCAAGGAGTTCTCCTTGCATTGCGTTTTCCAGACCATGTACACGTGCGATACCGTCTGCAACCTGAATAACGGTACCCACGTCTTTTACTTCAAGTTCTGAAGCGTAACGTTTAATCTGCTCTTTAATTACCGAGCTGATCTCTTCGGGTTTCAAATTCATGAGTCTTACGCACCTTTCTGTTTTTATACCTGTAACGCCAGCAGCTCTCGCTGCAGTTTGTTAAGCTTAGTTTGAACACTGCTGTCCACTACTCTGTCTCCGATTCTGATAACCATTCCTCCGATAAGACTTTCATCCACTTCATAATGCATTTCCATCTTTTTATAAGAGGTGGTTTCCAACAGTCTGCTTTCAACAGATTGCTTGTGTGAATCGTTAAGTTCCATTGCAGTAGTTACATATGCCACACCGATTCCTTTAAGCTTCTTGACCTCATCCACGAAATAATCAAGTATCTCGTCTATGCTGTCGTATCGGTCTTTGGTTATTACCAAATTCAAAAATCCCAAAAGTTCTGAAGATATACGTCCTTTAAAGACGTTATCCAAAACCTGAAGCTTCTCTTCCTTAAGGATTTTGGGGTGATTCATCAACTTGGAAAACTCGGGATTCGAATCAATAATGTCTTTCAGCGAACTGACTTCACTAAGGAATTCGTCTTCCTTCCCTTCTTCCACAGCCAGCTCAAACAAAGCTTCTCCGTATGTATTTGAGACTAGCTTAGCCATGTGCTCTCACCTATTTCCTTTAATGTTTCATCAACTATTGCGTCCTGAACCGTAGTGTCAATAGAAGCTTTTACAACCTTTCCGGCCATTAATGATGCTAAGACTACCATTTCTCTCTTTACATCATCAGATGCTTTTTGCTTCTCCAACTCTGCTTCATTTCGTGCTCTTTCGATGATTCTGTTAGCTTCTTCCTTTGCTTCGGCAACGATTCTGTTCTCATTGTCCAATGCTCTCTTTCTGGCATCGGCCAATATTTCCTCCGTTTCCTTATCAACCTCTTTCAGCTTGTTAGAATATTCATCTTTGAGTGCGATTGCATCAGCCTGATTCTTGGCTGCGTCTTCCAACTCATCCTTAATCTTGTTTTTTCTCTTTTCAAGCATATCCCTTACAGGATTAAAGAGAAAATACGAAGCAGCCAGGAAAAGGATGAAGATTGCAATCATCATGAGCACTGCATCTGCGAGCAATTGAAGATCTAAGTCAAATACTCTGCTCCATTCCATCTGGACAGCCTCTCCTTTCTATTCAATATATCCGCTGACAATTCAATGAATATGTCATTGCAACAAAACTTATTTTGCAAGAGGCTGAACGAACAAAAGGATAATACCGATCAACAAACCATACAAACCTGTTGTCTCGGCAACGGCCTGGCCCAATAACATGGTAGAAGTAATTTCTGACTTTGCGCCCGGATTACGTCCTACTGCTGCAGCTGCATGTCCTGCTGCGATACCCTGGCCTACACCGGGTCCGATACCTGCGATAAGGGCAAGTCCTGCACCGATTGCCGAACAACCTTTAATAAAGTTCACATCAAAATTCATTTTGTTTCCTCCTTATAATTCAGTAGTTATTACCAGCTACTTAATTCACGATTATGCTTCTTCTGTATTGCATGCGTCCTGAATATAGGTCATTGTCAGCATACAGAATACGTATGTTTGTATTGCTCCCGAGAACAGGTCGAAATAGACATGTAATGCGGCCGGCCAAACCAATGCCAGTTTTCCGAGCAAAGTATATATCAAGGCCATGATGGCTGTTCCTGATAGTATATTTGCAAACAAACGCAACGACAATGAAATTGGTACTGCAAAATCTCCAATCAGATTAATCGGTAACCAGAACGGCCACGGACTCATCAAGCCCTGTACAACACCTTTGACCTTTTGATACCTGAATTGATTGAAATGGATTAGGGTGAATGATATAACCGCAAGCGCAAATGTCACACCATAATCCGCTGTGGGGGGTCTTAATCCAAGCAGTCCCGATATATTGCTGAAGAATATAAAGATGAAAAGCGTTCCGATATAATTTCGAAACTTCGGTGCAAATTTTCCCATAACACCGCCTATCATTCCATCCAGGAATTCAACCAGCAATTCCAACACGTTCTGAAGACCTTCGGGTATTTCCTTGGCCTTCTTCATGCAGTGGCCTGCTACGATAAAGAACCCTATCAAAATCAGCATAACAATAAGTAAACATACATGAGTTGTCGTTATTCTGAGTGTTTGACCAAACAGTTGATACGTAAATACTTCATGTATAAAAAAGTCTACTTCTTTAGCGGATTCTGATAATAAGATTCCCTCCATTTACTCACCTCCTTGTTCCTGCCCCTCGACAGTTTCTATTGATTCTTTTGTTGCTTTTTCCTTTTCATCATCAATATATTCGATAATCGGCGGAAGTATTTCAACGCCGTATATCTTTGTACTGATTTTCTTGGTAAGAGGTTGCAAGTATGCACCTATTTTTGTTCCGGTAATTCCTACGAATGTAGCTAAAACGTATTCTTTAAAGAATAATCCGCTTACAGTCAGAACGATTATCAAAAACAAGTATCTTAGCAGGAATTGAATTCTGGCGCTCTTTGCGGCGGATGCTTCATCAAGTTCAAATGCCCTGTTCAGCGACCACCAAAGGTGAAAAGAGTACAAAAATGCCGCCACTATTCCAATCCATAAGCACAGGCTGCATATCCCCGGTTTGGGAATAAACAACGCTACTATTTGACACGGTATCGAAAAAATAAGTATTCCGATCCATATTTCAAAAACTGTTCTGTTTATCTTTGTTATCTTCATTCTCTAACGTAGAAGCGATTCGGCTGTTATGTCCGGTTCCATGCATGTATGCGGAATTCTCATCCGTTTTCTTCAAATGGCGCTTAGACATGCGATACACATTGTATCCTCCGGCAATCGCGCCTATAAAGAAAAGAATTATCACCGCAAAATCCGTTTCAAGCCATTTATCAATATAAATTCCGAGAAACGAACATAAAAAAACAGGAACCAACATATTAATCCCAAACTGTCCTATCAGTGAAAACGACTGATACACGGTTTTATTGAATTTCACATGAGGCTCCTTTCCCATATTTTAATTATTCTATAACCACTTTATTATAGTAAATTATGCCCATATTGTCTAGAAAATTAATTCTGAAAAGTCGTTGAATTGTTCGACTTTTCAAGGTATCATATTTTTATGGCGTGATGAATCGGAGGTATAAAATGACCAACCCAATTTTGTATCGCAAACGTATTATTCCCGATGAATGCATCCTTTTAAAAGATGACATTATTGTTTCGTGCGATGAAGACCGCATTGTTACCAAATGGAAAGCCCTTCATCCCAAAAAGAATCTCCATCACGGAGTGTCTTGTTACTTTACTAAAGAAGGCTATAAGGTAAGTAAATTCTGCAAAGAAGACGGTTCATTAATGTATTGGTACTGTGACATAATAAGTTCCGAATATAATAAAGATACCAATACAATGACTGTTACCGATCTTTTGGCCGACGTCATAGTATATCCCGACGGTTTTGTTAAGGTTGTGGATGTGGATGAATTGGTAGAAGCCTTGGAATCCAAATCGATTTCTCTTGATACATTGAAAGCGAGTCTTTTGAATCTTAGCAAGCTTCTTAATATTATCTATTCGGGGAATTTTGACAAGCTCAAACAGTATATCGAAAACATAAATTAGGTCACCTCGCAATGAGGTGACCCTTTTATTACCGATTCTCTTCCGATGTTTGATTCTCTGCGTTTTGGGCAGTCTCTTCCGGAGTTTGATTTTCTGTGTTTCCTTCACTCTCCTTTGAGGATTGATTCTCCGTGTTTTGGACATTCCCCTCCGGAGCTTGATCCTCCGTATTTTCAGCAGTTTCTTCCGGAGTTTGATTTTCCATGCTTTCTGTAGTCTCCTCCGGAGCTTGATTCTCCGTATTTTCAGTAGTCTCTTGCGGAGCTTGGGCTCTGATTGTCTGTGTCATACCCACGCTTTCAACTACGGGCGGAATATCTATCGGCATTCCGTTAAAATATATGGTCGCAGATTCAACACTGGCACCTTCTTGAGCAGTAGCATAATCCGTCTTGTTACAACCGCATGCATAATAGTCTATTTCCTGGCGGTACTCCGTTCTGTTACCTCTTCCCGTACCGCAGCTGCTGCCGCGATGATCTCTGTGTCCGCATTCATCGCATACCAGCCATTGATCTGTGCACTCATACATTCCGTTTTGGCCCCATCCGTTTCCTTCCCAGTGAACCGAACCGCACGAGCAACTGCATCCCGGATTATATACGGTATATGCCACCGTCTTATACACAGGAACAGTAAAGCAACCATCCGCTTCCGGCGAATGATAGTCCGCCGGTCTTACCGTTTGGTCGGATGTAGTATGCACATGATAAACATATGCGATATTGGCGTTATGGATTTCCTGAATGCCTTCAATATATCCATCCCCGTGGCCTTCATTATATCCACCCTGATATCCTTCATTGAAACCTTTATTGTAGGCATTTTCAACACCTTTTCCGCTACCTACAATGTAGTTCCCCTTAACCCAGGCAGCCACACCTATGGGTAAATCATCCGATACGGCTCCGCTCAGTCCGTGTTCTTCATTGTCACCTGCAATATAGGTGCCGTTTATATCCTGTGAATGACTTATTAAATATGAAATTTCACTAAAGGACAGTATTTGTGGGCCTTCTCCGTCTTTAAACGGATTGCATCCGACAGTCGCTAACGCCGATGCCAAATCTGTTTTACCGCTAGCGACATACTGAAAAACCTGTTCCAGATCGGCCGCGGTCTGTAATCTGTTTTTCTCTATATCGTCGGAAAGCTTCTTTTCCATCGTATCGATCCTTCCAAGCAACTCCTTATTGGTATCTTTCAACTGACTGATTATTCCGTTACTTGAATCTGAATTTGATTTGGTAATCGAGCTTTCGATTCTCTTAACTTCGCTTATCAGTTCCTTTTGATTATCTCCCTGAAGCCCCGCTATCGAATTCAAAGTATCGCCCATATCCTTTTTCAAATTTTCAACCTGTTCGAAAACAGACAGAAAATTCTCTGTCATGACACTTATGTCATATTCTCCGTCCGATTGTACTTTTTCACGCAACGTGCTTACTTCGCTTTTGGTATTATTCAGCTTCTCTTGAATTTCTTTGAGACTGTCAACCATCGTAATAACTTCCGGATCGTTTTCACTGTCTTTGCACAAGGTGTCAAGTGTGAGCGTGCTTTCGTTAACCGCGCTCTCCAATGTTTCCAAATACGAATGAACTTCATCCAATTGTTCCATCAAGCCTTCCGTATCCTTGTTCTCTATCGACTGTGCTATCTGAGCAGACTTATCTTTGCCGACTTTCGCAAATACTACTATTACCAGGCATATCACCAATACAACTATCGCCAGTAATGACAGAATATGTGAAAGTTTGAAATTATGTTTCTCGTTTCTATTTTCCATTTTCTTTCCTTTCTTTTGGGGTAAACTTAACAGACCTGTCAAAGTTTTTGCTTTGGCAGATGAAATGATTTCGAGCAAGCCCGATGGCATGCCCTGTATTAATTGGGAAATGTATATAAGAAATTATTATTATCTAATAAAAAATGTGTCCGCCTATCTGTATACCCGTCAGACCCTCTATAGGTGTTCTGAAGAACAGGCAGTTTCCGACTGTAGTTTGTCCGGACATCGCTGCATCCGCAGCCTGATAGCAGGCAGCCGTAGCATCATCACGAGCCAATGCCAAAGCCAGACGACCACTTCCGACAGGAGAAAATTGTCTGTTTTGATAAATAACTCCCACAACCGTATCCGGGAATACCGAACTCATAACTCTGTTCATAACAACAGCGCCTACGGCAACCTGTCCTTCAAACGGCTGATTTCCGGCTTCGCAATATATCAAATTAGCCAAAAGATACCTGTCGCCTTCAGCAAAAGAAACCTGTGAAATATCTCTCCAGGCAGATCTGTGAGCAAGTTCCGATAATCTTCTTTCTTCGGCAAGTTCCTGTTGAAGCGCATTTATGCTGGCCTGTTGAGCCGCAAGCTGAGCTTCTTGTTCCTGCATCTCCTGTTCTGTTTGGGCGATCTCGCTTTCGTAGCCGTTAATTGAATTACTTGTTCGACTGACAAGTCCCGATACACGATTCTGCTCATCAACAGCCTGAGCCTTAAGCTCATCCAGATCTTTCTTCTCTTCTTCCAATAATGCCTTGGCTTCTTCAACAACTTCTCTTGTCTGTTGATACTGATTCAACATTTTCCTGTCATAAGCAGCCAGGGATTCAAAGTAATTATTTCGATTCAAAAATTCAGAAAAGCTTGCAGCACCGAAAAGGCTCTCCAAGATGGCATGGTCCTGCTTTTCATACATATACTTGATTCTGATTTTCATAGCCTTATATTGATCGGCTTCTATTTGAAGTGCCTCTTCCAAGTCTTTCTCCATATCATCGATTTCTTGGTTTTTGGCAACAATTCTGTTCTCTATATCTTCAAGATTGTCACATACCTGATTCAATTCCGCATTCAACTGAGACAATGCACCTTTTAGTGATGTTGCGGTCGAATTCAAGTCGGCAAGCTCCTGCTTGTTTTCGTTAATCTCGCTTTGCGTCTGCGCTTTTAATTCCTTCGCAGCCTTAATCTTTTCTTCCAATTCGGAAATCTTGTCCGCTCTTGCAACCGATTGCGGTAAAAGGGCAATAGAAACAGCAACTGCCAGTATCACGGCAGTTGCACTCTTTATGACCGTATTCTTTTGGAAACGATCCGTTATCATCCTTCTATTTTACCAATTCTTCTGCAATGCTTCTCTTCATTTGAAAACTCGGTAGCAAAAAACGTATCAACAATATCAAGAGATTCCAATTCACCCGTAATGCTTCCTCCGAGCGCCAACACATTGGCATCATTATGAAGTCTTGTCATCTTAGCCATAAATGGATCCGTGCAAAGTGCGCATCTTACACCTTTTACCTTATTAGCTACCATGGAAATTCCTATTCCGGTTGTGCATACTACCACACCCTTTTCACATTCTCCGTTGGCAACCGCCATAGCTGCTGCCCTTCCAAAATCCGGGTAATCGCAAGAGGACTTATCGTAGCAACCGTAATCCTTGCATTCATAACCCTTACTTTCAAGAAATTCCTTTACCTTAATCTTCAAATCATATCCACCATGATCCGAACCCAATGCTATCATACATTAACCTCCTTATGTCCTGCAGCTTTAAGTAATCTGTTCATTGTTGCCATAGCAATTCCTTCAGTTCCGAAGCCTTCTGTATATATTACTTCGACTTCTTCATCATCAAGTTCCCGAAGTATTCTGAAAAGATTTCTTGCAATACTCTCATCATCCTCTCTGGAACCTATATCTTTAACGGCATCCGCCCTATACAAATCCTTGGTCTCATCAGTTGCTATTACGCCTGTCTTTTCACCACCGGCAGAATGCTTCTTGATTTCGCCGTTGATATAATCAACAACGTTCTCCTTTTCGCCGTGTACGATTGTCAAATCTCCCTTAGGCGCATAATGCCGATATTTCATTCCGGGTGCTTTGGGAGCGATACCCGAAGAATCATCCAAAATAGTCTTGTCGATTTCTACCTTTTGAGTAACTTCGGCAATGTCTTCTTTCGTAATATAACCCGGTCTAAGTATCATTACGGTGTCGCAGGTCAAATCAACAATTGTCGATTCAAGGCCGATATTCGACGATCCTCCGTCGATTATCATTTCTATTTCATTATTCAAATCTTCGACTACATATTTTCCTTCGGTCGGTGACGGTCTACCGCTTTTGTTAGCCGAAGGTGCAGCAACAAATCCTCCTGCCGCTTCAATAAATGCTGCTGCCACAGGGTGTGAAGGCATCCTCACCGCGACCGTATCAAGGCCTCCTGTTGTTTCTTTCGGCACTTTGGCAGCCTTCTTCAATATCATTGTTAACGGCCCCGGCCAAAATTTATCAGCCAAGGCATATGCCGTTTGAGGAATATCGACAGCAACTTTCTCAAGATCCTCGATTTTGGCTATATGAACTATCAGCGGGTTATCCGAAGGTCGCCCTTTGGCTGCATATATCTTTTTGGAAGAATCGGGATTAAAGGCATCTCCGCCAAGTCCGTATACTGTTTCCGTAGGAAATGCAACCAGTCCTCCGGACATAATAATCCTTCCGGCCTCTGCAAGGATTTCACCGTCTATATTATTTTGGTTTAGTTTGACAATTCTAGTTTCCATTCAAATATTCCGCAATTACATCCCATATATCCGGAGTTTCCATTCCAAGTTTCCATTCAGCCACGCCTCCAATACCATGCGCATTCATCACACTCAGTTTGGCCTTAATGGAATCCGCATCCTCCAACCATATCTGTCGAAGCGTAGTTCCCTCCGTATATTCACCATAATATTGGCAAACCGTATCATCCCATGACATCTGAATATTATGGTCCGTAATAAATTTATTTGCAGTCGCCATATCTACTGCCTGCGATGTCATTTCAACTCCCGCCGTATCCCAGATTCGTGTATAGAACGGAATTCCGTTAATTATTTTATTCGCCGGAACCTCTTCCATCGTTCTTTCAATTCCGTTAGTCACATATCCGATGCTGGCAACCGACCCGGGTTGTTCCGAACCTGCATAGTGTTCGTCATATCCCATAATCACAACGTAATCCGCAACCTCACCCTGAGTTTTTCTGTCATAATAATCCGTGTTGCCCATCGGAACGTAGTTATCTACCGAAAGAACAACTCCGTTAAGTCTGCAGGAAATCGACAACTCTCTTATAAACTCGCTAAAATCCCTTCCCGCTTCTACAGGCAGCATTTCGATATCAACATTAATTCCGTCAATTCCGTATGTAAGCACCTCACGCATCAGGTTCTCTATAAGCGCCTGTCTGTTAGCCGTTGAAGCAAAAACACTCTTTAAATCAACACCGCTTCCTTGTTCTGTATTATTAAAGGTAGGCCATACCTCAAGTCCCTTTGAATGTGCATAATTTACGTATTCTTGTTCGGCATAGCTTTCAAAGTTTCCGGAAGAATCCCTAAGGCAGAACCATGTAGGAGAAATAACATTCAGTCCGCGAGTATTGGCAATTGCGGATTCAATCGTCGAATTACCTGCTTTTCCCGCAACCGCATGCCAGCCCATATTAATTTTATAATCTCTGCATTGATTGGTGTACTCGGGCTGTTGATAATCCTGAACAGGAATGGGAGCCTCGGGCACAATAGAGCCTAAACGCTTATTTTCAACAAAACCTATTATCGCATCATCGGTTTTAACCTTTGACCAATCTTCCATCTGTTCGATTATTGTGACTTTATCACCGGCCTTAAGCTCTTTCAGAATTTCTTCCTTAACGCCGCCTTTATGTCTTACCTGCGTATCCTTTTTAATAGTTGCGACCTGACGTTCCGACCACTCCGTATATATTTGAATACGATTAGGTTCGGTAAACTTCTCATATGAAAAGTTGGAAAATTTCTTGGCATAGTCAAGGGCAACCAGCAATTTGTCACCTTCAACTCTGGAAGGAATATATTCCAGCGTTGTTGTACCGTTTCCGTCGGTCAATTCATTTGTTCCTACTTTATTGGTAACAATTTCCGTCGGCAACGCGTACAGCAAAAGTGATTCGGCTGAATCATAATAGAACTGATTATTAAAATACGCGTGCACAAAGTCCAAATCCACATAATACATGCCGTCAATCAGGTAAGCTCTGTCGGGCATGAACGAATCTTGCATAATTATGGCTACATCTTGATCCGATTTATTTTCAAAGTACACTGTCATATCATACTTTTCGTCAGAGTACGAAAACTTCTCTATTAATTGTTTTCCGAATGTGGCAGCAACCACTACTATAATAAGGACGATTGCTACAATCACGGGTATTATCTTCTTTTTCATTAACCTTCCTCCAATCGCCCTATATTATAGCAGACAATTCAATATGCGTCATTATCAAAATACCATATATTGATGTTTGAAAAGCCCATCGCAACTAGATGATTGATTTTCAGCAATGTCGTTATACATATCCTCCAAATAATCGATATATACAGTAGATAGGAGTATTTTCAAAACATCATGACCAATCTCCGCAGTATGAGTCATCCTTTTTGAAATGACATATTGAGCAAGATACTTACATTACAGTTTTTGCATTACCCGATGAATTATGTTGTTAGTTAGGGGAAAATGCGACAAGCACGAAGCTTGCAAGACACAATCTAAAGATTATAGATTGCAAATAATAACTTCTGTATAATACATCTCCAAAATACATTCGCCTCCTTTCTTTTTAGGAATTGAAGTACCTTGCAAATGTAATATAGCAAATATATACAAATATGTCAACACCAATTTTACTATTTTTGTATATTATTAACATATGCGCATCGTTTGCATTGACTCGTTTAGTCATTCGCAATATGTAAAATTTCTATTAAAGAAACGCAGAAACGTTGACTATTAAGGCTTTCTTTGTATAATATAAGAGTAATAAAGGAGTATTTTATGCGTATTGAAAAGGTTAATGACAATCAGATTCGTTGCACATTAACGAAAGAAGATCTCGTCAACAGAAAACTTAAAATAAGTGAATTAGCCTACGGTTCAGATAAAGCGAAGACATTGTTTAAAGATATGATGCAGCAGGCATCCTTTGAATTCGGTTTCGAGGCTGAGAACATACCGCTTATGATAGAAGCAATACCTGTTTCAAATGAATGTGTTGTTTTAATTATCACCAAAGTGGATGATCCAGAAGAACTCGACACAAGATTTTCCAAGTTTGCACCTTCCGTGCAGGCACAGAATCAGAGTTCGATTTCCGATTTAATAGAGAATCTTTCCGAAGGGGCTGACGATGTACTCGATTTGTTTAAGAAATTGCAGAGTATACAGCCACAGGCCAAATCGTCGGATTCAAACGAAAATCTTTCGGAAATGTCCGATGAAGACGCCAAGGCTGCTGCCAAATCATCATTTAAATCGGAAATAAAGAGACGAATCATTGACGCTACCGATACAATGGCTATGGTCAGAATCTACGGATTCGATGATTTGGGCATAATTATCAAATTGGCCAAAGTGATTTCGGATTTTTATAAAGGTGCTAACTCTTTATACAAAGATCAAAACGGTGGATACCTGTTAGCCGTTTCCAAATCCGATCATTCACCGGCTGATTTCAATCGGGTGTGCAACATTCTTGCCGAATACGGAAATTGTCTTAAATCCGTGAGCGGTTCGGATGCATATTTGGCAGAGCATCATACTCCGATTATTTTCAAAAACGCTTTACAGACATTGGCTCAATTATAATTATGAACGCTATCCTTTGGGATAGCGTTTTATGAGGTTATTATGACTAAAGGAAGAATACATTCTTTGGAAAGCTTCGGAACGGTAGACGGTCCGGGAACAAGATTCGTCGTTTTCACGCAAGGTTGCCCCATGAGATGTGCATATTGTCACAATCCGGATACGCAGGCAATAACCGGGGGAACATTAATCGATCCTTCGGAAATAGTTGCACAGTACCTGGACAAGGAGCCTTTCTACGCCAACGGCGGCGGTCTTACCGTAACCGGCGGGGAGCCGTTGTTACAAATAGATTTTTTAACGGATTTGTTTACATTATTAAAACAGCACAACGTTCATACATGTATAGACACTTCCGGTATTGTATACACCAAAGAAAACAAAGAATTGATCAAGAAACTCGATCGGTTGATGGAACTTACCGATTTGGTAATGCTCGATATTAAACACATTGACCCTAAGATACACATGGAATTATGCCGCCAACCAAATCAAGGTATTTTGGATTTTGCGGCATATCTTGACGAAAGAAATGTACCGATGTGGATTAGGCATGTCATGGTACCGGGATGGACGGATGATGAAAAGTATCTGTACGAACTCGGATATTTCATCGGGCAGTTCGATAATCTGAAAGCACTCGATGTTCTTCCCTATCACACGATGGGCGAGGTAAAGTACGAGAAGCTGGGTATGGAATATAGGCTTAAAGGAGTTCCTGCTATGGATCCTAAAGTTGCTATAGAAAAAAAGAAATACATTCTTGACGGAATAAGAAAACGTCGTGAAGAAAGGAGGAGCCAAGAATGAAAATAACAAAAGAAATGACTATGGGAGAAATCCTTTCCCTTGATCCTAATATGGCTACCATTTTAGTAGAGGCAGGTATGCATTGTGTAGGTTGTCCTTCACACGCATTCGAGTCATTAGGGGAAGCTGCAACATTGCACGGCATTGATGTTGATGCATTAACAGAGAAGTTAAACAATCAGCTTGAAGCTAAATAGCTCATCGCTTTATGCGAAATTCAATTAATTTCCATAAAATAAAGGGCGTTGGATTATTAATCCAGCGCCCTTTTCTTATTGTCCTCTCAGATATTAGATAGCCTCGTGGAATGTACGAGAAATAACATCTGCCTGCTGTTCAGGTGTCAACTTGATGAAGTTAACAGCATATCCTGAAACACGGATTGTCAACTGAGGGTATTTTTCAGGATGAGCCTGTGCATCCAAAAGAGTGTCTCTGTTCAAAACATTAACATTCAAATGGAAACCACCCTTTGTAACATATCCATCTAACAAATTAACCAAGTTATTAACTTGAGCTGTACTTACTTCTGCCATTTTGTTTTCCTCCTTCTATCGATAATCATCTAACCCTTGATGCAACGTTGGAACGCTGCAAGCTAAAGGTGTTCTTGAACAATCGGTGCATCCCATGGTATCAACCGTCATCAGTGATTCTTCAGCAGGATCATTCTGAACGTTAACATGACCAACACCGTTTTTAACACCATTATCAAGCATCGCAACCAGTTCATCAATCATCTTTTCAGTATCATCCATGGAATACTACCTCCTGTAATAATTTATTTATTCAAATCAATCTCGATATCACCTGAGAAGATCTGATCTTCCTTACCCAAAGCACCGGGGATGATTGTGAAGGTATTTGAAATACCATCCTGAGCATCCTTGAAAGGTAACTTAGCAACTGAAGACAATGAAGCAACAGCACCGTGAGTATCACGTCCGTGCATCGGGTTAGCACCGGGTGCGAAAGGCTGTCCCTTACGACGTCCGTCAGGAGTATTACCTGTAGCCTTACCGTAAGTAACGTTAGAAGTAATTGTCAAGATAGATGTTGTAGGAATACCGTTTCTGTATGTATGATGACGTCTTACAGCTGTCATGAATCTTGAAACGATTGCAACTGCGATAGAGTCAACTCTGTCATCATCATTACCATACTTAGGGAAGTCACCTTCGATTACGAAGTCTGTTACAACGCCGTCATCATCACGAACTACCTTAACCTTGGCATACTTCATTGCAGAGAATGAGTCAGCACAAATTGAAAGGCCTGCGATACCTGTTGCAAAGTATCTCTTAACATCCTTATCATGAAGTGCCATCTCTGCTCTTTCATAACAATACTTATCATGCATATAGTGAATGATGTTCAATGTATTAACATATACATCAGCCTGCCATTCGATCATATCTTCGAATTTAGCCTTAACATCATCATAATCAAGATATTCACCTTCAACAGGACGATACTTAGGACCAACCTGTTTCTTGGTAACTTCATCAACACCACCGTTGATAGCGTACAACAAGCACTTAGCAAGGTTAGCTCTTGCTCCGAAGAACTGCATTTCCTTACCGATAACCATTGAAGATACGCAACATGCAATACCGTAATCATCACCATGAGTAACTCTCATCAAATCATCGTTCTCATACTGGATTGAAGATGTCTGAATAGAAGTCTTAGCACAGTATCTCTTGAAGTTCTCAGGAAGCTTTGTAGACCAAAGAACTGTCATGTTAGGCTCGGGTGAAGGTCCCAAGTTAGTTAATGTATGAAGATATCTGAAGCTCATCTTGGTAACCATGTGACGTCCGTCAACACCTGCACCTGCCAAAGACTCTGTAATCCACAACGGATCACCTGCGAAAATCTGGTTGTACTCAGGAGTACGAGCGAAACGTACGCAACGTAACTTCATAATGAAATGATCAATGAATTCCTGAATCTGCTCTTCTGTGAACTTACCTGAAGCCAAGTCTCTTTCAGCATAGCAATCAAGGAATGTAGATGTACGACCAAGGCTCATTGCTGCACCGTTCTGCTCCTTAACTGAGCAAAGGTAACCAAAGTATACAGCCTGAACTGCTTCCTGTGTATTAGATGCGGGCTTAGAAATATCGCATCCGTAAGAAGCTGCCATTTCCTTCATCATCTTTAATGCTGTAATCTGCTCTGAAAGTTCTTCACGAAGTCTGATTACATCGTCTGTCATAACACGTCCGGTAGAATCCTTCTGTGCCTGCTTGTCTTCGATAAGGAAGTCAATACCGTAAAGAGCAACTCTTCTGTAGTCACCGATGATACGTCCACGTCCGTATGCATCAGGAAGACCTGTAATGATATGTGATGTACGGCATGCTCTCATTTCCTGATTGTATGCATCGAAACATCCTGCATTATGTGTTTTTCTGTGTGTTGAGAAGAACTCTGAAATCTCAGGATCTACTTCATATCCGTTATCAGAGCAAGCCTTCTCGGCCATTCTGATACCACCATAAGGCATCAAAGAACGCTTGAAAGGAGCATCTGTCTGGAAACCAACGATAGTCTCCTTTGACTTATCCAAATATGCAGGTCCGTGTGAAGTGATTGTTGAAACAACCTTAGTATCCATATCAAGGACACCGCCTGCTTCACGTTCCTTCTTCATCAAATCCAAAACCTGATTCCAAAGATCTTTTGTGTTCTGTGTAGCTGCAGCCAAGAAAGACTCATCACCTTCATACTGGTGATAGTTCTTCTGAATGAAGTCACGTACGTTAACTTCGTTCTCCCACTTGCCGGCTACGAAATTGTTCCATTCTGGTCTCATTTAAGTAACCCTCCTATAGAATAATTAATATTTATTTGGCAAAGAATCTATGGGGACTACCCATAATTCTTCACAGTTAGCGTAAGAATATTATATGTTAAGAATTTAACCAAGACAAGTGCAATACATGTTCTTTTTTACGTACATTCACCGAACATGCCTATATTTTGTGTGTAAAAATAGGCTTGTACTAATTCTTGAATTATATTATTATAGTATGTGCATTATGATTGATGTTTTGAGGAAATATTTTATAAGGAGGAACATATCATGGCATACGTTATTGGCGATTCTTGTATTTCATGTGGCGCTTGTGCAGGTAACTGTCCTGTTGGTGCTATCTCTGAAGGAGACGGAAAGTTCGAGATCGATCCCGCTACATGCATCAGTTGTGGTTCATGTGCAGGTGGATGCCCTGTTGGCGCTATCTCTGAGAACTAATATATACGAAAGTATAATAAAACAGCTTAGGCCGTTACGGTCTAAGCTGTTTTTCTTATAACAATTATTTCTTGAAATCCCGCGCTATATTGGCAAACTTCGTATATTCGGGCATCCATACCAAATCTACGGAACCGATTGGGCCGTTTCTTTGCTTCGCTATCATAATCTCGGCGATACCCTTCTTTTCGGAATCCTTATTATAGTAATCGTCTCTGTATATAAACATTACCATATCCGCATCCTGTTCAATGGCACCCGATTCACGCAAATCGGAAAGCATGGGGTGCTTATCGGGTCTTCCTTCTACCGCACGTGAAAGCTGTGACAGTGCAACAACCGGCACATCAAGTTCTCTTGCAACGGCCTTCAGCGATCTGGAAATATCCGAAATTTCCTGCTGGTGAGACTCGGATTTACCCGAACCTGACATCAACTGAAGATAGTCGATAATAATTATATCCAATCCGTGTTCTATCTTATATTTACGGCATTTCGACCTCAATTCCGGGACACTGATACTGGGAGTATCATCAATAATCAGTCCCGATTTGCCGATGTTACCGGCACTTTCTATAAGTGCCTTCCAATCACCGTCCGTAAGTTTACCTGTACGTATTTTTTGAGCATCAACCCGCGATTCCAAAGAAAACATACGATTAACCAAACTCTCTTTACTCATTTCCAAAGAGAATATTGCCACATTCATGTTTCTCTTAAATGCCATATGTTGAGCCACATTAAGAACAAACGCTGTCTTACCCATTGACGGACGGGCAGCAATAATAATGAGATCCGACCTTTGGAATCCGGCAGTCATATAATCCAAATCCGAAAATCCGGTTTCTATTCCGGTAACGGAGCCTTTGGCTTTATAGACAGTTTCTATTCTGTCCATCGCATTCATTACTACTTTACCGATAGACACGAAATCATCGGCGCTGCGATTCTGCGTAATGTTAAAAATATTCTTTTCAGCCTCATCCATTATTGATTCAATGGAATCTTTGCCTTGATAACAGGCAAGCGAAATCTCTTCGGTTGCCTTAATCAGTTTTCTTGATGTAGACAGTTCCTTAACTATCTGTGTATATTGCTTGATATTCGCAGCTGTGGGAACAGTAACCAAAATGTCTTTAAGGTACTCCAAAGAACTAACCTCCGGAGATACTTCTTTCTCCTTGAGCTTAGCCTGAAGAGTAACAGGATCAACCTCTTTACCCGCACTATACAATTCCACCATAGCATCAAATACTATTCCGTACTGCTTTGAATAGAAATCGTCACCCACAAGTTGCTCCGAAGCAACCGTTATGGCATCCTTATCCAAAATCATCGATCCGATTACAGACTGTTCGGCTTCAATGCTATGAGGCAAAACCTTCTTTAAACTGTTTTCATCCAATGCCATTATTTCTTCTCAACCACTTGTACTTTCAATGTTCCTGTAACCTGCGGATGTAATTTAACGGGAACGTCAAACGTACCGAAGTTTTTAATAGGCTCTTTCAAAACTATTTTCTTTTTATCTATATCTTTCTTGCACTGTTCCTGATATGCCGCTGCAATTTCTTTGGAAGAAATCGACCCGAAAGTCTTACCGCCTTCTCCTGCCTTAATTGATACAACAACCTTATCATTTTCCATGCCTTTGGCAAATTCGGTTGCACTTTCAAGCAATTCTTTTGCAACCTTCTCATCATTTGCCTTCTTAAGCTTCAAATCATTAAGATTCTTACTCGTAGCTTCAAGTCCGAGTTTCTTGGGAAGAATCGCATTTCTTGCATATCCGTCGGCCACTTCCACAATCTGACCTTTCTTTCCAAGTGTTTTAACGTCTTCAAGTAATATTATTTTCATAGCTTAATTTCCTCGTTTTCTATCATAGTATCCAATGTCTTTTTAAGTTCGCCTATCGCTTCGGCTATCGTCACGCCCTCAAGCTGACACCCTGCGGTACTAAGGTGTCCTCCGCCGCCCATCTTTTCCATTATAACCTGTACGTTAATCTCATCAATCGAACGGGCCGAAATGAATATCTGATTCTGATAATCGGTAAAGATAAAGCTCGCCTTAACGCCCTTAATATTCAGTAACTCATTGGCAGCCTGTGCACCGACAACCGTAGGAGACTTAAGATCCTCGCTTGTACATGTCGATATGGCAAATGCATTCTTGTATATTTCTGCCTGAGATACAGCATCCGCTTTAGCCTTATACTCATTGGCATCTTCTCTGAACATTTTACGTACTCGCGTCACATCTGCGCCGTTACGTCTAAGGAAAGCTGCCGCTTCAAAAGTACGTACGCCTGTCTTGGTCATGAAGTTATTGGTATCTATCATAATACCCGAATACATACAATCAGCCTCTTCCGAAGAAACATGCAGGCCTTCGCCAATGTACTGAAGTATCTCCGAAACCATTTCACATGCTGAAGAAGCATATGCTTCTATATACGAAAGCGTTGCATTTTCAATATATTCGGTTCCCTGTCTGTGATGGTCAAGTACCACTATCGACTTGCACAGTTTAAGCAAATCCGGGCATTCGGTTATGCTGGGGCGATTAACATCCACAACTACCAATACAGTATTGGCGTCTGCCAATTCAACTGCAGTGGAATTGCTGATTATCATATCATTATCATAATCGTCTTTAGACATAAACAAATCCACCATCGGCTTGATTGCTGTGCTTACGCCATCCAAAACGATATGTGCTCTCTTATCCAGGGCACGGGCAATTCTGTAAATACCGACTGCAGCCCCGAAGCTGTCGACATCGGGCAATCTGTGTCCCATGACCAATACTCTGTCCTTGGTAGAAATGATTTCCTGCAAGGCCTGTGCTTTCACACGAGCCTTAACTCTGGTATTCTTTTCAACCTGCTGGCTCTTTCCGCCGTAATACGTGATATTCTCCGGAGTTTTGACAACCGCCTGGTCTCCGCCTCTTCCCAATGCCAAATCAATCGCATTTCGCGCGAACTCATAATTCTGTGCATAGGATAAACCGTCAAGACCTACACCGATACTTATCGTTACCGGCATTTCATTACCGATGTTGACAGTTTTAACATCATCAAGAATATCGAACTTGGTCTCTGTAAGCATGCTCAATGCTTTCTTTCGAAGAACTATCATATATTTATCCTTCTCAAGCTTCTTACAGATTCCGTCCATTGCACAAATATATTTATTAATCTTTCTGTCTATCAAAGCAACAAGCAGTGAGCGACGAACTTCTTCAACACTTTCAAGCGCTTCATCGTAATTGTCAAGGTAAACCATTCCAACCGCAACCGATTGATCATCAATTTCCTGAAGAGCCAATTTAACTGCTGTATTATCAAAAAGATAAAATGCAATAAGGTTGTTCTCCTCATCCTGGCTTTCAATAAGCTCGCTGCTTTTAATCATCTCTTTAATTGAAAGTTTACGCATTCGAACCTGATAACTGCTTTCATCATAATCAAGTTCCATCTCTACGTAATTCTCTTCAAGGGGTAATTTATCCTTCGTAACGGACGGGAATACCGACGTAATCGATTTGTCGAATTGCGCCGCCTTGTCCGTGATTCTTGTGAACCACTCATTCATCCACAATATGTGGCCTTTATCATCAAGCAGGGCGTACGGAATCTCAAGTTCTTTAAGCATTACCTTCTGAACCTGGCTAAAATGGGTACCGAAGCTTATCAATTCTTTGACAAGCACAGATTTATTGTTATTAAGTACAAAAATAACAATAGCAAAGTATATCAACAGATAACCCGACAGAATAACTCCCGCAAAAGCATCAATTAAATACACCAATACGTTTACTGCAACTAAAAGAATTCCCAAATACAAAGAAATCTGGAATAAATGTTTCAACTTACCTTTTAGTTTAAAAGATCTGTTTGAATTACCCATACTTTTCCTTCCGTTACCTTCTCAAATGGCAATACCTCGTATAAGTATACCACAATATCAAGCAAATTGTGAATTTCATACTTACATTTTTCATGCAAACGCTGACACGTTTGCCCTTTCTCGCAAAATCACCCTTGCAAGCAAGTGATTTTGCTTCGAAAAAAAGCCACCCGAAATCGGGTGGCTTGAAAATCAATCAATTAATCACATGTATATGGCAAGATTGCTACGTGACGAGCTCTCTTGATAGCTGTGGTAAGCGCTCTTTGATGTTTAGCACAGGTTCCTGTTACACGACGGGGAAGAATTTTTCCTCTCTCTGAAATGAACTTTCTTAACTTAGCAGAATCCTTGTAATCAATTACGCTATCTTTTCCACAAAATACACAAACCTTTTTTCTTCTGTGCATTCCGCCTCTTTTTCTCATTGGAGAATCGGCTTTATCAGCTTTATTAAATGCCATTTTAGGTTTCCTCCTATCTTAAACGAATGTTTAGTTAAAAGGCAATTCCTCTTCAATTCCGTCAGGAATATTCATGAAGCCATCGCCTGCGCCGGAAGCTACCGGTGCACTGTCGTTTCCTGAAGAATAACTCTCTGTTGCAGGAGATGAACCATTCTTTGATTCGGCAAATTCCTGGTTCTCAACAACTACTTCCGTTGTATATACCTTTTGGCCTTCCTTGTTGGTGTACGATCCTGTCTGGATACGACCCTCAGCAAGAATCTTGGTTCCTTTACGAAGATATTTCTCCGCAAACTCACCGTTACGTCCAAAAGCTACGCAATTGATGAAATCAGCTGTGGCTTCGTCACCACTGTTGTTTCTGTTAAATCTTCTATCAACCGCTAATGTATATCTGGCAATTGCCAACGAATTTTCGCCCTGCGAATATCTAACTTCAGGATCTCTGGTCAAACGACCCATCAAAATAACTTTATTCATATCTGCCTCTACTTTCCGGCATAAATATGAGATTTATGCCTCGTCTTGTCTAACGCATAAAAATCTGATTACGTTGTCCATGATACGAACTCTGTTTTCAATCTCTGCAGGAGCTGTAGCTTCAGCATCGAAATGAATGAAGTAATAGTAGCCTACTTTATCATGATTGATTTCATAAGCAAGCTCTTTCTTGCCCCACTCGTCAACACCTGTAATTGTACCACCGAATCTTTCGATGTAGCTCTTACACTTGTCAACTGTAGCAGCTCTTCCTTCGTCTTCGAGTTTCGCATTAACAACAACACATAATTCGTATTTGTTCATGCTTGTTACCTCCTTTTGGTCTTAGGCCCTTAATAATAAGAGCAAGGATGTGGGCAGATGCCCTACTCATACTCTGGATTGCTCCAGGATGTTCAATTTTGAACATCACGGAAATTAAATATAACACGATTAACTCCCGTTTTCAAGTATATTTTTATTTCATTTTAATCTCATAAACATCGTTATCATTTTCCCAGAATTTGATGAGCATTGTCTTTTCTTTACAATTCACGGAGAAAGAAGCGCCTGTGGTGAAAACATTACCGTCGTCTCTTAAGTCCTTTTCATCCCCGGCATAGTATTTTTCAAGTTTTTCTTTCCATCCCATTGCACCGACAATATTGCCAATCTGTTCCTTGACGATATCAAAATTCTTATCATCCATCATCCAACGGGCATTACTTCTGGCTATGGTTTCAGGTGTTCTCTCATCAGTAATGTTTCCGTTCTCATCAAGAGGTATCTGATTAGAAAAATCAGATCTGAAATCTACTGTAGGATTGCCGTCATCATCAACGAAGTGTGACTTACCGTTTTCATCAAGATATGCATTGTCCATATAAAGAACTTCATTCTTCCACATGGGAGCTTCCATATGTTCAAGCATGGATTTCATATCCGTAACTTCGCTAAGTCCATCCGTAGCCGCCTGAACTCTGCCGTATCCGGCACCGTTGCTCTCAAATGCAATCCACTTGGGTGTTATATAGTAATTTCCCTGAGCACTTGCGTACGGAATATAATTCACTTCATTGGCTGCTATTTCAATAACACCGAATTCTCCGGTAGCATCACCTATGTAATATCCGTATTGTGTAGGAACCGTTTCATTAATATATGGTGTTGAATAGATATCTACATCGTTTCGAAGATAATCCAAAGCCTCTTTGACCGTAGCACAGTTTCTTGATACCATCGCTACAAGCATCGGTACACACAATCTTTGCTTTCCGGGATTGGTTCCGGTATTGATAAGTTCAGGATACGGTTCGCGGACATTTGCCTGTATGTACAAGCCCTCCGAATTCATTGAATCGGTCACGCAAAATGATATTGAATTAAGAAAATCTTTATCAAGATATCCTTCTGTCTTAAATGTTTCATATGTATACTGCTCGGAGTTCATATATCGCAATGAAACCGTCTCATATTTACCCTGCGTCGAATGAATAAGAAATGCAGGGCACTGAGAAACCTGATTATCAAGATTTCTTCCTATTAATACATTTCCTTCACTGTCATGCTTGGCGCATGCTGTACAGGCCTCACTCATAGCAGCTTTCATCTGTCCGTACTTTTCATCCAAAGCTTTCAGACAGGCATCATAATCAGCATCTTGGTATTCCGCCAATTCTATTACATAATTACCCAAATCGGTATAAACTCCGTCTCCGTCGGTAGCCTTATTGGTAAGATGCTTATAACCTGCACTGTCGCCGCCCGCACATCCGATTACAACCGAAGCAAGCAAAGTCATACTCAATGTAAAAGACAAAACTCTCGATTTCTTTATCATCACTCTTCCTCCGCTCAAAAATAAACTGTGAATTTCGTACTTACACGTTTGCCCTTTCTCGCAAAATCACCCTTGCAAGCAAGTGATTTTGCTTCAAAAAATACCAAGTAGCAAAACGGCGCTTGGTATAATTATACCACATCGTTTACTATTGGCAATTTTGTTTAGAAAATTGCTTAAGTTTCTATCATATCAAGTTTGTTCTGAATACGGCTCTTAACAAGGTCTGCTATTTGGCGCGTATTCATATCTTTGTACTCATCATATGTAATCGGCTCAAGAAAATGAATCTGTGTTTTAACTCGTTTTAGCGAGTTTTTCATAAATACTTTATATGAATCATATAAACATATCGGAACAATAGGTGATTTAGACATTGTAGCCGCCTTGAACGCTCCCGGCATAAACTCCCGCATCGTATTATCCGTCACGCTATCAGGATATCCGCCCTCCGGGAAAATAAGGTATTTGCGACCGTTTGAAACCTCATCGGCCACTTCTCTGATTATCCTAACCTGCCCTCTGATATCCGATTTGTCCAACCTCTTGGCCTGCAACAGCGTTGTAATCTGGTCAAGAAGAAAAACTTCGGACCTTCCCTTGTCAACAATAAACGTACAGGGGTCATCATGAGCCAACAGTATGCCCAAAGCATCATATCTTCCCTGATGATTTGAATACATCACATATCCGCCGTCCATGGGAAGATTCTCCAATCCAAATATTTCGTCGGTAATTCTTCCCTTTTTTTGGACATTACGGCACGCCATACGGGCAAGCGCATATCTTTGTCTGTCTGTATATCTTTCCGAATGTCTTTCAATTTTGGAATATCGGACAAAAAAAATCAGGCATGTAAATACTGAAATTGAGATAACAAAATAGAAACGAAGCACAACAAAACTCCTTTGTGCGATTAAATGCACATAAAGAATATAGCACAATTTCACGGTATTAGCAATTGACCGTACAATATAGTATTATTAATTCAGGATTATTGGACCGACGTATAAAAATATACGCTGATTGGATTGTTATGGAGGGTATTTAATGAATGAAATCGAACAACTGAAGAAATGGGTTGATGAATCAAGCAACATCGTCTTTTTCGGCGGTGCCGGTGTTTCTACCGAGAGTGGTATTCCGGATTTCAGATCTGTTGACGGACTGTATAATCAAAAATATGATTATCCGCCCGAAACAATTCTGTCACACACTTTCTACAGAAGGAAACCCGAAGAATTCTACCGCTTTTACAAAGATAAAATGCTTGTCCTTGATGCCAATCCGAATCCTGCTCACTACAAACTGGCCGAGTGGGAAGCACAAGGTAAACTGAAGGCTGTAATAACTCAAAACATAGACGGTCTTCATCAAAAGGCCGGCTCGAAAAAGGTTTTGGAATTGCACGGCAGCGTACTTAGAAACTATTGTGAAAACTGCGGTGAGTTTTATGAAGCTGAATTCATCAAGAATTCAAAAGATGTTCCCAAGTGTCCCAAATGCGGCGGACCGATTAAACCGGATGTAGTGTTGTATGAAGAGGGACTTGATAACAATATCCTGACAGAATCTATCAACTGCATAGCCAATGCAGATGTTTTGATTATCGGTGGAACAAGTCTGGTCGTATATCCCGCTGCAGGACTGATTGACTACTACAAAGGAAATAAGCTCGTACTCATCAATCTTTCGCCGACTTCAAGAGATTCATTTGCCGATTTGGTCATTAAGGGACCGATAGGAGAAGTTTTTTCACAATTGTAGAATTAATTTAAAAAGGGCCTTGGAATAAATCCAAGGCCCTAATAAGTTCAACTTATCGATTAAGTTTCAACCTATTTCCAAGCGTCATACTGTGCCTGGAACTCAGCCAAAACTTCCTGGTAACCAGCTTCGTCAAGAGCTGCCTGATACTCATCGATTGTTGCCTGTACATCTTCAGGAGCAACACCACCGTTCTCAAGAACGAATCCGTACTGATCGAATACTGACTGACATGCTGCGTAGCTAGCTTCTACAGGAGTCTTATCAAATCTGAATCCTGCTGCACATGATGTATTAGCACCACCGGTGAAGACCTTGTAAAGGTCTGCCTTGTTAGCAGGCTCGTTACTTACAGGAGTAACGATTGTAGCTGAAGCTGATTCCCACATTGAGTGGTTGTACTTCTCTGAAGTCTGCTCAACCTGGCCGTTAGCATCGTATGTGAAGTCTTCACCTTCGATACCGAATGTGTAAAGATCAGCCAACTTAGAGTCTGTGTAAAGAAGACCCATGAAGTCGATACAAGCCTGAGCCTGTTCAGGAGTAGAGTTAGCTGTTACACAGTAGCAAGAACCAAGAGCTGATGTAGAGTGAGCCCATCTGTCTGTTGCAGGCTGCATAACTACGTCCTGACCGTAACGAGCGTTAGCTTCGTCATTTACAGGAACATCTGTCCACCATGAAATAGCCCAATCCTGAGTCTGAGTTGTTGTATCTGTTGTTGTCTTAGTAACATCATCTTCTGATACATAACCTTCCTTAGCCCAGTTAGCCATCAAAGTACAGAACTCAAGGTACTGAGGTGTAAGAATTGTATCAACTACAGAATTTGTAGCTCTGTCTACACAAACCCAGTTTGATGTAGCATCAGCTGTGAAGAAATCGAAATCATTGATGTACCATCTGTAGAACATAGCTGTCTTCTGTGTAAGGAAAGGATACTTAAGACCCTTAGACTTAGCATCAGCAAGCATGGGCTCAAGGTCAGCCAAAGCCTTAACTGAAGCTGTATCCCATCCGAACTCATCAACTAAATCCTTACGGAACATGAAGTCATAACCTTCTACGTTATCTTTGTATACAGGAATGAAGTAGCTTTTTCCATCATACTTAGCAGCTTCCCACTGACCAGCATCCATTGAATCGTACAAAGGTGTGCCGGGAAGGAGATCTGTAATGTCATAAACTGCTCCTGCAGGAACTAAATCGTTAGTACCGATTGTAGCTTCCCATGAAGCTGTCCATAACAAGTTGATTTCACCATTCTGTAATGCAAGGTTAGCCTTGTCTGTGTATTCACCAGAGTTGATATCTGAGATATTAACCTGAACGTTAATCTTATCAGCGATGTACTCGTTGATAGCATCCTGAACCTTCTGAACCTGCTCTGCGTCAGGAACTACGTTGAATGATGCTCTTGTAAGGTTAATTTCTACAGGCTCACCTGCAGGTGCTTCTGTTTCTACAGATGCTTCTTCGGAAACTGATGCTTCTGCTGAAGCTTCCTCTGAAACTGATGCTGAAGCTTCTGCTGAAGCTGATGCTGCGTCTGTAGAAGCGCCACATCCAGCAAGAACTGAAACAGTCATTGCTGCAGCAAGTACAACTGAAAGTACTTTCTTTTTCATTTTGAAAAATCCTCCCTTAAATAATGTATATCCTAATGTTGACCCTGTGCCAACACTGAACATCTTGGTCATTATAACATTTTGAACTTAATGTGTCAAATTTATGAACAAATTTTGAACAAATTTTATACTTTTTTAATTTATCCTTTAACAGAGCCGACTGTAAGACCTTTGACAAAGTACTTCTGGAAGAATGGATAAGCTACCATGATAGGTCCGATTACCACCAAAACCGTAGCCATTGTTGCAGAGTACTGAGGAATTACATTACCCATTGCAGCTCTTGCTGAAGGCGGAACGTTGTTGTTATTAAGAAGGAATTCGATATTCTTCTGAATATTAACAAGCAGCAACTGCAAAGGATGTTTGCTCTCAGACTTCGCATCGATATAGAGCATTGCGTTCTGCCAGTCATTCCAATAGCTTGTTGCCATCATGAAACCAACGGCCGCAAGTGAAGGCTTAAGCAGCGGCAGTGTAATCTGGAAAAAGGTTCTGTACTCACCCGCACCGTCAATTTTGGCTGCCTCCATCAATTCTCCGGGAATACTGTTAGCTATAAATGTTCTTAATATAATAACGTTCATTGTGCTTACACAAAGAGGAAGAATAAGAAGAAGCAAAGAGTTCTTCAAATCATACCATCCGCAGAATACCAAGTAACCTGATAACTGACCACCGTTGAACAGCATAGGAATCAAAACGAAAATTGATAAAAACTTTGAAAGTTTAAAATCTTTTCGGCTGATTGAATATGCATACATACTCATGAACAGCAATCCAAGGAATGTTCCCGCAACCGTCACGAAAATTGTAACAAGGTATGACTGCCACAACTTCTTTCCGTATTTCAACACGGTAGTAATACCATCCATAGACCAAGCTGTGGGCCAAAAACTGAAACCGTTCTGATTGATTGATAATTCATCAGCAAAAGCAGAAATAAACGTCAACCATACCGGAGCCAAAGCAAACAATGTAAACAATAACAATGCCAAACCTAAAATTATCTGGCCGATTCCACATTTTTCCTTCTTAGAAGGAGCTAAATCCAAATTTTTCTTACTCATCTTAGCACCTCCTAGAACAAAGCATCTTCCGGCTCAATCTTACGAACAAGACCGTTAGCCAACAACATAAGTAACAAACCGACAACCGATTGGAAGAATGAAGCCGCACCAACTCGACCAAAATCGGAACTCTTAACAATCTGATTCAATACATATGAATCAATAACCTGTGTGGTAGGATACAACCCTCCACCGTTTCGGGTTACCTGATAGAACAGACCCGTATCAGACTTCATAATCGAACCAACCGAAAGAAGTAACATAACCGTAATCATCGGAACCAGCGAAGGCAACGTGATATGCATAATCTTCTGCCACTTGTTAGCGCCGTCAATATCGGCAGCCTCATACAATTCCGTATCGATTCCTGCCAATACTGACATATACAATACCGAACCATAACCTGTATCTTTCCAAATCTTAACTATTGTAAGAATAATCGGCCACAACGCCGCATTTGAATAGAATTTGGTGTTTGTGCCGAGCATCGAATTAATCAATCCGTTATCACCGGCCAGGAAACCATATACAATGAACTGTACCGCAGCATAAGAAATGAATACGGGGATAATCATTATTGTCTGCATAACCTTGGCACATCTTTTAAAGATGAACTGATCGATAGCAATCGCAAGGGTTACATTCAAAAATGTACCTACCGCAGTAAAAATCACATAATACATTAATGTGTTGATTGTCATTGTCTTGAAGATATTTTTAGACGCAATCAGAAACTTGAAGTTATCGAAACCTGCCCAGTCACTTCCGAAGATTCCCAGCATAGGTTTGTAATCCTTGAATGCGATAATCAAACCTGTCATCGGAACATACATGATGAAAAACAGAACCAAAAAGGCAGGCAACGCCATAACCACATGGGCTCTGTGTTTCCAGGTGTTCTTAAGAAAACTTTTCATATTAAATTCTCCTTCTCCCTAATGTGTGGTCTTTCGACACGCATAAGTAATCTTACACTATTTGGACAAGAAAAACAAGCAAATCGGCAATTTGTTATCCATATTTCACAATTTCAGTAAGGATTTACAAAAATTTTTCCGGGGTTTTGTGAAAATCTTATAGAATATCATAGATTCTTTGTAACTTTTGATATTTGACTCATGGTCAATTCAATATCACCACTGTTATCTATAACAACATGACATGACTTACGAAATTCTTCCTCGGACAATTGAGATTTCATGATTGAATCAATCTTCTCATCTGAATATCCTCTGGACTCCTTCAGCCTTGCACGTCTTACGTCCTCGCGTGCAAAGATATACCACATCTGATCAACCACATCCAGGTAGCCGCATTCTATCAAAAGCGCCGCTTCCAAGAAAAAGTAGTCGCATCTTCGCTCATTTCGTGCTCTGTCGATTTCTTCCATAATATATATCTTTACCGCAGGATGAATAATGGCATTGACCTTCTCGAGCAAAGTTCCGTCCGCATATATTTTGGCTGCCATCTTCTTGGCATCAATCAAGCCTTCCGCATCAAGTATATCCTCTCCCAGCAAAGATATAAGTTCTTCATAACACTTATGTCCCGGCAGTTCCAGCTCCTTGGCTGCATCATCCGCATAAAGAACCTCGCAATTATACAATTCTTTAATTTTGTTAAGTACGGTAGACTTACCGCTTCCGACACCGCCTGTAATTCCGATAACTTTCATTAATGAATACCTTTCGTCTCACACATACATACGAAACTTCGCCATTGCGGAACGTTCCGCGATTCGCAAAGTTTGACAGCAGACAGTAATTATCCTTCTAACTTCTTGGCAGCTTCTTCCATCAATTCAATTATTGGCAAATGCTGAGGACAAACACGTTCACACTGACCACACTTAAGGCATGAACTTGCTTTTCCGGATTCGGCAGTCAAACCGTTATAATAGAATATCGGGCGCATGTCATCGGGAAACTTCCTTAAAGTGTTCACAGCATTAAACACATCCGGTATCTTTATCTTTGCCGGACAACCGTCACAGCAGTATCGACAACTTGTACACGGGATGAGCGGCGTATCAAACATTTTTCGAACAACCTTGTTGATAATATCCTTTTCTGAATCGCTTAACGGTTCGAAATTGGTGAAAGTTTTGAGATTATCTTTCATTTGATCCATATTGGACATTCCGCTTAGAATTGTTGCCACTCCCGGAAGACTTCCGACAAATCTCAATGCCCATGAGGCAATCGAATCATTCGGTCTGGCCTCCTTAAACATTGCTTCCAAATCCGGAGTCATAGAGGCCAGCGTACCACCCTTTACAGGTTCCATAATTATCATCGGAATGTTTCTCTTTAGTAAAATGTCATATAACTTACCGGAGTGAACAAGTTTATTATCCCAGTCTGCATAGTTCAATTGAATCTGCACGAATTCGATTTCAGGATGTTTATCAAGCACCTGAACAAGTAATTCCGGAGTTCCGTGGAAAGAAAAACCGAAGTTTTTGATTTTGCCTTCCTTTTTCTTCTGAATGCCCCAATTGAAGCAATCAAGTTCTTCGTATGTATTATAGTTATTACCGTCTTCAAGGCTGTGCAGCAAATAGTAGTCGAAGTATTCGGCCCCGGTTCTTTCCAACTGTTCATTGAAAATTTTATCTCTGTCATCTTTGGTAGTAAGCGACCAGGCAGGAAGCTTTGATGCTACGGTGAACGATTCTCTCGGGTGCCGTTTTACGATTGCTTCCTTTACCATCTTTTCGGAATTGCCACCATGATAAACATATGCGGTATCGAAATAGTTCATACCGGATTCCAGGTAGGTGTCTACCATTTTACACACTTGATCAAAGTCGATAACTCCGTCTGTTTCGGGCAGTCTCATCAGACCGAACCCAAGTTTTGGCATTTTTGATACATCAATTCCCATAAGTTTGTCCTCCGTTGTGATTTGGCGAATTGAAATAAATATATGTTTGTGCACAGTTTATCACAAGACAAAATAAGTTGAAAGAATCTAAGTCCATTTCACCTCGGATTTACATATTGATGATTAGCGGTTGGACTCAAATCAGCGAGTTTTTCTGATTTGAGTCCATCGAAATTTCCAAGATGTTCATTTGAGAATTCAGTTTCTCCGCTCTTTAAGTTTTAATAATAGGAATCCGGTTCAGCCATCGGAACTTGCACGGCAAGCATCCTACGTACAAAAAGACGAGCCTTGGTATCAAATACCAAGGCTCCAACTATTCTTAACTCTATTATTTCATCACCGAACAAGAGTACACTCTATTCTGCTCCGTACAACCCCTTCATCTTATCCGGGCCGTACCAATCATACTGCAAATCAATTGCTGTTCCGGGTTCGATGGTTACAGTCTGCATCTTCTTGTTCTGCTTGAATTTGAATACAAATGTGATGTTATCGTTCATTCTTGCAGCAACCTTTTCCATCATATAACGAGGGAATGAATTGAATTCTCCAAATTCCAATGTAATCTTCTGTCCGGGCTTGGCAGCCTTAATCATCTGATCGGCATACTTGTTAATTGCATAATCCATTGCCGAAATTACCGACGTATTTCTTGTTGCACCGCAGGAACAAACTTCGCCTTCAAGACCATCTGAATTGGGTGTTGCTTCGTAGATGGTCTGCCATGTGAAGCTGTGAGTATGAGCAGGGGACGAACCACTTGGTATGGGATCATCGGGAGGAGTAGGAACCGGACACCTACGATACCAGTCGCCGGACAGCATGTAGTACCATCCAACACTTATTGAATCGATAAATGAATCAGCGTCAGTTCTAGGATTTACCGCCCCATGCTGATCGGTATAACCACCGATAGAACCAGTTGCTGAATCAACCCAAAATCTTCGTCCCGTAACATATGCTTTCCCGCCATCATAAGACAGATCATTGCTCATTACAAGATAGTAAATAACGGCGTTCTCCACAATCGCATATGCTGGAACAGTCGTCGGCGTTCCTGCAGGAAATTCTGCATATGATGATATTCCTAATACCATAACCATCGTCATAGCTAATATTACTGCTAATAATTTACTTAATTTTCTTTTCATCACTTGCCTCCATTAACATATTTACCATACGAAGGAATTTCGCATAAGTTAATAATAATAATAATAATGGAGGCAATTTTCAAGCACTATATAATGTACGTCTCTGTAAACTAAACGTTGGCACTTTTTTCAATCAAATAAATCTTTAGTGTTAAATATTGCCTCTCGGCACACTTATTCATTGCTGCTTGTTGACTATTTAATCATGTGCGGTTGCCCAGTCAAGGGTGCTTCGCACC
>JAZUFE010000045.1:0-11970 GCA_045640525.1 Lachnospiraceae bacterium | reverse complement strand
GGATGCCATCCTTCATCATTTGTTCAAAGATTTTTGAGTAAGTATCCTTCGTTCGGGTAAAGAAATACATCGTAGCGAGTTCGCAGGCCCTCTTATCCCGAAACTGTTCTGTCAGCAAAAGACGTCTTGTTAGAATTACCTTTCTATCATGCAGGGTAAATTCAAGCATATTCATAGTCATTGCATAGAGTTCATCACAGTTTTTCGGTATATCGACCCCATTCTTTGCTGAATTCATGCTCTCCTCATAGTAATCAATCATCATCTCAATGACAGCATTCCACATATCCTCTTTGCTTGCGAAATGTCTGTAAAGCGCCGACTTGGAAAGGTTCAGTTTATCTGCAAGATCGCGCAGATTCGTTCCCTTATACCCATTTTCCGCAAAGCATACCAAGGCTTCTTCAAGTATTCTTGTTTTCGTTGAATTTTCCATTGAATCTCCCTTTATAGAATCGACCACCTGTACACATTGTATTATAGCGACCACTTGGTCACATGTCAAATGAACCCCGGGGTATCCCGGGGTTCATGGTTCTTTTTCACCACTTATTTGGTATATTCGAGCTTGTATACTGATTCTTCTGCAATTTGGGTGCTATCAACACCTGCCATTGCATATTCGCCATCAACATAGAATGCCCAGTAGCTTTGATCGACATCATAATCCGCCAAAATACCATTTACTGTTTTAATATATAGGCCATATTCACCTTCATCGCCGGTTATCAGGTTATTTTCAAACAATGCACCTCCAACGGTCGCCTCATCCGTGTGAATGGTAAATTTAACCAATCGGTCTTCGGCTGCCACTTCAACAATCAAATTCTTGGAGCCTTGCCCCAATTCCGTATCCGTAAGATAAATTGCATTTCCCCACAATCCGGCCGTTTCTGTGGTGGTCTGTGCAGTTTCTGTGACGGACTGTACGGTTTCAGTTTTCTTGTTGCAGGCCGTCAGGCTCACGGGAAGAGTTGCCACCAACAATAGCATTAATAATGTTTTTGATTTTTTTGTTGTACTTTTCATAGTTCATATCCTTTCGTTTGCAATTTGCAAAAGGATAAAATAAAAGCGCCCTTCAGCGAAGAGCGCACATAGATATAGTGGGGGTATCTTTTCTCTTCACTTTGCCCAAGAGACTTTTACAGATCACAGACCGATAAGCATTCCGACTTGAGAGGCCATGCCTCAGTTACGGTAATGGCTGTTGCGACGGATTTTCACCGAGATTCCCTTATCACCTTACATAGAGTCCTGCAGTATGTTCAGTAACGAATAAAAATATTCAGATGAACTGCGTTTATTCTTTTGACAGATTATTATTTATCATAACGATTTGAAGAAGTCAACGGGTTTGTGAAGCAGACTTTCTTTACTCCTTTTTGCAAAAGTGTCTATATGTTAAACTTATGTTTCTTTATCCGGTCAAATTGCCCATCCTGACAAAAATATACTGCATTCTCATTTCTCGAATAAACAAAAGAAACCTTGGTAGCCCATCGACCGGTCTGCTTCACACTTTCTAAGATTTGAAGCCCGTCTTCCACGGAAAAATCATCGGAACTGTTTCGCAAATAATCCATCGCTGTATCGTAACGATCTTTTCCATAATAACCATACTTACTTTCAGTAAAGTCCTTAGGTAATTCCATCATGGAAAAATTCGAAAGTGCAGCATACTTCTCTGTAATCAGGCTAAAACCATTTCCAGGTTCCAGCATCATAATCCTTCCGTTACTATCTGTAATCAGTGAGTGAAACGCTATTGTAGGAATATCCACAATTCCTGTTGCCATCTGAGTAATCTCTTTCTTCTCTGCCGTTTCTTTAAGTGCATCAAATGAAAGAACACCGGAAAGATAGGCGTGAATCAGGCGGTCAAGCGAAACTGCATCTTCTCCTTCTCTGTACGGTGCTTTATGGAAGTCCATATTATTTAACTGGTTGGCGAAATTTCCATTTCGATTAACACCGTGAATTCGGACCTTAAGATTCGTATCAGGGACCTGCATCCCGACATAAAAGCCATCATCCTCGGCATAAACTTCATACATAAGTGCTTCCGGATTAATGTCCATATTAAAACCGGAAATCACATCATTTCCTCTTCGAACAAAAGCGGTACACATATCAGACCTCCTTCACATATTTCCCATGATGATTGCAATACGCATGAATGGTACCGTGTCCCCGAATGGCAAACCGTGCCTCAGCAGGTCCCTCCGGGTACAACTTTTCTACCTGGATTCCATCATCCGTTGTATACGCAAACAAGCAGATGTAATGGTCCTTTGTCATCGGATGATTCATGGAAACATAATACTCTCCGTCTATACGATCCACTATAATTTCATGATTTTCATCAGGTTCCTCATTTTCAACATAAGGAAGCGTAATACCGCAGCAGCTGATAACCGCCTCACCCATAGCATGAATTACATTTCCACATAGTGGACAAATATACCATTTTCCGCGTTTGAAATTGGCCGAAATGTTATCATTTCTAATATCATTACCCGACAGCAATTCTATAACGGAAACCTTCAGTGCATTTGCAAGTGGGACAATAAGTGAAATATCCGGGAGTCCCTTTTCGTTTTCCCATTTTGATATTGTTTTGTTGCTGACCATCAATTTATCGGCCAGCTGTGATTGAGTCATTCCTTCCTGCTCTCTTAATTTCTTTATTGTTTCTCCTGTAACATAGTTGTTCATACTTTTACTCCTATAACTATTCTAAAAATAATACCCCTTTAAATACAGTATAGGAAGTATTCTCAATAAACTCAATCTACGAAACGTAGACAATAAAGAGCCTGCAACAAATTGCAGATTTAGACTATATCCGCATAAGTATGGTCAAAGGCTTTCTTTGTATCTTCTACTGCCATGTGTACCTGGCAACCGACTTTACCGCCTGAGAAAAATATATCTTTATCATTCAAAGCGGAACTGTCCACAACTGTTTTGAATACCTTCTTCATTCCTATGGGTGAACACCCTCCGTGGATATACCCTGTTAATGGAAGTAGTTCCTTTGCTTTGATCATTTCAATATTTTTTTCGCCGACTGCTGCCGCTGCCTTTTTCAGATTAAGTTCCTTTTCGACGGGGACAACAAAGACATAGTTGGTCTTGGATGCTCCAATCGTAACCAATGTCTTGAACACTCTGTCGGCACGCTCTCCCAAAATGTCGGCAATCTGAACACCCGTCAATGTCTGGTCCGGCTCATAAAAAAAGGGGTCATACGGAATTTTCTTTTGATCCAATACTCTCATTACATTTGTTTTGTTTATCTTTGCTGCCATCTTTTTCCTTTCATTTATCATACCTTACGAAATATGCTAATATTATAACAGCATTAGTTATCACATTACTATTTATTATAGAAAGAAGGTCAATTCATGGAAACAAACAAAAAGAACCCTGCCGGACTCTTGCCAATGCTCGTATTTCTCGTATTGTATTTGGGACTCGGTATTATCTTTGAATATGTGATGGGAATAGAAATGGGATTTTATAATATTCCTATTGTGCTCATTATTCTGATATCTTTGCTCGTAGCTTGTCTTCAGAACAGAACCGTTAAACTTGATGAAAAGCTTGAGATTATGGGAAAAGGTATAGGTGATAAGAATATCATTACCATGCTTTTGATTTTCATGATGGCCGGTATCTTTGTCGGAGTTATCGGAAGATCTTCCGCACAAAGCGTGGCATTTTTCGTTCTTTCGTTTATTCCCGCACGCTTTGCCGTTGTTGTATTGTTTGCAGTATCCGCATTTGTTTCTCTTGCCATGGGAACCAGTGTCGGAACCATTACTTTGCTAATGCCTATAGGATGTGCCATTTCTCAAGGTTCCGGATTTCCGATTGCCATGTGCGCCGGTGCGGTTGTAGGTGGAGCAATGTTTGGTGATAATCTGTCATTTATCTCGGATACAACTATTGCCGCCTGCAACGGACAAGGTTGTAAAATGAACGACAAATTCAAAGAAAACTTTAAGATAGCGCTTCCCGCAGCCATAGCAACTGCTGTGATAACCCTTATAATTTCCATGAAAACATCAATAGGTGAACAGATTACCGGGGACTATGATTTGGTTCTGATTATACCTTACATACTGGTTTTGTTGTCAGGATTGTTGGGTATCAATGTTTTCATCGTACTGCTTATAGGCATTGTATCCGGAAGCGTGATTATGTTATGCACCGGTACAACCAGCGTTCCGGATATGATATTTGGTATGGGAACCGGAATAGACGGTATGTTTGAAACATCAATGGTAGCTATATTCGTCGCAGCTTTGTCGGCACTTATGGCATCAAACGGTGGATTCAATGCTCTCATAGACTTTATTCAAAAAATATTTAAAGGCCGGAAAGGCGGAATGCTAGGCATCGGTCTTCTCGTCGGAATAATGGATATAGCAACAGCCAACAATACGGTTGCAATTATCATATCCAATCCGATTGCCCGGACAATTGCCGAAAAGCGCGGTATTTCGCCAAGAAAGACCGCTTCTTTGCTCGATACTTTCTCCTGCATTTTCCAGGGAATAATTCCTTACGGAGCTCAAATGCTCGTTGCTCTTACCGTATGTGAAACAATGAATATGTCCGTATCGGGTATAGATGTTCTGAAATACTTGTTCTATCCTTACCTGCTTTTGATAAGCTCCTTGTTATTCATGACGAAGCGCCTCGATAGGACTTAGTTTGGCAGCTTTTTTAGCCGGATAAATACCGAAGAATAATCCCACCGAGCAGGAGAATACCGTTGCTATTACAATGGTTGAAATACTGATTTGGGCTTCCATGGCAATAACCGAACAAATACCTACGGAGCCCAAAACTCCGATGACAATTCCGATAATTCCACCCAGCAAAGTAATAATTCCCGCTTCGGCAAGGAATTGCCACATGATGGATTTCGTTTTGGCTCCGAGTGACTTTCGAATACCTATTTCTCTGGTACGCTCGGTTACGGATACAAGCATAATATTCATAACTCCTATACCGCCCACTATCAACGATATGGCAGCAACCAAAGATACAAAAACCGTAATTATGCTCAGTATGCTGTCGTATTGTGCGGAATAATCCACGAAATTCTCCATCAAAACCTGGTTTTCACCCTGACAATGATGTCTTGATTCCAAAATGCTTTTGGCTTCTTTAGCTATTTCAACCGAATACTCGGGACCTTCGCAAAAAATATAGAACTGCGTTATCTCGTCCAAATAGTATCCGAATTTGTTGGCCAAAAATGTTGCCGGAACAACAGCCGTAATATAATCGTCTCCACCGCCCAGAGCCGAAATCAAACCTGTGTTGGCATCCTTTCGTACACCTACGATTCTTACTTCCTGAGATATACCCCACATTGTTATATCAAATGTAAGTCCGACAACATCGGTTGTTCCGAAAAGCTTCTTGGCATCATTTTCGGTTACAACGCATACGTTAGCTCCGGAATCGAATTCACTCTTATTATAGAAACGTCCGGCTACCATCGGTTCTTTCCAATTGTAATAGAACCCTGTAGTTCCTCCCTGACAATATACATCCATTGAAACTTTCGGAGAATCACAGGTTCCCCAATTTCCCAAAATGTATGAAATTCCGTTAATATGGTCTATCTGAGCTTCAATGGCATCCAGATCTGCCTGTTCGAATCTTACGGTTGTATCTTTTCTTGTGGTATCCACATAAAAAGCAACCTGTCCTCCCGCCATACTGTCCATTTCGGCGTTAATCTGCGACCTGACACCGTTACCGATGGAAATTACCATAATAACCGAAGTAATACCGATAATTATTCCCAACATAGTCAGTACGGAACGTCCCCGATTATGACGGATATTCATTATAGCTATTTTAATATATTCTTTAATCTGTCCCATACCGTACCTTACTGTGCAACTGTCATAACTTCGATACCTTCTTCAAGAAACTCGGTATCCGCAACAATAACATCATCTTCCGTACTCAATCCTTCTTTAACTTCCGACAATATATCATTAACCAAACCCAAAACTATATGCTTCTTGGTAACAATACCGTTATCGACCGTATATACAAACGCACCTTCCGAATCATAATTAATCAGTCCGTTTCCAATAAGGAGAACATCTGATGCTTCTCCGACAAGAACCGATGCCTTTCCCTCAAGTCCCAAAACTATGTTCTCATCCGGATTGTCTATCTTTATCAAAGCGGCAACAACGGATGCTCCGCTTTGATTAACCTCGGCCATCTTATTGATATGATCCACTTTTCCTGTGTATGTATTTCCGTTAACGGTAATTGTGGCTGCCTGACCTACTTTGATGTTCTCCAAATCGAATTTGGAAAGATTTACTTCCATAACCACGTCTTCGGTACTTTCAAGCTTCAACATCTGCGTACCTTTGGTTACCGTGCTTCCGCTTATCGCACTCATATCGGTAATTACACCGTTAAAGTCCGCGGTTATTCCACCCTTGACTCCTTCATAGTCTTCAAGCGTACTTGAAAGCTCGCTGACAGTAGATTCATGACCGGCCTGAAGTTCCTGCTTGCCTCCGGACGTCATCACATTATCCTTACTGCTGTTTTTCTGACTCTTCATTTCCGATTTCATGGTTTTGATTTCGTCAAGAATCTCATTGGCATCTTCAAGTTCTTCCTGCCAGGCTTCTATATCTTTATTATGCTGTTGCTGATACTCGTTCTCCTGAACCTGCTTTTGCAAATTGATGTATTCATCGGAGTTCGGCTGATCTCTCCAATCAATCAGGGAAATCTGGAGAAGTGCACCCTCATGACTGATAGCTGCTTTCTTATCCTCTATCCTCTTTTCTATCTGATCGATGTAATTCTCGGCAAAGGCTATCTGATCTTCAAGAACAGGCAACGTTGCCAAAGCTTCATTCAAATTGCTCGCAATTCTCGAGTTTTCCTGAAGGGACTTGTTATATGAACCATCGGCTTGCTGTATCTTAAGGTTAGCTTGTTCAATAGCCTCGTTCAAATCGGTTTCATCATAAAGATACAGAACATCACCGCTCTTTACCGCATCACCCTTCTTAATGACAACGTCACCGATTATTCCGTCAATAGGGGCAAAGTATACTTTACTTTCCAAGGAACTGACCGTTCCGCTGGTATTGACTGTCTGTTCAATGTTACCTTTGGTAAGTTTGCTTACGAATACCGTCATCGGTGTATGTGATGCAATATATGAATTGATCACAATATACAAAATCAGCACGCCCAAGATTGAAAATATAATGATTCTTCTTGTTTTCTTTTTTTGCTGAGGCGTACGCTTCTTTTTCTCCTTGGTTTCTTCCTTTAGCTTTGTTTCATTCTCCTGAACTGTTTCTTTTTCGCTTTTTTTAAACATGTTTATATACTTCTCTCTTCCTTTTTGGTTATATCTTCAACTATTTTTCCGTCAATAATTCTTATCGTTCTGTTGGCACTCTCGGCTATTTCGTTATCGTGCGTAATCAAAATGACCGTTCGCCCTTCTTCATACAGTTTTCGCAATATGCCCATAATCTCTTTGGTCGAACCCGAATCAAGATTACCGGTAGGTTCATCGGCCAGTATTATCGGCGGAGCCTGCGCAATTGCCCTTGCAATGGCAACTCTTTGCTGCTGTCCTCCGGACATTTCGGAAGGTTTATGTTCCTTTCGCTTGCCAAGTCCGACTATTTCCAGTGCATCGTTAGACAGTTTCATTCTCTCTTTCTTACCCACTCCCCGATATATCAGAGGAAGTTCGACATTTTCCAAAGCCGTAAGATTCGGAATGAGGTTAAATCCCTGGAAGATAAAGCCTATTTCTTGGTTTCTGATATCGGATAATTCATCATCCGTAAGATTACTTACGTCTTCGCCGTCCAGAAAGTAGCTTCCTTCAGTCGGTACATCAAGACATCCAAGCATATTCATAAGAGTGGATTTTCCCGAACCCGAATGACCGATTATGGCAACAAATTCTCCACGATCGATTTGAAGGTCAACCCCGTCCAAAGCTCTTACTTCGTTTTCTCCCGGATTGTATATTTTTTTCATTCCGGAAATTTCAATCAGTTTCTTCATTTCTCTCTTTCCGTTTCATTCATTTTTCACATTACAAGTGCCAATTATACGGAGGGATTTTTCTCCAGTCAATCTACTCATCGTAGAATTAAGAAATACTTAAGGTTTCTGTAATAAAAGGTTTCATTTGGGGAATTTTGAGATTAAAAAAAGAAGCCTTGAGAGGCTTCTTCCTGGTCTATGAATTAATCCTGATATTCAAATTCTTCTGTTTGCAAAACATCCGTATAGACTATTCCGGAATGTATTTTCGGTTCGATTCCCTTCCGCTTGAACAATTCCGAAACAGTTACGAATTCAAAATTGTTTTTCATAAGTTCGGGTATTATTATATCGAGTGCTTTGACCGTTTCATCATTGCCTTCCATATCATGCAGCAGAATAACCTCTCCGTCACCGACATTCTCCAAGACAAGCTCGGCTCGTTCTTTGGCCATAACTTCCGGTTCCCAATCAAGTCCGTTAACTCCGCAGATGAACGGAAGATCAATATTATCCACCATCATTCGGCTGACTTCGATATAAGGAGGGCGGAAAAACTCCGGCCTTCTTCCCGTTATTTCTTCTATTTTATCGGAAGTTCTCTTAATTTCATCCTTAATAACATGAGGTTCAAGTTTGGTCATAAAAGAATGGGTCCAAGAGTGATTCTCTATTTCACATCCCATGGCAATCGCACGTTTAACGGACTCTGCCGATTCTTGAGTGATTCTGTCCCCAATTAAAAAGAAAGTTGCCTTAATTCCGTATTTTTTCAACACATCAAGTACCTGAACGGTAGTAGTTGTATTGGGGCCGTCATCAAACGTTAATGCAACAATTTTTTCCATATTTTCCTCCAAATTATATTTTTGCTATAAAGAATACTATATATTGTGCCGATATAATAGGTAATAACAATATGTAGCAAAGGATTGCGTCAGATTTTCTGGTTACTTAGTTCAAGGAGGTGTTAAGTATGCGTAATGTTTTAGATGAAAGGACCGAATTAATATATCTTTATCCTGTATTTTTATCAGGCAAAGATAAGCAATCAACACCAACTCAATACCCGGGCAAGAAGATTTCACAAAGCCCCGATAATCTTTTCAAGGATTTCTTCGATGCGGCTGTCAAATCAACAGTTTAGTTATACATCCGTCATTCCGAGAATGGCAATTCCCACCATGGCAACTCCGATTACCACATAGTGGGCAACCGAAAGCTTTTCTTTGAGAAATATCCGTGAAAGAATCAGGGAAACAATTGCATAACATGAAATTACAGCAGATGCAACGGCAGGATTGGCACTTAAGGCATATACATAAGTAGCTTGTCCTGCTGTTTCAAATACGGCAGCAAACAATTTATTCTTCTGTCTGGGTATTTCAATCTTCTGCTTCTTAAGCTTAAGAAAGATAAAAATAATCACAGAGCAGATAAGAAAAGTCAGTTCATAACTTATATTGGCAACATCTTCAAATGTATCTTCCGTGATTCCGACCAACGGAGACGTTGCAAAATCATCAAGATAGTACGCATCAAAGAATGTTCCCAAACTGTCAAGCAGACAGTAAATCAAAGGTATGCTTATTGCCACAAAACCGATTTTGTATTTCTTTTCATCAAGCTTAGCCAGTTTATTGGCATCTATCTTTTCCAAAACTCCGAGTGCCAGCATTCCCACACATACGCAAATAACGCCGACGGAAGATATCAAATCCAATCTTTCTCCGAGGAAAATCAGGCATAATATACAACTGACCGCACCCGATGAATTCTGAATGGGAGACGAAATTGAAAGCTCAAGATATCTTAATCCAAAATATCCGACCGTCATTGACAGAATGTACATAGCCGAAACAGGCAGATAAATCAACAGATTCATGGGATTAAAAGATATTCCGTTGGCAAAAATCGTATAAACAGCATGAATACCCATGACAATACCGACTATCATGGATGTCTTAAGGTGACTGTACTTTTCGGTTTCATCAGCACCCTTTTTATAGAATAAATCAGCAACCCCCCATGCAAGGGTTGTAATCATTGTAAACAAGAACCACATTTAGCTACCTCCTTATAACCAGTCATAATCTCCGCCTGTTAATGCCAGGCTTAACAAACCATCCATCTTTTCGACCTCGTCTTCTCCTTCAATAACACTAAGAAGAACGGCATTTTCTTCACATTTGGGGATTGCATCGTCCGGTCCTATTTCCATATCCGGAATCTCACCACAATAAGGGCATACTATTCTCGGTCCTACTTTCAAATCCAAAAACCGTGTTTGACAAGATTCGCACTCATAAAAACCACACAATTGAGTGCCGTCGGGTACATAATACATTTTGACTCCTCACTGCGAATTACTAATATCCAAGATACTTCATAAAGGCATCGAGACCTTCCTCGATATCACTGTATGTTGCTTCAAAATCACCTGTATACCAAGGGTCGGCTATTGCACGAGGGTGATCGGTGAAATCAAGCAGATTGTGAAGCTTACCTTCAGGATCTCCTCCGAGAATACGAAGCATGTACCTTGTATTCAGCTCTTCCATACCTATAATATAATCAAATTTATTATAATCATCTTTTCGCAACTGTCTAGCACGTTTTTCATTACATGAAATTCCCGCTTGTGCCAGTCTCTTCTTAGCCGGGGGATATACTCCGTTTCCTATTTCCTCCGTAGAGGTAGCTGCCGACTCAATATAGAATTCTTCCGAAAGACCACGTCTTGCCACAAGATCCTTCATCATATACTCTGCCATAGGGCTTCGACAGATGTTGCCGTAGCAAATAAATATCACTCTAATCATCTTCTCATCTTTCCAATCTCAAATATTCCAAATCCGTTTCTTCAAATTAGGTAATTCACAGGTAAAATGCTTTTACAAACTATCCCGGGACACCCTATTTCTCTACATTTTCGAACCTTTCAATAGAATCCTGCCCCAGCAGACAAACAGTACTTTAATCATATCCAAATTTCCTTATAAATCCATTGTTTTCAATATTTTTCAATACTTAATCTAAATTCCTACCTTGCATATCGTTGCATATTTTTGCATATCTTTTTCACCAAAATGAGTATCAATCGAGGTAAACTCTAAAGCCTTTACTCATCCCCTATTTCATAATCTCAATACTTAATATCCCCAAATATAATTGACCTCTCCCAAGCCCCCTAATCGGCCCATATTGGCCTTTAAATCTCTTTTGCTCATATTATAACTACTTCGTCTCTAAATCCCCTAAAATCGCTTATATTCAACTTGCTTTGCCAAGCTCCACAATCTCAAGGATTCGAGGAAAATACCTCCATCATCATAACATAAATAACCTATTTAATTCCATAAATTAAAGAAAGCATCACCACAACTGATGATGCTTTCCCATTTTCACTTGTATTATTCAACTTTTTCATTTAATTCATTCCTAGCTTTTAAAGCCTGTTCCTGCTGTATTTTCTCAACATCTGCTTTGGCCTCATCTGCATGCACATGCGTGTAAACATTCATGGTAGTTTCAATATCTGCATGACCCATCAAGTACTGAAGCGTCTTAGGCGATATTCCTGTTCTTGCCATACGGCTACAATATGTATGCCTACATACATGCGGAGTGATGACCGGCAGCTCTTCTTTATAAATTGAGTTGTACTTCTCTCTAGCTCTCTGAAAAGCCTTTTCTATTTTATATGACAACATTGGTTTGTCGTTATGATCCAAAAAGAGAAAGCCTGTAACACCATCAAACATCGGTTCTATATGTGGTCTCTTTCTTTTCAATACTTTTTCAAAAGATGCTAAAGCCTTCTCTGACAGTGGCAATATTCTCATCCCTGCCTCTGACTTGGTTTCATCTTCTATATACGTTTTTCCT
>JAZUFE010000044.1:0-43599 GCA_045640525.1 Lachnospiraceae bacterium | reverse complement strand
GGGATTGCCGCTTTGGCAATCCCTCTTTCCAATATTATCTGTATTAGTTTGTATAGTTATCGAAATAACCCTGAACAAGAACCACAGGAGTTCCCTTATCACCGGAACCTGATGTAAGGTCGCAAAGTGAACCGATAAGGTCTGTAAGCTGACGAGGTGTTGTTCCCTGGCTTGCCATGTTACCTACAAGGTTTGAACCCTTAGCCTTGATACTCTCGGAAATAGCCTGCTTAAGTGCTTCACCTGAAAGATTTGCAAAATCATTATCTGCAAGATATTTAAGTTTTACTTCGTTAGGCTGTCCTTCAAGTCCTGGTGTGTATGCTGGTGATACAACTGGGTCTGCGAGTTCCCAAATCTTTCCTACTGGATCCTTGAATGCGCCATCGCCGTAAATCATAGCTTCGATCTGTTTTCCTGATGCTTTGCTAAGCTCTGCAGAGATTCTGTCTACTACTGGCTGGCAATCGCGTGGGAATAATTTTACTTTATCTTCTGTTGCTTTGTTTGAACCAAGTAAACCGTAGTTTTCGTTAAATCCGCTACCGTTTACTGAAGCTGTCATAATTTCATCAAGGCTTAATACTTTCTTAGCGCCTTTTGCAAGAAGAAGTCTCTTTGTTCTCTTTCTTGAATGAATATCACAGTTAAGTACTGTATCTGTGTAATTTAAGATTGCACGGCAATCGTTTGCCATAACAACTTTTACTTCACAATCCTGGCTTTCAATAAGCTCTTTATAATATTCAATATAATCAACACCTGTAAACTGATGTTTTTTGTATCCAAATAATTCGCGGTACTTTTCCTCTTCAAGTACATCTGTCCAAGGATTTACGCCAGCTGCATCCATTTCATCTTCGTCGATTAAGTGATTTCCAACTTCATCTGATGGGTAGCTAAGCATAAGAACCATTTTCTTTGCTCCCTTTGCAATACCTTTAAGGCAGATTGCAAATCTGTTTCTACTAAGGATAGGGAAGATAACACCGATTGTAGCATCCCCGAATTTTGCTTTTACATCGTTTGCAATGTCATCAACTGATGCATAGTTTCCCTGAGCTCTTGCTACAACTGCTTCTGTTACAGCAACGACGTCTTTGTCGCGAAGCTCGATACCTTCGCTCTTTGTTGCAGCAAGTACACTGTCAACAACGATTTTAGCAATATCATCACCCTCTCTGATAATTGGTGCTCTTACACCTCTTGAAACAGTCCCGATTAAACGTTCTTCCATATTATTTCCTCCTTTAATTTGGAACAATTTGAAATCTAAAACAAGAAAGAAATTCAAAAATGGTTTTTACTTTTACCGCGAAGTTTAATAGAATCAATTTTCTTTTGTCTTTTCTACCACTTCTATTTTTCTAATTTCTTTTGTTCTGATTTCCCTGCAAATCTGATTGATAAAATCATCAAGTGTCTTGATTCCTTCATCTCCAGCGAATCTGCTTCTTACAGAAACAGTTCCGTCTGCTTCTTCCTTTTCGCCGACAACGAGCATATATGGTACTCTGGCTAAACGGCTTTCTCTAATCTTAAAGCCAATCTTCTGTGAACGATTATCCACCGAAGATGAAATGCCATTTGCTTTTAACTCTTTGTCTAATTTATATGCATACTCTGAATATTTTTCAGAGATAGGAAGCACTCTAACCTGTTCCGGACATAACCATGTTGGGAACAGACCGGCATACTTTTCAATAAGCCATGCCAAGGTTCTTTCATAACATCCCATTGAAGTTCTATGAATAATCCAAGGAAGAGCCTTATTTCCGTTCTCATCAATGTAATACATTCCAAACTTCTCGGCTGAAGCACAGTCAAGCTGAATAGTAACCATCGTGTCTTCCTTACCGTATACATTCTTGGCCTGAATATCAATCTTCGGTCCGTAGAATGCCGCCTCATTATCGGCTTCGGTGAACTTAATATTGTTCTTGATCATTACGTTACGCAAGAAGCCCTGTGTCGAATCCCAGTACTCGTCATCACCCAGATATTTGTCCTTATTATTCGGATCCCACTTAGACAATCTATAAGTTACGTCACCGTCAATTCCCAATGTCTTCATTACATAGTTACAAAGATCAACACATCTTGTAAGTTCTTCTTCTGCCTGTTCGGGAGTAAGAATAATGTGTGCCTCCGTAATTGTAAACTGACGTACTCTGGTCAGACCGTGCATCTCGCCGGAATCTTCATTTCTGAACAACGTAGAAGTCTCGGCCATTCTGTACGGGAGGTCTCTGTATGAGTGCTGTTCATTCATATATACATAGTACTGGAACGGGCATGTCATAGGACGAAGTGCCATTGTTTCCTTATCATCATTATCCTGATTAAGGATAAACATACCATCCATATAATGATCCCAGTGACCGGATATCTTATAAAGATCCGACTTGGCCATCAACGGAGTACGTGTACGAACGTATCCCCACTCTTTATCTTCAAGATCTTCCATCCATCTTTGAAGCTTCATTATCATTTTGGTTCCCTTAGGCGTAAATAAGGGAAGTCCCTGACCGATAACATCAACCGTGGTAAACAACTTCATCTCACGGCCAAGCTTATTATGGTCACGCATCTTAATATCTTCAAGGTGCTCCAAATATGCCTGCAAATCTTCTTTATTGGCAAAAGCCGAACCATATATTCTCTGAAGGCGGGCTTTTGATGAATCACCTCTCCAATATGCCATAGACGAAGATGTCAGCTTAAATGCCTTAATTCCCTTGGTATTCATAAGATGAGGTCCGGCACACAAATCCGTAAATCCTTCTCCTTGAGAGTAGAAAGAAATAACCGCATCTTCAGGAAGATCTTTAATGAGTTCAACCTTAAAAGGTTCATTCTTCTCTTCCATATACTTAATTGCTTCGGCACGGGGAAGTTCAAATCTTTCAAGTCTGTTGCCTTCCTTGATAATCTTCTTCATTTCCGCTTCTACGGCATCCAAATCTTCACGACTGAACGGTTCCGTGTCAAAATCATAATAGAAACCCTCGTCAATTGCAGGCCCTATTGTAACTTTAGCATCAGGGCGAATTCGCTTAACTGCTTCCGCCATAACGTGAGAACATGTATGTCTTAACACTCTAAGACCTTCAGGGTCTGAAGCTGTAAGTATATTCAAGGTACAGTCTGTAGTTATGGTAGTTCGAAGATCCTTAACAACTCCGTCAACTTCACCTGCGCATGCAACTCTTGCCAAACCCTCTGAGATATCCAAAGCGATATCATAGATTGACATTGAAGATGCATATTCTTTACTACTTCCGTCCTTCAATGTTACTTTCATTTTAGTTCTCCTTTTTATTCTATATATTGCAAGGCTTATGCCTTACTTTCTTCCACAACACTTCTTATACTTTTTGCCGCTTCCGCACGGACAAGGATCGTTAGGGTAAATCTTGGCTTCCTTAACAACTGTTGTCGATAATTTCTGTACTCTGTAAAGCTCCTTACGGGTAGCTTCATCATATATCTTTTCCCACTGAGGAAGTCCGTACAACCAATCGGCTTCTGCGGCAACCATGTTCTTATATAACTTCTCTGTATCAAATCCCAAATTAACTTTGGTATCTTCTTCCATATCATCAATCGGGTTAGGATTCTTAAGTGAATCATTAATTCCGTCAAGGAATCCTGTCATAGTCATAATGTCGATACCGTACTTTTCGGCCAATTCCTTAACCGTACCTTCAACAACAACCGAAGGATCCTCTAAAAGTTGCTCGTATATATGCTTTTCATCCTCGAAATATTTAGCCCAAAGTCTTTGCAAATCACCTCTGTTAGCTGTCTCCGAATACGCCATATCACGCCATTTTTTAAGTAGTGCCATATCTTATGCTCCTTTCAAAAGCAATAAATCTCATATTAGTCAAAAAGACTATCGTATAGTATAATCTATTTAAGGAAATCTTTCAACCAAGACTGTATATAGGGAGGCGAAAAATGTCTGAAGAAATTAATATCAATTCAAGCGAAAATATTGAAAACGCAAAGAGCAAAAAATCAAATCCGAAGCGTATTGTTGCTTGGGTGTGTCTTATAGTACTTCCTCTGTTGTACATTGTCACACTTATATTGGCCCTGACAGGATACAGCATATACAACGGTCTTCTGACCACCTGTATTATCGCAACAATAGGACTTCCCATCTTTGCTTATATCATTATTTGGCTCATCGGACGTTCTCAAAACCAAAAGGTAATTGGGGATCCTGAAGACAATAAGTAATATGCCACGTTATGGTGGCCGCACCACTAAAAATCGCTCGAGCCTTACGACTCGGGCGACTTTTATTTAAGCGTAAATCTTAACGACTCCCTGTTTAAGTTCAATTACTACTTAAAGTATTCAACTCCGGATTCAAATATCTTAAGATCCTGTTCACCGTATATATTAATGGCAACCATATCCGCACGACGCTCTGCATGCGCCATCTTTCCGAAACATCTTCCGTCGGGAGACGTAATTCCTTCAATAGCGGCATAAGAACCATTGATATTCCACTCTTCATCCATTGAAACATTTCCGTTGATATCGGCATACTGTGTAGCTACCTGTCCGTTTGCAAAGAGCTTATCAATCCACTCCTTATCGGCTACAAATCTGCCTTCGCCGTGAGATGCCGGTGAAGTATATGTTTGTCCCAAAGTTGCTCCCATAAGCCAAGGAGATTTATTTGATACAACCTTGGTGTAGGCCATCTTCGAAATGTGTCTGTTAATCGTGTTGAATGTCAGCGTAGGCGAATCTTCCTTCTGACCCGTAATTTCACCGTAAGGAACAAGACCGAGTTTAATCAGTGCCTGGAATCCGTTACAGATTCCGAGTGCAAGTCCGTCGCGCTCATTAAGAAGCTTCATAACAGCCTCTTTCATCTTGGCATTTTGGAATGCGGTTGCGAAAAATTTAGCCGATCCATCCGGTTCGTCACCTGCCGAGAAGCCTCCGGGGAACATTATTATCTGCGCCTTCGAAATGTCTTCGGTAAAGACTTCAACCGAATCTCTGATATCCTGTGCCGACTGATTCTTAAACACTCTTGTAATCACATCAGCACCGGCACGTTCAAACGCCTTAGCCGAATCATACTCGCAATTGGTTCCCGGGAATACCGGAACAAATACGGTAGGACGGGCAATTTTGTTTTTACAAACATATACGCTGTCTGCCTTGTAAACAGGTGTATCAATCGCCGTTGTATCCTTGACAGCTTTGGTCGGGAATACTTTTTCCAAAGGTTTCTTCCATATGCTCAGTGCCTCTTCAACCGAAACCTTGGTGTCGCCATATCTGAATTCCGCAGCATCGATAACCGTACCCGCAATACAGAAATTGATATCTTCATACTCTTCGTTCTCTTCAATGAGAGTCTTGATGTACTCAACATCCGAAGGTTCGATTTCAATCAAAATGTCACCAAGTGCATTTGCGAACAAATCTTCCGGCTTCATACCAGAATCAAACTCAACACCCAAAGCATTACCAAACGACATTTTGGCAACCGAAGCAAACAAACCGTATGCATCAAGTGCATATGATGATTTAACCTTCTTCGCCTTAATCAATTTATGTACGAAGCCAAACATCTTGGATGCGGAATCATACACCGGAATATCATATTCATCTTTATCAAACCAGAACTGAACCAACTTGTTGCCGGCCTTCTTAAGTTCCGGAGAAACAACATCCGTTCCGTCAGCCACATCAACCGCGAATGATACCAAAGTGGGCGGAACATCTATATCATTGAATGTTCCGGACATGGAATCCTTACCTCCGATGGAAGGTAATCCGTATCCGACCTGTGCATCGTACGCACCAAGCAAGGCTGCAAACGGCTGAGACCATCTGGTAGGCTCCTGCGTCATTCTTCTGAAGTATTCCTGGAAAGTAAATCTAATCTTCTTATGGTCACCGCCTGCGGCAACTACTTTAGCCATTGACTGGGTAACTGCATAAACAGCACCATGGTACGGAGACCAGCTTGACAGATACGGATCAAATCCGTAACTCATCATTGTAACAGTATCTGTTTTGCCTTTAAGTAGCGGTAATTTAGCTACCATCGTCTGTATTTCCGTCAACTGATACTTACCGCCGTAAGGCATCAACACTGAACCTGTTCCGATAGATGAATCAAACATCTCGACAAGTCCCTTTTGAGAACATACATTAAGATCGCCCAATGTATCCTTCATAGCCTTGGAAACATCGGCATTTTCCATATCCTCTTTCACATTATTCAATGCATACTTTTTGAAGTAATTTTCTTCGGGGTTCGGAACTTCAACCTTAACATTGGTTTCCTGATGAGCACCGTTGGTATCAAGGAACGCTCTGCTTAAGTTAACGATTTCCTTATCTCTCCATTTAAGAACCAGTCTGGGGTCTTCGGTAACGGTTGCAACAGCAATTGCCTCAAGATTTTCTTCCTTGGCATAACCCAAGAATTCATCAACATCTTTGGGATCAACTACCACTGCCATTCTCTCCTGAGATTCGGAAATAGCAAGCTCTGTTCCGTCAAGACCTGCATATTTCTTGGGAACCAAATCCAAATTAACGGTAAGTCCGTCTGCCAATTCGCCTATTGCAACAGAAACACCTCCGGCTCCGAAGTCGTTACACTTCTTAATAAGACGGCTTACCTCTGCACGACGGAACAATCTTTGAATTTTACGTTCGGTAGGTGCATTACCTTTTTGAACTTCCGCGCCGCACTTCTCAATTGAAGCTTCCGTATGAACCTTGGAAGAACCTGTTGCACCTCCGCAACCGTCTCGTCCCGTTCTTCCGCCCAAAAGAATAATAATATCTCCGGGATCGGAAGTAAGACGCTTAACATTGCTTCTTGGAGCGGCACCCATAACAGCACCGATTTCCATACGCTTGGCAACATAATTGGGATGATATAACTCTTTAACATAACCTGTAGTAAGTCCGATTTGGTTTCCGTATGATGAATATCCGGAAGCAGCACCTCTTACAAGTTTCTTCTGTGAAAGCTTGCCCTTGAGAGTCTCCGATACGGGAACAGTGGGATCGGCAGCACCGGTCACACGCATTGCCTGATAAACATATCCTCTTCCTGAAAGCGGATCTCTTATGGCACCTCCAAGACATGTTGCGGCACCTCCGAAAGGTTCTATCTCGGTAGGATGGTTATGAGTTTCGTTTTTGAAGAATACAAGCCACTCCTCCGTTTCCGGACCGTTACCGTAATCAATTTCAACAGGTACAACAACAGAGCAAGCATTAATCTCATCCGAAACTTCCATATCCTCAAGCATTCCTGCCGCGCGAAGTTTCTTCATTCCGACCAGAGCCAAATCCATAAGGCAGATGAACTTGTCGTCTCTGTCCTTATACAATTCTTCTCTTGTATCACAGTAACTTGCAAATGTTGTCTCCAACGGAGTTCTGTAATATCCATCTTCAAATTCTATGTTTTTAAGTTCGGTAGAAAACGTTGTATGTCTGCAATGATCTGACCAATAAGTATCCAAAACACGAATTTCGGTCATGGTCGGGTCACGATGTTCTTCATTATTGAAATAGTTTTGAATATGCAGGAAATCTTTGAAAGTCATTGCAAGTTCAAGACTCTTATAAAGATTCAAAAGATTGTCTTCATTCATGCTAATGAAGCCGTCAAATACCTGTACATCGGCAGGTTCGTCATATGAAGCAACCAATGTATCGGGCTTTTCCATATTAACTTCTTTTGAATCAACGGGATTAATACAGTAAGATTTGATTCTATCGAATTCATCATCCGAAATCGAACCCTCAATCAGGTAAGCTGTTGCTGTTTGAATAATGGGTTCTTCATCTTCTTTTAAGAATTTAACACATTGAACCGCAGAATCGGCTCTTTGATCAAATTGTCCCGGCAGGAACTGAACCAAGAATACTCTCGCATTCTGCGGAACGTCTATCTTTTCCAAATAGTAATTATCAACAGGGGGTTCCGAGAACACTGTTGTTAATGCCTTTTGGAATGTCTCTTCGGAAACATTCTGTACATCGTAAGTAATAAATACTCTGACATTGGTAACGCCACTGATATTAAGGTAACCTGATATTTCCTCCTTCAATTCAGCGGCCTTTACCGCGTAAGGGCCCTTCTTTTCAACGTAAACACGTTTGACACTTTCCATTCTAACTACTCCTCCGCAATTATACCTTGCATCACATACATAATTTCTTCATCAAAAGCAGCCTCCGTAACACCACGTGTGCGTGCGGCAATTCTCAAACCTTCCAAAACATAAATCAAATTGCTTGCAGCTCTCGATGCATCTATATCATAAAACTCACCGGCGTCGATTCCCTCTTGAATCAATTGTTCGACAATATACAAATCCGTGTCAAATTCCTTCTTGAGATGATTCTTCTTTCCGGATGTTTTATTTTCAAAATAATACTCATACATTGCAGTAACCAAACTGCTCTTCTTGTTAAGAATAACTTTCTTTTTCTCTTTTAAAAACAATGCCAATACGTCTGCATATGAAGCGTCTTCCGAAATCTTAGATGCGAAATCTTCCTGATTATCGACTTCGTATTCCATAACCGCCTCAAACAAATCTTTAACATCATTAAAGTATAAATATACACCGCCTCGGCTGATCTGACATGCCGCAACCACATCTTTCATGGTTGTTTTGCAATATCCGTTCTTGGCAAATATTTCTCGTGCGGTTTCCAATATATAATTTTTCTTGTCGATTGATTTAGCTCCCATATTGCTCCTTTCTATGCCAGAGGATGATCGTATACTTCCAACAGCTCTTTGAGTTTGATAAGGCAGTGTAACCACACTCCCTCTTCAACTGCCTGCGCCCACATGCCGCCCTTGGTCATACCTCCGAGAACATACTTGGACATGATTGCAATAATTGTGTCAATATCCTTAAATGCAGAACCCGAAATAAACAATCTCTCATCCTTTGGGTTCTGATTATGCGAACCGATTTTTTGATAAACATATATGTAATTTCTGGTAACCAGTCCCGTTTTTTGCGCTTCTTTAACAAAAGCAAGAACCGTACCGTCATAAATCGGAAACGTTACCGACGTTTTGGACAAATCATCCTGATTATACAAAGACTGCGTATTTTTACCCTCTTTTTCTTTCAAATACGGGATGTATGCAAAAAGAGGCATCAGTTTTTCCATATATTCATGTTTTTGATGTTCCTGAAATTCGTTAGCCAGTCCCATAAGCCCTCCGTTTCAACGAAGATATTGTATCATTTAATGGAACAAATGTATAGGTCAGGCTTTTAATTCACTCACCACGGCAGACCCCAAAATAAGGATTGCACCTATTACGCCGAACAGGGTAAGCGGTTCATTCAAGAACAGGAACGAAATCACAATACACATAACCGGTTCAATATATCCCAAAATCGAAATGCTCTGAACCGGAAGAAGCGGCATCGAACCAAAATACAGGCAATATGCAACTCCCGTATGTACTATGCAAAGCAACAATGTCAAAAGAATTGAGCGCGTGTCGAGTTCAATCGTTGTTCCTATATTATGCAATATTGCATACGGCATAACTGCCAAAGCCGAAATAAACAACTGAATTACAACTTTATCAAAAACCGGGATATCAACTATCTTTTTGTTAAATATAATAATTCCCACAAAGCATAATGCAGACAAAAGTCCGAGACCTATTCCCAAAAGATTGACATTTTCGAATCCGCCTTCAATTACTCCGGAAATAAATACTATGCCGACAAATGCTGTCAAAATACACGCAACTTTCTTAAATGTAAGCTTATCTTTGTACAACAGCGGAGATAAAAATACAACTATGACAGGTGCAAGATAATTGCACAGGCTTCCGATTGCAACCGTCGTAACGTTGTAGGAGGCAAACAAAAACACCCAGTTCAATCCCAGACTTGCTCCCGAAAGAATCAGCCACTTAATGTTCTTACCGATGGCTGCCTTATCCATCTTTACTCTGCGAACTTTCAAAAACAAGAAGACAAACAGTGAACCTATCAGTCCTCGGCAAACCACAACTATTTCAGACGGAAGATTAATGTACTTTAGGACTCCGCCTATGGTTCCGTAAATTATTACGGCAAGAATATATTCAAGCTTAGCTGTTTTCATGTTCATAAATGTCTTTGACTACCTCACTCGCAATTATTAGTCCGGCTGTCGACGGCACAAACGATATTGATGCCGGCACCCTGCTATTGATTATAGGTTTTTCTTTGGAATATACAACCTTAAGATGTTTTACACCCCTTGTTCTCAATTCTTTTCGCATAACCTTGGCCAAAGGACAGACATCCGTTTGATATATATCGGCAACCTCAAATTCCGTAGGATTAAGTTTATTGCCCGTTCCCATTGAACTTATTATCGGTACCGCATATTTTTGTGCACACATAACAAGTTCTATCTTAGCCGTAACCGTATCGACCGCATCAACAACATAATCATATACGCCAAAATCAAAATCAGCGGAATTCTCCGGCAAAAAGAAAGTCTCGTATGTTCTTACCGTGCATTCCGGATTAATATCCATAATCCGCCTTTTGGCAACCTCTACCTTACTCATTCCGATTGTCTGAGTCGTCGCTATCAATTGACGATTTATATTTGAAACGGATACTTTATCTTTATCAATCAAATCCAGCGCGCCGATTCCGGCTCTGGCCAAAGCCTCCGTCACATAGCTCCCCACTCCGCCGATACCAAAAACCGCCACCCTCGAAGCTGTGAGTTTATCCATATTCTCTTGTCCGATCAAACTAACAGTTCTTGAAAATCTCTCATTCATCATAAAATATATGGTTGACATTCATAATTACATTAAGATATAATATCACTTGCTGGTCAAACAGCTTATATATAGGGGCGTAGTTAAACGGCTTAACGTCGGTCTCCAAAACCGCTGAAGAGGGTTCGACTCCTTCCGCCCCTGCTAAAAAGACACCTACCAAGGTGTCTTTTTTAGTATAATAACTGCCCGTCTGTTGAAGACTTAATCTTTTGGCTGAATTTCTTAACCGTATCGGAAGGTTGATAATCTTCCTCGCCGTATAACAGTTCATGAAGCTTAATCACATTTTGATTAAGATCTGTGGGAATTACACTTAATCCGCATGACATATTAGCTCCGTTCAAATGACCGTCAAACGGGAATCCGAACGATACTGTAACCTTATAGTCCGATGCAATGCTTATCATGTCAACCACATCACCTATGTCCAACGATGTAGACACATTGGGGAATATTGCAATAACAGCATCCGTGAGTTTGGAGGTTGAAACAGCTTTGGTTCTTTCAAGCATTGCCGTAATCACATCTCTTTGACGCTCCGCGCGCTTAAAGTCAGAGCCGTTGGTATATCTTATTCTGCAATAAGCAGTAGCCTGAAGGCCGTTAAGCATCTGAGGACCGGGATATACAACAGGGGTATACTCTACTCCCATCATATCTGCCATTGACTTCTGGTAATTGTTCAGATGAAAAATTTCTTCCTCCGTAACATCAATAACAATCCCGTCAAGAGCATCTATTGCATCTATCAATCCTTCAAAACCGATGGTAACGTAATCCGTCAAATACAAATCCATGTTGGTGTTAAGCATGCCGAGTGCTCTTTGGGGTCCGCCCAGCGCATAGGCTGCATTACACTTATTATATGAATCCTTACCGACATTAAGATATGTATCACGGTACACCGAAGCCAGCTTAACCTCATGCGTATCCATATCTATTGAGCATATCATAATGGAATCGGTTCGAGTCCCCGAGCCCAATTCACCTTCTCTTGAGTCTACACCAAAAAACGCCAATTCAAATTTGCCGTTAAATCTTTTGTACAGTGCATCGGAAATGGCTTCTTTATCCATCGAGTCATCGTCGGTGGATGCTGCACTTACTTCGGCAGGTTCGTTAACTGTTTTAACCGCCTCAGCTTCCTTTTTGACTTCTTCGTTAACTTCAATTGCAGATTCTTCCAAATGTACCTTCTCGACTCTGGTAGCTCTGAAAACCCAGATCGAGCAGTATATAACCGCTGCCAGTACCAACAGTTCAAGTACATAAAGCGGAATATGTTTCTTCCAATTACTCATACTATCCTCAAACAAAATACCTTCAAAATTCCAATGAAGATATTTCCTGAATATTATCTATACCGATAATTTTAACTCCCGAAATTTCGGCGAGCTCATTCAAGCATACTTTAGGAACTATGCAAATGTCAAACCCAAGTTTTTGAGCCTCCGTAACACGGCTCTTAATCATGCTTACCGCTCTGGCCTCTCCGCTAAGCCCGACCTCGCCTATTGCAACTACTTTGGGTGATATTTTTCTATTCTTAAAGCTTGAAATTATGGCCATACAAATTGCAAGGTCAAGTGCAGGTTCATTGACTTTCATACCACCGGCCACATTCACATAGGCATCACAATTACCCATTTGAAGAGTAAGACGCTTTTCCAAAACCGCCATCAAAAGATTCACTCTGTTTAGATCCGTACCGGTGGCCTGTCTTCTGGGAATACCGAAATTGCTTTGGCATACCAATGCCTGAATTTCAAGCAGCATCGGTCTTGTCCCTTCCATCGAGCATGATACCACACTTCCGGTAGCATCCTTAGGTCTTCCGCTAAGCATGTATTCGGACGGATTCTTGACTTCGGCAAGCCCGCCTTGCTCCATACGGAACACTCCGATTTCATTGGTTGAACCGAACCTGTTCTTGACAGAGCGAAGTATTCTGTAGCTTAAGTTACGGTCACCTTCAAAATACAGAACCGTATCAACCATATGCTCAAGCACTCTGGGGCCTGCGACAGTCCCTTCTTTGGTAACATGACCCACGATAAAGATAGAAATATTCATGTCTTTCGCAAGTCTCAAAAATATACTTGTAGCCTCTCTTACCTGTGATACCGATCCCGGTGCCGATGATATTTCTTCATCATACATAGTCTGTATCGAATCAATTACAACTATTTCGGGATTGGTACGCCGTATGCTTTCTTCAACATTTGAAAGCACCGTTTCACAAAGCAACAGCATATTTGAACCGAATTCGCCTATACGTTGTGCCCTTAACTTAATTTGCTTCAGGGACTCCTCTCCTGAAATATAGAGAATCTTTCGATTATCGGCAGCAAGATTTCGGCACACCTGCAAAAGAAGTGTAGACTTACCTATACCCGGATCTCCGCCAACTAAAGTTAAGGAGCCAGCTACTAAGCCGCCTCCCAAAACTCTGTCCATTTCATCTATATGTGTTGTAATTCTGTCTTCTTGCGAAAATACCACATCGTTAAGAGATTTGGGTAACGACAACTCTCTTGATAAAGTTGCCTTACCGCTTACAGACGACTTGGTGATTTTCTCTTCCGAAAATGTATTCCACTCTTTGCATCCCGGACACTGTCCCATCCATTTGGCTGATTCATATCCGCAGGAATTGCAAAAAAATACACTCTGTTTTCCTTTAGCCATACACTATTTTTCTATCTTAACCTTTGCGGTTTCTTCTGTTGATAATTCTACCGAAAAACTGAGTTTACCGGACAGATTGGTCTTAATCTTTCCGGAATCGGTTCCGTTGATATATACCGAATACTCGGTGTCTTCAGCAAGTCCTACCGTAATCTGTGCATCCTCGCTACCGCACACCGAAAAAGTGACACCTTTGTCATTTTGCTCAAAATCAAAAACCGATGTTCCCGGCTCCGATTCATATACAAACATATCATTCTTTTCAAGTCTTGTCATTTCCTTAAATGTCTTGACCTTCAAAAAATCATTACCTGATTTAAAATTCTCGACTTTTTTCTTTTCATCTAATGAATGATTCCCGAAACTGATTTTTCCATCCTTTTCGTTACGTAGCAATTCATCTACATAAGCCATTAAAATACCCTCCGTTTATGCGTTGTCTTTCTTTTCAAATACGACTTCGTCTTTCTTGTATGATACCGTAACCGTATCCCCACTTACAATTTTACCAAGTAAAATCTCTTCTGCCAATACATCCTCGATTTTTGTCTGCATGGCACGTTTGATTGGTCTTGCACCCATCTTGTAATCAGCGAACTTATCAACTATATACTCTTTAACGTTTGCAGAGAATTTAAGCGTAATGTCCATCTGCTTTTTGCATCTTGCCGCTATGCTCTTGGATACCAAAGTAGCAATCTGAAGCATCTCCTTCTTCTCCAGGGGTCTGAACACTATCATATCATCAATACGATTAATAAATTCGGGCTTGAATATACTTTTCACCTCATCCAAAACTCCCGACTTCATTTTTTCATAATTTGCATTTTGGGAAGAATCCTGAACGAATCCGAGATTCTTTGGTGAAATAATACGCTGTGCGCCTGCATTTGAAGTCATGATAAGTATTGTGTTTTTAAAAGAAACCTTACGTCCCTTCGAGTCGGTTATATGCCCGTCATCAAGCACCTGTAACAATACATTAAATACATCCGGATGTGCCTTTTCTATTTCATCGAACAGTACTACCGAATATGGATTCTTTCTGACTCTTTCGGAAAGTTGGCCGCCTTCGTCGAATCCCACATACCCCGGAGGCGCTCCTATCATTTTTGAAACGGAATGCCCTTCCATATATTCCGACATATCAACTCTTATCAATGCCTGTTCGGTTCCGAATACAGCTTCTGCCAATGCCTTACTAAGTTCAGTCTTACCAACACCCGTAGGTCCAAGGAACAAGAAAGAACCTATAGGTCTGTTGGGGTCCTGCAAGCCTACACGGCCTCTTCTGATAGCTTTCGAAACTGCTTCTACTGCTTCATTTTGGCCTATCACTCTTTGATGAAGGACTTTTTCAAGCTTCATCAATCTGTCGGATTCCTTTTCGGTAAGTTTTTTGACCGGAACCTTGGTCCACATTGAAACCACGTTCGCAATGTCGTTCTCCGTAACAATTACGTCACGGGCTTTGGCCATTTCCTGGCCCTTTTGGGCAAGTTTCTCAACTTTTTTAAGTTGCTTTTCCTGCTCCTTTTTAAGTATCTGTGCCTTGGCTATATCGCCTTCTTGCAATGCACTCTCAAGCATTGTACAAATTTCGTTATATTTGTTTTCGGCCTCAATTTGCTTTTTGGTATTAATCGGCGCTTTAAGGCGTGCTGCTGCCGATGCCTCATCCATCAGGTCAATAGCCTTATCCGGAAGATTTCTGTCATTGATGTACCTTTCGGATAATTCTACGCATGCAAGCAATGCACCATCTTCGATAGTGACACGATGATGCTCTTCATACTTATGGGCAATTCCTTTGAGGATATTGTATGTTTCCTCTTTAGAGGGTTCTTCAATATGAACCTGTTGGAATCTTCTCTCAAGGGCCGGATCCTTTTCAACATACTTATGGTACTCCGAAATTGTTGTTGCACCTATAAGCTGAAGTTCGCCTCTTGCAAGAGAAGGTTTAAGAATATTCGATGCATCGATTGCGCCTTCCGCACCGCCCGCACCGATAATTGTATGCATTTCATCTATGAAAAGAATAATGTTTCCGGCTTCATTAACTTCCTTGATAACCTTCTTTATTCTTTCCTCAAATTCACCTCTGTATTTCGATCCTGCCACCATACCTGACAAATCCAATGTCAGAACTCTCTTGTTGAGCACGGTATACGGAACATCACCTGCTACAATTCTATTGGCAAGGCCTTCAACGACAGCCGTCTTACCAACCCCCGGTTCTCCTATAAGACAGGGATTATTCTTAGTCCTTCTGCTGAGGATTTCAATTACTCGCTTAATTTCATCGTCACGTCCGATAACAGGATCAAGCATTCCGTCTTTAGCAAGGCGGGTAAGATCCCTGCTGTACTGTTCCAAGGTTTCGGTTGATCCCGAAGGTGATGACTTTTGTTTCTTAATCTCACGCTTGATTATCGATGGATCCTCACCCATTGCAACAATCGTATCAAAATACACTTTCTGTACGGAAATGCCGAGTGTATTTAAAAGGCGAAGGCCTACATTATCACCGATAAGCAGCATTGCAAGAAGCATATGCTCCGTACCGACCTCTTCGTTTTGAAAACGTTCTGCCTGATCTATTGCAGTCTCAAGCAACTCCTTGGCTCTTGGAGAATATCCGTCCTTATCTTTAACAACTACACCCTTCTCGGGAACTATCAGTTCCTGAATCATATCCATAATTTTATCAAGGGTTACTCCGTTATCCTCAAGAACTCTTCCGGCCACTCCTACCTTTTCCTGGAGCATGCCTACCAAAATATGTTCTGTTCCGATATATCCAATGCGAAGTTTCTTGGATATTTTGGCAGCATTGGCCAAAACTTCATTCGCACTGTTGGTAAAACCATTAGATTTCATTAACTATCAATCCTTATTGTCAATATTCAAAAATTCGAATTCAAATTCATCCTCATCCGCAAGGAAGTTTTGAACACGTCTGGGTCTTCTTGGGGCTTCATCCTCTACTCTGGGTTCTCTGGCAGGACGTGTGGGGGCCGAAGGGCGCGCAGGTCTTTCGGGCATTCTTTCAGCCTGTCTTTCAATGGCTCTTTCTGCAGGATGTTCACCCGGACGCTGAAGAGGTCTTTGGGTCTTGGATCTGTATCTTATTTCTTCGCGTTCTTCCTCTTCTTCCTCCTCTTCTTCATCTTCGAAATCATCCTCGTAATACTCTTCCTCACCGGCATTGCGGGATCTGATAATCAAAATTACTACTATAACAAGGAATGCCAAAGCCAAAACTCCGCAAACAATTGCGATAATCTTAAATGTCGTCAGCTGACTTTGAGTACTTTGATAAGATTCCGTCAATGTACCTATAGCGCCAAGCAAATCAGTAACTTTCTGTCTCGTATTCGTCACGTGATCATAAAGATAATACTGATAAACTCCGTCATCATCCGTTGTATATACCACTTCATAATCATTATTCTGCGGAACCTGTTCTACCGGCTCTTCCACCTGAGGTTCTTCAGGTTGCTCCGGCATCAGTGTTTCATCGGGATTTTCTCCCTCTGCCTGCTCACCTTCAGGGTTCTCTATGGGGGCAGGTTCTTCGCTTACCGTAATAAGGTCGGATCTGACATAACCTTCAACATTTTTGGAATCACACTTAAACTGATACCACTTATTTCCGGAATTATCGTTTGCTTCTCCGATAAGTGTAATCGATGTACCGCCGGGAAGTGATGCTACCAGGGCATACCCTGTTCCTGCGCCCGAACGAATATTAACAGAAGTGGTTCCTGCTATGGTCGCCGTTGTTTCGGTTATGGCCGTAGGTGTTGTAGGAGCCAGCGATGTAGCAGTATTGGCCGTGGTCTCAGCCTGAGTTGTTGTATCTCCGGTTTCATTAACCTTAACCAGGTCACCCCTTACGTATCCTGTCTGGCTGTCGGAAATCTTAACCTTATACCAGGTATATCCGTCAGAACCGGTAACTGTCTCGAGCACCTCATATGAAGTTCCCTTGCTTCCCGTAACAACTACCGTACCTGATGTGGAAGCTTCGGAACGCACTCTGATTCCATCCTCATTTATTGTAACATTGGCTGCAAATGCACTGACAAGTGTACCTGCCATCAGTACGCCTGCTGTCAACACACTGAGCAAAAACTTAATTGTTCTGTTTTTCATTCAATTCCTTTCCGAAGGCTGGCCTTCTTCATCTTTATGTAATATCTATATTTTTACGATTCACAACTCCAAATCTGGAGTCTTCCACCATTCTTTTGATTTTGGCACGTGAAAGTCCTGTTGCATCCGCAACATCCGCAAGAGAAGCCCGATCGTGCTTTTCAAGATATGCGCGCACTTTGCCGTAATCATCAAAAAGCTGTTTGGAACACTTGGTACATCTGTACTCACCAAGTCCGATATATTCAAGTTCACCTCCGCATTCATCACATGCCGACGGTTTCATAAATACTTCGTCCTCAAAGAGTTTTATCACTTCTTCTTTGTTCATGGCATTCACCTCTTAAGAAGCCTGCCCTATAAACTCCATTCAGGCTTCATCAATTGCCTTACCTATATCGTGTCTCATATATTTATTATCAAATTCAACCCATTCCGTAGCCTCATAAGCCTTGGCGCGGGCTTCTTTCAGCGTACTTCCGGTTGCTGTTATTCCCAGCACTCTTCCGCCGTTTGTAACGATTCCTTTATCGGTTTTTTTGGTACCTGCATGGAAGCAGAAATAATCATCCTTTTGATCGAAATTTTCCAAGCCTTTGATAACGAAACCTTTTTCGTAGCTGATCGGATATCCTTGCGAAGCAAGAATTACACATACCGCAGCATTATCTTCAAATTGGAGATCTATTGTATCAAGCTTACCGTCAATACATGCTTCCATAACATCTATTATATCATTTTTCATTCTAGGAAGTACTACCTGTGCCTCGGGATCACCGAATCTTGCATTATATTCAAGGACCTTTGGTCCGTCCGGTGTAAGCATCAAGCCAAAGAAAATAACTCCCTTGAACTCTCTTCCTTCCGCACGCATGGCATCCACAGTCGGCTGATAAATATATTTTTGGCAAAAATCATCAACTTCCTTGGTATAGAACGGGCTTGGTGAGAAATTACCCATGCCGCCCGTATTAAGACCGGTATCGCCGTCTCCTGCACGCTTATGATCCTGCGCCGAAGACATGATTTTAATTGTCTTGCCGTCCACATACGAAAGTACCGATACTTCACGGCCTGTCATAAATTCTTCAACAACAAGTGTATTACCGGCATCACCGAACTGCTTATCGAGCATTATCGTCTTAACACCGTGAATTGCCTCGTCCAAGGTGTTGCAAATCAAAACACCCTTACCAAGCGCCAATCCGTCTGCCTTCAAAACTATCGGCATTTTGGACTGCTTAAGATATTCTATAGCCTTATCCGCATCCGTGAAGTTCTCATACTTTGCAGTCGGAATATTATATTTTTTCATCAGATTCTTCGAAAAAGCTTTGGAGCCTTCAAGAATGGCCGCATTCTTTCTTGGGCCGAAAACTCTGATATTTTCCTTTTCAAGTTCATCAACAAGACCGCCTACCAACGGATCGTCCATTCCGACAATAACCAAATCTATGGCCTTCTCCTTGGCAAAGGATACTATTTTTTCAAATTCCATCGCTCCTATCGGTACACACTCGGCCAGCATTCCTATGCCGGCATTTCCGGGAGCACAATATACCTTATCTACTTTAGAACTCTTAGCCACAGAAGCTGCGATAGCATGTTCACGTCCACCGCTTCCGATTATCAATACTTTCATCAATTGTTACCTTTCTTATTTGCGATTTCGTTTATTACCTGTGGAAGAATAACCCATTCCGCCTGTTCCATAACACGTTTTTGAAGAATCTGCGGTGTATCCCCTTCCTCAATGTACACAGCCTTCTGAGTAATAATTCGTCCGGTATCGGTTCCCTCGTCCACGAAGTGAACCGTTGCCCCGGTCACTTTGACGCCACGCTTAAGGGCCTCCTCGTGAACTTTTAATCCGTAGAATCCCTTACCGCAAAATGACGGTATCAGTGAAGGATGAATATTGATTATTCTGTTGGGGTATTTTTGAACAAGTTCTTTCGGAATAATTACCAAAAAACCTGCCAATACAACCAAATCCACATCCCAAGAATCAATCTGATCCACGAAAGCTCTGTTGAAGTCTTCACGATTGTCAAATGATTTGGGGCTTATGCATACGCTGTCGATTCCTGCTGTTTTGGCTCTTTCCAAAGCATATGCATCAGCATTGTTTGAAAATACACCCACTATCTTTGTATTGGTAATCTTACCGTCGGCTATTGCATCAATAATAGCCTGTAAGTTAGTACCGCCGCCGGATACGCAAACAGCAATTCTTAACATAATGTAACTCCCTTTTGACCTTCCTTGGCCGTTCCGATAATGTAAGGTGTCTCACCGCTTGCCTTAATGGCTTCCATTGTCTTATCAACGTCCTTTTGGTCAACTGCAAGTACCATTCCGAGGCCCATATTAAAGGTGTTGTACATCATCTTATCTTCAATTTTACCTGTTTTTTGAATAAGCTTAAATATCGGAAGGACCTCAAAGCTGTCAAGGTTAACATGCGCATTTATATTATCCGGAAGCATTCTTGGAATATTCTCATAAATGCCTCCCCCGGTAATGTGGCTGCAGCCCTTAATCGTAACTCCGGCATTTTTAACCGCTTTTAGAGCCTTAACATATATCTTGGTCGGCGCAATAAGTGCCTCGCCCAAAGTTTTGCCAAGTTCCGGATAATATGTATCAAGGCTTTCCTTCGTCATTTCAAACACTTTTCTAACAAGAGAAAATCCGTTGCTGTGCACTCCTGAGGATGCAATTCCGATAAGTGCATCTCCGTCCTTAATGCTCTCGCCTGTGATTAAATCTTTTCTGTCGACAACACCGACTGCAAATCCTGCCAAATCATACTCATCTTCAGGCATCAATCCGGGATGTTCGGCTGTCTCCCCGCCTATTAATGAAGCTTCCGACATCTTGCAACCTTCGGCAACTCCCTTAACTATCGCTGCTATTTTTTCGGGATAGTTCTTACCGCATGCTATATAATCAAGGAAGAACAAGGGCTCTCCGCCTGCGCAAACAACATCGTTAACGCACATTGCCACAGCATCGATACCTATTGTATCATGCTTATCCATCAAAAATGCCAGTTTAACTTTGGTTCCGCATCCGTCGGTTCCCGAAAGTAATACAGGATCATCCATTTCCTTAATTTTAGCCAATGAAAAAGCTCCCGAGAAGCCACCGAGTGCTCCCAGTACTTCCGGACGATATGTATCTTTAACATATCCTTTCATCAGTTCAACTGACTTGTACCCTGCCTCAATATCAACTCCGGCTGATTTGTAATCCATGTCTTTTCTCCTCTATTTGGTATAGTTCTTATATCCGACTTCCTGAAGGCGTGCATCCTTGGCTTCAACCTGACTCTTCTGCTTTAATGAATAAGCTTTCAGTTTGGTCAAAAGTTCCGAATCAGATGTTGCCAGAATCCTTGCCGCAAGCAAACCTGCATTGGCACCGCCGTTAATTGCTACCGTAGCTACCGGGATTCCGGGAGGCATCTGGACGATTGAATAAAGTGCATCCTGACCTCCGACTGCGCCTCCGCCCATAGGTATACCTATAACGGGCATCGGAAATATAGCGGCACACATTCCCGGAAGGTGAGCAGCCATACCGGCTCCTGCAATTATCACCTTAAAACCTTTCTCTTCGGCTGTTTTGGCATATTCGAAGAAAATATCCGGTTCTCTGTGTGCGGAAATAATTTTCATTTCAAAAGTAATTCCGAGTTCTTCGAGGATATCGGCAGCTTTAGACATTACCGGCATATCCGAATCGGAACCCATAACAATTCCTACCTGTGGCATAATCATACCTCTCCCAATTATTTTCAAACTCTATAACATCATACTAGAAATGCTTCGTTAAGACAAGTAGTCCCTTCAAGAACAAACCTGCCGTTTTCTATTATTGTAACAACGGTATTGTCAGCTTTGACAATGCTTATCTCTCCCAATTCATCATACGGAATCGTTACATCCGTATGACAATTAAAGTATGCTTTTAGTGGGTCTTCGAAACGCTTTAGTGAGCATTCGTTTTCCTTGGCTATTATCTCCTTACCGTCAGGATTATATACAACAACATCCTCGGCATGTGAATAGCAAGTATCTCCGAATGCAAAATGCGGTCCGGTCTTTTCAGCTATAAGAATGGGAAGTTTGTCTTCTATCTTGAATTTTCGTCCCATCGTATAGGCTGTTGTGTTGGTTCCGATTGCAAATTCGCCCATGGGAAGGGTTTCATGATGGAAGAGAACATTATCCTTTATATACTTTCTGTTAGCCTCGTCGGTTTCAAAATTATCGCAGGAATAATCGGTAATCATTCCGTCGCATATGGTTAACATAATGTTCTTGTATTCAAGTCCGTTCAAGAACACCTTTCCGACATTCAATATACCCTCCGTACCTTTAAGAATAGGTGAAGTAAATACCTCTCCCACAGGTATATTGACATCCGCAACACAGTTTTCGAACTTGGTTTGTCTGTCCGGCTTTTCCAACTTATGTAAACTTATTCTGAGATTTGTTTTATTCCGACCGTTTCCTTTGACAATCACGTATTCTGCCAAATCCAACGTATCTATTATTGTCTGTTGAACACTTTGATACAATTTGTAATCAAGTGTATTGAGTTTAATTACCTCATCAAATATTTCTTTAAAATCTTTACCTATTTCCGGAGTCGGAAAAGCTATAATCGTAAAGCTCCTCTCTTCCTCTTTGATATACTCATTCTGAATTGCCATAGCTTCGGAAGCATATCCGGTTAAGAGTTTGTTTTGTTCCTTGGAATATTCAGGCACGCCCTTAACCTCTTCATATTGAGGTGCTTTTTCACCGAAAACCTCCATAACCGCAGGTCCGCCATACCACGTCGCTTCCTCCTTATGCTCTTCGTAAGCCTCCTTTAAGGCTTCAAGCTTAACGGTATTTATATGTTTATCCAAAACAAGTGCCGGATCATCTTTATGTTCATACTCATACTGTCTTGAAGGGCAGGCGCCCTGATATCCTGTTCTTAGCACTCCTCTTCCACTCAAAAGATTGAGTCTTGCTCTGCAAATCGTCGGTTTTAAACCCATTTTTTCGAAGTTCTCGATTGCCAGTTTAATAACCGGTTCAAATCCCAAATTGTATCTTATTCCGACTATTTTCTTTTTGGTAATATCCTTCGAAGTGGTAATAAAACCTATTCTGTACCCTTCCGTAAAGGTATCTGCCATCTTTTTAAGGGTTTCATGGGGAAGCGAATTCAAATGCTCGAGTGTCTTGATTTCATTGTCCGTTACGTATTCACCGTAAAAATACAGGCTTCTTACATCAGACCAGTCAGACTTCATAACTATGGCGGTTGCAAAATCTTCCTCCATTGAAAGCATATTTGCTATTTTTTCTTGAGTTGCGCCTTTGACATAATCGTTCACGTAATAGTACAGAATACTTTGAAGATTTTCGGCCTTAACAGGCACCTCGTCCTGAACTGCCGTCACAAATGCAGAGTAAAATTCCAGGTACAGTTCCATACGAATAAGAATATTCTCAAGTTTCTTTTCATACAAATCGGGAATCACCGCCATAAGTTCCGCACTAAGAACGTTCAAATAGGTCTCGATCGTTATGTCAACCACGCTGTGTCGTTTTATGTCAACCTGTCTTGAGTATAATCTTTGGTTAATTTCCTGCAGTTCGTGCAGTGATAGTTTACATAATTCCTCTCTGTTGATCAGTTCATATACATCTATTGCATATAAAAGAAATTCTGCCTCCTCAAGGAAAAATTTCCTATACTCCGAAGGCAGAATTTCTTCTTTTGATATCTCTTCTATTCTTGCTTTAGCCAATAAGTATCTTTCAGTCATTTCAAATCTCTTTCTTTACAATATCGCTCCGGCATACAGAATAATACTTAAGAAAACCAAAGCGATGGAGTTCAACACAATTCCGATAATTTTAAACAATTTGAATTTGTCCGATTCCAAAAACGAATATACCGCCAAAGCGAAACCGGCAATCATAAATATTATCGCCAAAAGTGCCGATGTCCCATATCGCTCCACTCCCACACCCTTCAAATCATAAGAGCGCAGAATGCAAATCAAGAATGTGACAGAAGCCATAATTCCGAATACACAGGACATAATACCATATGTAGATTGCTTTTTATTGGTAAATTTATATCCACGCACCAAATATCACCTAGAACATCAGATTTGATTTACGCTTTATCAGTTTTGCACCGCTTACAATCAATAAAACTCCGGCTGCAATACCTACAATTATCGAGCCTATTCCAAAAACAATATTCAATGCGCCCGAATTAGCCATAGTCTTGTATATTTTTTCGTTCATGCGCCACACTCCTATAACATCAAACTACTGTTTTGCTCCATACTGCACATAATATGCGTCAATCGAAGCTTTCAATGTATCATCTATCAAAATCTTACCATTTACCTCTTTGTTATACAAGCATTCAACAACTTCTTCCATATTCACGATGGAACGTGCCTCAATTCCGTACTTGTCTTTGATATCCGCCAACGCAGATTTGTCCGTATCCAATCCTTTTTCCATTCTGTTTAGTGAAACAATCAATCCCTTTATCTCAACATTCGCCTGTCCTTTAAGAATAGGGAATGTTTCTTCTATTGATTTGCCGGATGTGGTAACGTCTTCAATCATCACAACCTTGTCACCGTCATTGAGTTTCGAGCCCAACAGTATGCCGGTATCACCATGATCCTTGATTTCCTTACGGTTAGAACAATAACGCACATCAACTCCGTAAAGTCTGCTGATTGCCATCGATGTTGCCACTGCCAGCGGAATTCCCTTATATGCCGGTCCGAAAAGCACATCGAAATCAAGTCCGAAATTATCATGTATTGCCTTGGCATAATACTCTCCGAGTTTGGTCAACTGTGTACCCGTAACATATGCTCCCGCATTCATAAAAAACGGAGATTTTCTACCTGATTTAAGAGTAAAGTCACCGAATTTCAAAACCTGTGAATCAACCATAAATTGAATAAATTCAGATTTGTAAGCTTCCATAATATCCTCCGTCGTGTTATTTTCCATCATAAGTTATTGCAGCATCGATACTGTAACGATCAAGTTTCTTTCTGCCTTCAAGACCTGCCAGTTCTATAAGGCAGATTATCTTGGCAACCTCGCCTCCAAGCTTTTCGACAATTTTGGCTGAAGCTTCCAAGGTTCCTCCCGTAGCAATCAAATCGTCAACCAAAACAACTTTTTGACCTGGTTTAACGGAATCTTTGTGCATTTCAATCGTTGCACTGCCATATTCAAGATCATACGTTTCACTGACAGTTTCGCAGGGAAGTTTTCCCTTCTTTCTGACCAATACCATCGGTTTATGCATCATATATGCCAAAGGTGCTGCCAGAAAAAATCCTCGCGATTCCGCAGCTGCAAAAATATCAAAATCCAAGTCTTTAACGAACTCGTACAGGCTGTCAATGGCGAATTTGAACCCGTCCGCATCCTGCAAAATTGAGGTAACATCTCTAAACATGATTCCGGGCTTGGGAAAATCCGGAATGGTTCTTATATAATCATCAAGTGTCTTCATATTATCAGTCTCCTTCTAAAGACATTCTTAAAATCACTTACTTATTATAAAGCATTATGGCTTTTTGTACAGTTTCTTTAACAGTATTTTCTCGATAAATATCTGCATTAATATCAAAACAAGCGTATATATCGCCAGCCACAAAACGTACACGGAATCGGATGTTCCCATAAGGTAGTAGTATGGGGGCAGGAGAAGTCTTATCCACAATATCATGCGCACATGTATAAATACCGGGCTAAATACCAATGCTATCAATATAATTATCGGAATCACAATACACATAATCTTGGTTGAGCGAATGATGGTCCGGCACAAATTAGCCAACGCAATCACCGAAAGAACATAAATCATTGCCCCAATCAGCTCAAATCCCAAATTTGAAACTGCCTTACCCTGTTTGCTATTTTCTATAAACACACCGACCAGCATAAGAAGCATTCCGATAAACATCGGTCCTACATAATACATAAAGTCACGTGTAAGTACCGAATTTGTATTCCACCATATAAAGAGATTATTTTCATAATCCTTGTTAAGATTAAGACTAACCAAAAGTCCCATCAGCAATAAGAATATCGCAAGCATTCCGCGAAAAGGCAATGTCATCACATTAGTGTTTGAAGAATAATTGCCCACACTAAGTTCAACGAAATTCGCATTCTGCCGACGATTGTCAAATGCTTCATCAAGAACATCCTTCTTGTTATCAAAAGCAGGATAATCCGAAGCATAATCATGATATATATCTATCGCCGCCTCTTTCAAAAATATGCAATCCAGCATAATTCTCGAAAAACGCATATATAATGAATTCTCTTTTTCAAGAACGTTAACTATCGGACTCAGCTTATTGTCGGCAATATATGTTTTCAGCAATTCAAAGGCATCGTCTTCAAGTTCCCAATAAGAATCGACAATTCCCTGCTCCAAAGCTTTCTTTCCACTGATATTGTTATCAAGAACAACAAAATTAATCAGGTCTTGAGACGGAAGGACAGAGTCGAATTCCTCATTGACGCCAATGTTGATCAGTCCTTTGGAGTCTTCTCCCAAAAAGGTCAGTGCAAACAAAATAAGCGGCAGACTTACCAGCAAAATCAGAAAACTCTTGTTAAGAATTATGTGCTTATAAAGTAATAGATATCTTTTAGCCCTCATGAATGCAGTTTCCTTTTAATCTTATGTGTTCTGAACAGAATCGATACCGATAAAAATATAATCATATACAGTACGCACAGACACACCCACAATATCGAAGAGTTGTCGGTATATGCGCTTGTCATTGATTTAAGGCAAACGCCTGTCGGCAAGACTTCACCGAGTATTCTGACCGCCTTGGGCAGAAACATCGAAGGGTAAAAATAGCCTGATACAAATGTCATAAACAGATACATCACAAACTGAACAAGCATCTTACAGATAGTATCCTCTATCAGCTCATACATCATAAATTCAAATGCCAAAATCATTAAGGCCGAAACAAACAAATTTACTGTAAGTTCTGTCGAAATCGGAATCTGTACTATTCCCGTCAGATTGACCGATGCAAATACTGCGAGAATTACAAGTGTCAAAAATACCGCATAAACGCAAAACGCCGCATATTCAAGCAATACTTGGATTTTTTCGCTTACACCCGAACTGATAAGAAGAATTCCGAACTCTTCGTTTCTGTTAATAAAATATAAAGATGCACACAGTGCAAAGATAAATATCAAGAACAGTGAAAAGCTGCAGATATAAAAAGATACCGTATCCATACCGTCGGCAACTCCGACATTCCCGGCATTCACTAATTCCGTTCGGTTAAGGAAATAATCAATATACTCCAAAAACAGGGCATTAATCACATCCGGGTCATAATCGCCCTGCAATTTAATAAAGGCATCCTTTAATCCGTAAACTCCCGAATTGATATCGGAAAGAACATCAGACAGCATCTTGACAAGCTCCTGCAAAAACAAAGAATTTATTCCGGATCCCTGGCCATTGGAATAAAACCTTATCGCTTCACATTCTTCATCATAAGACAGAGCATCCTCAAAGCCCTCGGGTATCACACAATAAGCCGAAATATCTTCAAGACGCAATGCCGTCTTGGCTTCATCCTCATCCAAAAATACAAATTCCAGAGTATATCCTATGTCATCGTACTTTTCGAGGACTCCCAAAATTCCACTAATAATAGGAGTGTCGTTTTCACCGACCACTCCTATCTTAATTGTTGCTTTCTTATCCTCATCGGTTCTTTTGATAAAAGCCGAAGCCAACATCAAAACTACTGCCAAAATAACGGCAAATACAGCCAATGTAGGAAGAGCGAGTTTTTGAATTCTTTTCAATTGAGAACAAAAATACTGTTTATAACTCATTATCTCAGCTGTCCTACCAAATGAACAATATTTCCGTCATATTCATAGCGAACACAATTTCCGTGTTTTAAAATGTACAGTTCATCGCACAATTCAATCTCACGTGCCTCATGTGTGGCAATGATTATGGAATTACCCCGTTTAATATAATCCTTAAAATAGGTGTATATTTTTTCACGACACGGCATATCCAAAGCTGCTGTAGGTTCATCCATAATCAAAAGTTTAGGGTCATGATGAACTCCGCAGGCTATCGAAAGTCGTTTCTTCATTCCTCCGGACATCTTCTTAACCGGAACATCCATAAAATCTTTGATTCCGAGCATCCCTATAACTCCGTTTTCAACGCTGTTACTTATCTGCTCTTTGGAATACCACATGCAAAGATTCTCGTATGCCGTCAATTCCTCAATCAAGGGAGTGCCCTGCGGGATATATCCGACAACCGACTGTCTGAGTTTCGTATCCTTAATCAAATCAGACCCGCCATACCAAAACTCTCCGCTATCGGGAATAAGTACTCCACTCAAAATCGACAGCAATGTAGTCTTACCGCAGCCGTTCTCACCGAGTATTCCTATGCATCTGCCTTCTTCAAAGGATATATTAACCGATTCCAAAACTGTCTTTTGGGAATACTTTTTGGTAATATCTTTCAGATTAATACTCATCATAATCAATCACAACATCATCACCATCATATACCGGGGTAGCTCTCCTTGTTGCATAACGCAATTCGCTGTCAATTGCATCCTCGAGCAAATCAATATAATCATCAGGAATTCCGGCATCATAAAGCGCATCATATAAAGCATCAAATTCAAGGTCTTCAAGAATTTCCATAATATCCCGTTCATCTTCAACAAATGTCACCTTTGATGAAGAAGGTACCGAAATCTTGGATGCCTTACACTTGGTAGACTTGATGTGTAAATTCATATCCTCTTCATTCTTGGATAAGAGTTTCATATTAACATCGAAAGTATCCGGAGTAATATTTGTTTCAAATTTTAATCCCATCTTTCGTATTGCACCTGAGATTGGAATCTCATCAACCACCTCGCTTGCGAAGTTGGTTAATGTGAAGTCACCGGCAATTTCGGCATTCCACAGTCTGTCGGTATCAAAGTTTTCTACGACAATATCACACATATGCTCATCTTCAACTTCCAAACCGAAAGTTCCCGAAATCTTACCCGAATGATTCTCTCCTGTTCCCGACAATTTGAAGTAACTTCTGGTACGGGAATTATATGATTCACTTACCTCTGACACGAAACCGAGTTTGGAACCATCCTTCGGTGCCGCATATTCCATGGTCACACCTTCAAAAGATATCTTTCTTCCGACAATATCACCCTTATTGTCTACATATACTTCCATATCAATATGCTCATTTGAATCACACTCGTAATCTTGGAATTCATCCAGAACATCTTCTGCCTCTTCAATCAACTCATCATAAATTTCATCAAAGTCAGGCATATCGGCACCATACATGTTATACATTCTTGATGACAGAATTTCCGATTCAAATATACCTGAGTCTTTAAGAAGATTACGCAGCTCGTCATCATCAATAAAAGTTTCAAGTTCAGCCACTACAACATCCATGGCATCTTTCTCGCTGATATCTACCTTAATCTTGGAAACATTCTGCTTAACTCCGCTTGCTTTTAGCGAATAATCCTTAATCGAAACATCATTAAGTCCGCCAATGGCAATATCTATATATTTGCCGGCAACCTTATTCAACTTTGACTTGTCAGGAAGGCTGCGATAGATATCGCCGATCATGTCATATGTGTCCTTCAACGCATCCATATCACCTATTTCATCGGAAATATCAACACCTAAATAATCTTCAAAAAGCTGAGGGCAGGCTGCATACAAATTACCTTCCTCGCAATCTCCGATAAATTCTCCCGACAGTATTTTTTCACCGTTGATTGTAAGCTCGGCGTTGGTCATATTCTTATAATCCCTGACACCTGACTCACCCGTCAGTTTAATATCTTTAAGCCAATCAAGCTCGATTTCATCACCCACTACGTATTTGGCCATATCATCCAAAAATTCATCCGAGCATCCTGCGGATATTTCATATTCATATCCTCTATCCGATACATTGAATGCATTTCTGAAATACTCATCATATATTGTCAGGTCAAGATTAAGCATCTTTTGAGCATACTCGCCTTCAACATACTGGTAATATGCCTCATCCGACATAAACAATTTTCTTGCCGTATTGGCAAAGAAGCGGAAATTTATCAATACAACCGCCGCCAAAATCACTACAGCAGCTACTATATATATCCACACTCTTTTGTAAATCGGTTTCGAAGTCTTGGCAGTTGCAGGGGCAACCTCACCCGTCTGCATTGCAATCGGCACCGGTGTCGGTTCGGGTTCAGCCACACTCTCAATATTTTCAGCAGCCTCTACAGTCGGTTCAACAACGGGCCCAGTGACCGCGTCGGTTTCCGATTTTTCCGCAGTTCCAGCGACCGCGTCGGTTTTCGGTTCTTCCGCAGTTTCAGTAACCGCGTCGCTCTCCGATTCAACCACAGTCTCAACAACATCATCAGTCGGAGCGAATTCTGATATCTTTGCTCCGCAAACGCCGCAGAATACGTCATTATCTTCAATTTTAGCTCCGCAATTTGGACAAAACACTATTTTTTCCTCCTCAATATAACCTCAACATAAGCACATTCGTGCACACTATCGGAAGGTATTATACCACAACATCATAGGTTCGTGAAAGATTTGATAATAACAACTGGAAATATATTTCACGATGTAATAGAATATGCTCATGAAAAATTTTGACGGTATTATTTTTGATGTAGACGGAACTTTATGGGATTCGACTTCGGTCGTTAAAGATGCATGGAACCAAGCACTGATTGATTTCGGGATTGCTGATGTTTTTGTGACAGCGGATGAGCTTAAAGGTCTTTTCGGGCTCCCCATGGATGATATAATTGCCAAAATACTCCCCAACGAGCCGCTTGAAAGACGCCTGGCCTTCAGACCTTATTGTTTTTCGTACGAGCATCGCTATTTGGAAGAAAAAGCAGGAACTGTTTATCCCGGATTGGAAGACGCCCTGAAAATTCTGTCTTCAAAATATCCGCTTTTTATCGTAAGTAACTGTCAGGCCGGATACATTGAGTTGTTCTGCGCCAAAACCGGATTCGGTAAGTACTTTAAAGATCACTTGTGTCCCGGTGATACTAACCTTCTCAAAGCGGATAACATTCGACTCATCTGCGAAAGACACAATCTCAAAAATCCTGTTTACATAGGTGATACACAGATGGACGCCAATGCATGCAAGGATGCCGGGGTTCCGATAATCTACGCCGCATACGGATTCGGTCAGGTTGAATCGCCGGATTATGCCATACAGGCAACTTCTGATTTAATCACATTACTATAGACAATATTTCTAACTCATTGACCACAGTCTTTGGAACTTATTCAAACGCTTTCCCTGTTCCTTAATAAACGCTTTCCATATTCGGGGATCTTTGGCTCCGCATTCTTCGAGCACATTCAACGGCATATAAACCACCATTGCATAATGATTTTTAGCCAAATAAGTGGTCTGTGATTCGGCAACATCCGTTACCGACTCAAATCCGAAACTATCTCCCGGTTTTAGAAGCATCAGCGGATGCAGCATGTAGTTTTCATCCTGCATTTCCATTGACACATTTCCTTCGCCTACAATATACAGTCCGTCTGCTTTCGTATTCTTTTCCATAATGAACTGCTCGGATACATAGGTTCGCAATTCGCATCTGTCTGCCAATGTCATTAATTCATCACGTGACATATCGGCAAAGAAACCGCTGTTTTTAATGTATGTACCTGTCAGTACCAATTGACGCGTCTTATTATCAAGCTCGTCCTTTTTGGTCTGCAGTCGCTTCATATCAATTGAACCGCTTGCCGTCAAAAAGCCCTTCACAAGAGTGCAGAACGACTCGTGTAGAAACTTGATGCTGATATTTTTGAAAACCACACTGTCATATGCATACTCAATATACGGCACTTTGCTGTCCAAATGATAAGTAACCTCAATCGGTGCGTATGGATCTTCCGGATGCGGAATAAACCATACGACATCTTCCTTGTCCTCATTTGGGAACTCACTGTATTCACTATTCAGCATGAAATTCTGACAAAGATAAAGATTCCCGCTAAAGCTTAGATGCAGCATCTCCTCAATTTCCTTAACTGAAATATCATCATACAACGCAGCCTGCATAAACTGCTCTTCAACAGAATCATACGTTGCCTTAAATCCACCGGTTTGATCGATTCGAATAGGATAATGAGTCAAAGATCCGCTATAACGCATTTCTTCAAGAAATACCGTTTTCTTTTTGAATACATGACTGATGATAATCCCCCATGCTGTCGTAAACATAGACTTACGTCTGAAATTAACCAGTACGGAAGTATCCTTCAGCATAAGTTCGAACTCCGAACCGATTTGGAACACTTCCTTAAGCATCTTACCTTTACGCGTGCTGTTAACGGTATCATGGGAAAATCCTTCCTGTCCCAGCCTGGCACGCCAATACTCTTTGGCTTCTTTCAAATCGGCCTTTTGGTTTTTTCTTTCCCCGGCACTCTTGATACTGGCATTACCGAAGGCCGAGTTCAGCACAAATTCGAGACTCTTACTTGACACTTCAGGACAATATGATACAATTCCGAAATATTCCGCCTCTGAAATCTTAAGTACGCTCATTCGTACCGCATCATACTGGTTTTGACATATGCGCTTTTGTTCAGCCGTAACTATATCATTTACTATTCTGTATGCAGCCGAAGACCCCAAATTGGATGCATCCTGTATTGTAACCCTCGCATACTTCCCAATTGGTTCCAAACGCTTCTTTAATTCGTCATCGCTTAACTTGATTTTGTATTTATAAAGATATATATCGTATCGCATATTTTTATCCCCCGACTCACTTAACCATAGTGTCACTGTCCAATAAAATAGTAAAAGGTCCGTCGTTTATTAAGCTTACCTTCATATCTGCGCCGAATTCACCGGTTTGTACCTCAAATCCCGCGTTCTTGCATTCTTCGATAACATATTCATAAAGTTTCTGCGCCATATCGGGTGCTCCGGCATCGGTAAACGAAGGGCGGTATCCTTTTTTACAGTCGGCATACAACGTAAACTGTGAAATCAGCAGAAGCTTCCCTCCGACATCTGTCAGTGACAGGTTTATCCTGTCGTTTTCATCATCAAATATCCGCAGGCCGAGCATCTTCTTAATCATTTTGTCAGCTATTTCTTTTGTATCGTTTTGACCCACTCCGACAAATACACAAAATCCTTTATCGATTTTTCCGATTACATTTCCTTCAACAGCTACCGATGCTTCCAAAACACGCTGTATTACCAAACGCATATAACCATATCCTCCAAATATCTAACCATGTTCGCATTGTCGGGATCCGACTTTTCTATCTTTCGTTAATCGAAAAATGCCGAATTTTCATTCGGCATCTTCTGAAATCTTTTTAGACTTTTTCTTCTTAGGCGGAAGTTTAACTTTTTCAAAGCACATATTGAGTTTTTTCTCATCTCCGGTAAACTTAATCAGTCCGTCAGCCATTGCTTCATGCATTGTACGCTCTCTGTCAGCGCACTCACACAAAATCTTGGCTGATGCTTCAAACACTCCGTCATTGTCATGATAGTCATATGGTTCAACCACCGCACTTCTTCCGGCTATTTCAAAATAGAAGCTTCCCGAAGCCTCCCCGATGATATCAATTTGGAATGCCACATGTTCAAAAACATTTCTGGCATCCACATGTTCAAAAACACTTCTGACTTTATCAACAACTTCAATGTATTCCATATCTTTACCCCCAAAGTATCTCCCTAAGTACAGTATACATACATTCCGCGTTATTTACAACCAAAAAGTTTATCAGACCTGTTTTTTAGGTTCTAACTGCTCCAATATGTACTTTTTAACTTTATCGAGTCGGCTTGTTTTCCATTTTCCGTCCTTGGCTTGGCAGGCTATCGGATAGATAATCTGCAAGTCCAACGCCTCTCCCGGAACTCTGCCGCTTCTAAGCGGTTCCATGAAGTTCTCCAGCCACTCATCTTCGCTTGTATTCTCCGAATACTTATCGGGTTTCAAATAAATTTGCTGTCGCTTGGTAGCCTCCAAAAATGCTTTGGCTGAGAGCGGTTCAAGCTTCTCGTATTCAACCTCGGGAACATCAACAAAAATATCGGGCAATTCATCCTTAACTATTCGCTCGCTGTTACGGTCGATGCGTATTCCCAGGGCATCAAAATCGAATTTTTCCTCATCAAGCGTAAGTTTTAAAAGAACACCCTTTTCAGTATTATACTGTGCACGCTGGTAATCCGTATCAAAGACAAAATTACCCAACGAATAGAATATCGCCTTATTGTCCAGAATTTCATAATTCATAGGAACATGCGGGTGATGCGAAACTACTATATCAGCCCCCATATTAAGGTAATCCATATATCTTTGTCTTGTATACGGAGCGGGCAAAGATGTAAACTCTTCGCCGCCGTGAGCAACAACAATGCACCATCTGCATGTTTTTTTAATCTGCGCAATAACCTCACGAATTCTGTCCATATCGCTCCAGCTAAGCGAGCCGGGAGTATCTTCCGTAGCCTTCTTGCAGCCTCTTTGATATCCCACGCCGAACATTCCTATTCCTCCGGCTTCATTCAAAATCACCGGTATTGATGCCTGAAAAATATTCATACCCGCACCTATGGTTGAAGCGCCTGCTCCGGCAGCCTCTTCCAAGGTATCCTCCATACCTTCGGCTCCTGCGTCCATAATATGGTTATTGGCCAAATTCCATATATCGGCCTTTATCAATTTCAAAAAATCAACAACGGCAGGATCCATGCTGTGCATAAGTGCGGTAACCGAATTAGCCGCCGGTTGCTTACTTCCCTTGGACAATGCCCCTTCAACATTGGCAATCACATGCTTGGAATTTTTGATAAACCTGAGTACGGAAGAATCCAAAAACTCCTTATCCTCCCATCGTTTATCCATATATTTGTCAAATCCTATGTCGCCTGTAAAGGTCAACGTTGTCTTATTTTTCAATAATTTCATATTATTCGCACCTGCGATCTTAAGGATGGCCCTCTTTCCCTAATTCCGTTTCCGACTAATCTTCTTTCTTATCGACAAACACTATGTTGTTTCTTGATGAAGCAAATTTCTTGTGTCTTACCGAGTGAATTGTAATAATCGCATCAATTATCATAAGTATTGCCATAATTCCCGCATATAATATCATAAATATAAGCGGTATATGCGTTGCGGCTTCAGCCAAAAACGGATTGAGAATATCAATAGCCACTACTGCTACCACGCCCCAGAACAACGTAGCTATCAAACAAATTCTTCCTTGAAAATTCAGCGGATAGTTTGAATAATCCCACCACCGTGCATTCAACTTCTTCTCCAGGAACACTGAGGTAACATATTCCATCAAAGTTGCTCCCAAGGCACCTATCACATATATCCATATCGTTTTCGTACTCCATAGAGGGGTCTGAAATCTTTGAAATCCCAAAAGGATTATCATCCCCCCTATACCGTAAATCGGAATATAGGGTCCGTGCAAAAAACCTCTGTTCAAAAGCTTCTTATTAAGAATGGATTCATATATGCACTCCCACACCCATCCTATCTGACAATATATAAAAAACATACACGCAATTGTTACTAAATCTCTAAACATACTCACCTTCCAAAATCTAAATATACTCAAGTTTACGAAATCCAAAGCTTCACACTTTTTCAAATTCAAGGCTCACTCCGGTTTTCGAAATTCTAATCCACACAAATCTTAAAGACCACGGGATTGGGCGATTGAATCTTCTTGGTATGTATTTTAAGCCCCTCCACATCCCTTTCATAAGATGGCTTGGCATCCATTCCCAAAACTTCAACACTTCGAACGATACCATGGAACAGCGGTTTTGACAATGCTTCATCCTCACTCATACGACGCAATGCTTTAATACAAACACTATCTTTACCCTGCATATTCAGACAGATTGCGTAGACACAATCCCCGTTAACCGTGAACCTTATGTCTTCGGATGTATATCCTTTAGCCTCGGAATCACCGAATTGTCCCTCAAAGACCTTGGTCGAACCTTCTTGAGAAGTTCTCCATATCTTTGCGCCGTATATAGCTTCATGGTTAACGCTCATCCACTCGCCTATCTCTTCAAGGATTTTCCTGTCTTCATCAGGAATTGTTCCGTCCGACTTTGGGCCGATATTAAGCAGCATTCTTCCGTTTTTGCTCACAATGTCAACCAAATCCTGAAGAATCTGTGTCGAAGTTTTGTACTCATTCTGTGGTGTATAACACCATGAATTCTTGGCCACTGCCGTATCTGTTTGCCAAATATACGGTTTAGCCTCCGACAACTGGCCTCTCTCAATATCAAGTACCGCTGTTCCGAAAACAAATCCGTCATGCTTGTACGTTATTACAACTTCCTCATTCCATTCTTCCGCTCTGTTGTAATAATACGCGGCAAATTTTCTTAAATACGGCTTCACATTTTCATGTTGAATCCACCAATCAAAATAAATAACCCGAGGTCTGTATCTGTCAACCAATTCACAACATCTGCATAGCCAGTCGTTCATAAACTCCTCGTCCGGTCCCGGTGTAGAAGTTATACTGTGGATTTCGTTTTCAATACTTTCCGAATAAACAGCAGGCCAATACATATCGCCTCTTTGGAGTGGCTCCTTTATATCCGAATCAAATGTTCTTCCGGGTCCTTGAAACCACCAGTGCTCTACTCTGTGTGAGGATGCTCCCGTAACAAGTCCAAGATTTTGACACTCTTGGGTAAGTTCCCCTAACATGTTTCGGCATGGTCCTTTTTGAGCAGCATTCCATTCGGAAATGTCACTGTCGTACATTTGGAAGCCGTCATGATGTTCGGCTACCGGAATAACATATTGCGCTCCCGAACGTTTAAACAGTTCACTCCATTCCTTTGGATCATACTTTTCTGCTTTGAACATCGGAACGAAATCTTTATATCCGAAGTCTTTATGTAAACCATATGTTTCTATATGATGCTTATATTCATCGGAATCCTTAATATACATATTCCTTGAATACCATTCATTATTGTAAGCAGGAACGGTGAATACTCCCCAATGGAGAAAAATGCCAAACTTAGCATCACAATACCATTTGGGTGGTCTGTATTCTTGAAGTGATTCCCATGTATCTTTATATTTACCGTTAGAAATTACGCTTTCAATCTGATTAAGATATTTCGGCATATCCATATTGCGATCCCCCCTTTTTGATTTTATGTCAACCTTTTGCAGTTACTGATTATTCCGCTTCAATACATTTTTATACCAAATACCCTGTTCACTCAACTCATCATCGCTAAATCCGCTAAACTTGGTACATTCTTCCTTAATCAAAGAAGAACTCTCATGCTTATTCGAAAATTGCCAGCACATATAGCTGACAGCGTTGGCATTGAGCAGCTCCATCCAGCTTTCGCCCCATTCATAATTCAGACTGCCTGTTCCGGTATTCGAACATATTCCGAACTCACTTACAAAAATGGGGATTCCTGCCTTTAGGCAGCCATCCACTTCAACCTGAATACTCTTTTGGTGAGATGCAGCATAGAAGTGAAGGTCATACATTATATTGCCATATTCCGTGATGGGGCCCTTCTTAACTTCCGTAGGAGCTTTGCAGTATATGGGAGTTCCTACCAAAATGACCGCATCCTCATCATTTGCACGAATCACGGGAATAACCTTCATTGCATATTCTCGTATTACCTTCCAAGGTACGGTATTGGGCTCATTGCATATTTCATATATCACATTATCATAGTCTTTGCACGATGCGGAAATCTCATCAAAAAACTTAATCGCTTCATCCTCATATGTTGTCGGGTCTCCGTCACGCATTGTATGCCAGTCTATTATTGCATAGATATCGGCATTATTGGCATATTCAACGCCGTTCATAATCAATTCCTTAAGCTTGGTTTGATCGCCGCCGTTACAATATCCGTCATATTCTGCCGTATATAATGCCAGTCTGACGGCATTGGCATTCCAATCCCGGTGAAGTTCATTAAACAGCTCTTGGTTTACATAATTCGGAAACCATTGTATGCCATGCGTACTCACACCGCGAAGCTGAATCGGATGACCATCCTGCGCACAAAGACATGTACCCAGCACCTGAAGTTTTCCTGCAGTTGAAGGAAATACAGTTTCGGTTACGGCCTGTTTCATTTGCTCGGCGGTAAACTCATAAGTAATTTCTGCATCGGATGTTTCATTTGCCGGCGCTGATGCATCGAAGTCTGAAGCAGACGGTGCGGAGCATGCCACACACAGCATCAATACAACCACCATTGCAAGAACCCCTAGGGACGGGGTTAGGGGGTCATTCTTGTGTCCCATATTGCTTTTCCTCCAAATCTATCAATTTTCGTCATGGAATCTCTCCATCATATTTATTTTATCAATCCTGTAACAAAGATTTCAATCCCGATACCAATTAAAATTATACCACCAAAAATATTGGCTTTGCCGGCAAGCTTGATTCCGACTCTTTTCCCAATAAAAAGACCGGCAATACAAATTGCAAACGTCACAACCGCAATAATCAAAGCGCAAATGAATGCCATCAACAAATTGTAGTCAGCAATTGTAAAACCAACCGAAAGCGCATCAATCGAAGTAGCAACTCCCTGAATCATAAGCACACCAAATGAAAGATTTTTTGCATCAGCAAGTTCCTCATCTCCACCCTTGATTCCTTCTATCAACATTTTCCCGCCGATATACAAAAGCAGGGCAAGTGCAATCCACGGAATAAATTTTTCAAACGCAGAAAAATACTGAACAATTGTGTGAACACAAGTCCATCCAATCATTGGCATTACAGCCTGAAATATTGCAAACACTCCGGCAATGATACACATTCTTGTTTTACTCATTTGGGAATCATTCAGTCCGTTTGCAAGCGATACAGAAAACGCATCCATGGCAAGTCCTACGCCCAAAAGTACACTGTTCACGAGAAAAATATAGGTAATATACATCATTCCCTCCTCCAAAATAGTCGAGTAATCTTCCCTGCTCACTGATTGGCAGTTGTCATAAAAAAAAACAGATATAGCCAAGCCATACCTGTTATATTTAATCCATATATACAGACCACACGTATAGCTTCGCAGTTATACATGAGTCTCGATATTTAAATCAAGCCAGATTCAAGGAATCAGCATGTTGACTTGATACACATTCGTGCTTTCTACTCCCTCATGAGTGTATTAATATTAGCCTAAAAGGAGCCGTATGTCAATATAATCATTTTGAGGTTTCGTTCTAGGCAACGTTTATCTTTTTAATTTTGCCTGCAAGCATAATTACTATAATAACCAGTGAAAGCACATCCGTAACAGGTTGAGCCCATATAAGTCCGTTGGCTCCCATAATACCTTGAAGTATAAACATAGCCGGAATGAAAATCACAGCCTGCCTTATTACCGATGCAATAAGAGCCGGAAGGGCTTCTCCCATTGCCTGAAGTGTGTTCTGGCATATTACAAACGGCCCTATCAACCAAGCCGTCGACATTAAAATCTTGGTAAACTCGACTCCTTTTTCATAAGCTGTCACATCCGTAAGAAAAATGCCTACAATCGGTCCGGCAAGCGCAAAGCATAACAGGGCAATGACAAGGCAAAGTACAACACCAAAAATGGAAGAAAACTTAATTGCTTCAACAAGTCGTTTCTTGTTTTTAGCCCCATAGCAGTATCCAAACAACGGTTGTACTCCACTTCCGACGCCCACGCCGAATAATGTAATAACCATAAGAACCTTTGATGTAACTCCATACCCTGCAACATACATATCGCCGTATTCTACAAGCTGACCGTTCGCGATAATGGCTGTCACGCTGGACAAAAGATTCACCAAAGATGCAGATATTCCTATTGCGAACACGTCCACCGCAATTTTCTCTTTCATCGAAAAATCCCCTATGCGAATACTCAGGGAGGTATTCTTTCTAAAGAAATATGCTAAGTAATATAATGCACTTACGACATTTCCTATTACTGTTGCAACAGCGGCTCCCGTAATTCCCCAGCCCAATCCAAGAATCATGATAGGGTCAAGAATAACATTCAAGAGATTTCCTATGAGCGTTCCTGTCATAGCCTTCATTGGCTCGCCTTCGGTTCTGATCACATTGGAAAGACAATTTGAAATCATGGAAAACACACCGCATCCTACTGTAATGTAAAGATAGCTTCTTGCATAGTCCATCGTATTTTCGCTTGCACCAAGCATCACCGTAAGTTCATCAAGAAATACCCATATAACTGCCATAAACACAAGTCCCACTGCGGTACTTGCCCAAAAGCAGAAGGAACTTGTCCTTTTGGCATGCTCTGTTCGACCTGCTCCCAATGCCCTTGAAATAACTGAGCTTCCGCCAACTCCGAATAAAGTTCCCAGTGACATAAAAATCATAAAGACCGGAGAAGCCAGTGATACCGCAGCAACCTGTAAGTCATCTCCCGTCATTCCTATGAAAAACGTATCGGCAAGGTTATATACCATAACCATAATCATGGCTATAAGTGCCGGTATACTATTCTTAATTACTACCTTTGCAATCGGATCGTTTGCAAAGGATTCAATTGATTTCGTACTGTCTTTTTGCATTTAGTTATCCCTCTTCCTTACTTTCTTTTCGAATTCGCTTTGCTGCTTCGATGAGGCGATTGCAGTATGATTCAAATTGCTTTTGCTCATTTTCGGATAATTCTTCCATTAATCTGCTCATCCAATCGTTATGAAGATTAAGTATCTGTGAACACTTATTCATCCCCTCCGAGGTCATGTTAAGAACATTCCGCCTTTTATCAACCTTGTCCGGTATACGCATAATGAAGTTCTTGTTTTCAAGCCCTAACACTGCCTTGGCTATTGTTGTCTTATCCATGCACAGACCTTTTGAAATATCATCCTGCGAACAGTTCTCATGAGCATAAACATATGAGCAAATCATACATTCCGTATCATTTAAACCGCTTTCTTTCACCTGTCCATGGGCAAAGCCTTTGGTCATTTTCATCAAGGAATACAATAGTTGAAAATCCATGATTTTCTCCTCACTTTCAATTGCAAAACGCTCTCCTATTATAGTTGAATTTTCAACTATTCGTCAACACAATTTCATGCAACCATGATCGTGCACTCGCTCATTGTCATAACAAAAAATCTCCGGCGTCCTCAAAGGGAAGCCGGAGGTCCAAATCTCGTTATTCAATCGGCAACTGTATTTCCGTCAGCCAGTCTTCTTCCGATTCTTTATTCCAAATTCCATCAATGTAACATTCTCTGGCAAGTCCTGCTGTGGTATATCCATTCTCCTCAGCATATTTCATAAGAAATGCGTATGCTTCACCGATTTTGTCATAGGCACCTTTATGGTATATGCTCAGGACCTTTACCTCCGGAAGCTTTTTAAACTTGATAAGTTCACTTTCTTTTCCGAATGCCGTTACTGCTTCATTGTGTCTGATTCTAATATCCGTTTCTTTATACTCGCCATCAAGATACTCACAGAACTCATACGGCGGTTCTGCACATTTCATGTCCGGGTTCAGCTTAAGACACTCCTGACCGACAAACGGAATCCACTGCATACTGTCTGAATAAGTCTTTAATACAGTTTCTGCGGTATAAACGATTTTCTCGGGAATCACTTTCTCTGTCACTTGGTATTTCATCTCATTGTCCTCCAAAATTGATTTTATTATGGAAAGACGAGATTCAATCAGCTGTTTTTCTTTTGCGAGTGATTTGAATTTTCCCTGCAGGATTTCTTTCACATCAGCCCCATTAAAAACTGCTTTGATTTCATCTATTGACAAGTCAAGCTGTCTGTACGACTTTATCTTTGCAGCGATTTCAAGCTGAGAGGTTTCATAAAACCTGTAACCGTTCCATTCGTCAACGGAGGCAGGTTTAAGAAGGCCTTCCTTTTCATAAAACCTCAAGGCTTTTACTGTCAAATGCGAAAGTTTTGAAAACTCACTGATTTTAAGCATAATTGCAAATCTCCTTTCCACATCTGACACTCTATTCTATCCTCTAAGGGACGAGTCAAGAGATAAATTATTATTTCTTACTTCTTTTTATGAACTAATTTGCGGTTCATATGTTTTGGATTCACAACAAAGATAAAAATAGCATAGTCGCTAGAATCAAAAGATACCTTTATTATATTTGAACATAGCATAAAAGCTTATTCCAAGGCCCACAACCATGCACACCACAACTATAACTCCACCAATGATGATGAATATAGGTTGATCCAATAGCTCTGTTAAACCAGAGAAAAGTCCAAACAAAACACAGCCAGCACCACAAACTATTGTGCCAATTCCTATATGCTTCCCAAAAACAGCTTTGTTTTCTTCTGTAACTCGTTTTCTATGGTACCAATGGATTGAATTAATATTACCTTTATAATTATTTACTCCAAGGACTATAAGCAGAATCCCAAGAGCAATAGGAACAATTATAGATTCCATAACAAACATCCTTGATATTTTCCGATTTAATCATTAGTTAAATCACCATTGCCTGTAATAGGTATCTGTTCACCTAAATATGTAGGCTTTGGCATAAATAATACTTTTATTGAATCTTTACATCTTGCTAAAATTTCTCTAGCTTCTCTTGCTGATTGGCCAGCATATATATGATAATCCGCAGAAACTCCGTAAGCATCTAAACCCAGTTTTTCTGCAATATATAATGCACGGTATAGATGGTATTCTTGCGTAACTATTAGTACCTTCTTAGCGCAAAACACATCTCTTGCTCTGTACATAGTTTCATATGTTGAGAATCCAGCATGATCCATAAAAATATCTTCTGAAGGAATCCCAGAGTCAATAGCAAACTGCTTCATAGTGTTTACTTCATCATAATTAGTTTGTCCATGATCTCCACTCATCAAAAGTTTAGGAGCAGTGCCAAGATTATAAAGTTCAATGCCTCTTTGTAATCTATCATGAAGCATATCACTTGGCCTGCCATCAGCTTTTACTTTACAGCCAAGAACAATAATACAATCAGTATCAGTAATATCAGCAACTTGATCAGAATTAATAATCATGTCCCTTGTATGGCTCTTAATATATGAATTAAGACCTAACAAAAGTACGCCTGCAATTATTGCAAGGCATATTAAGAATATAAATATTTTTACAAACTTAATATGTTTCATTATTCGTTAAATCTTTCTCAACAATAAGGGTAGAACTTTTACGTATATTATAACATATAGCGATATCTCGCCAAAGCTTCCGGCAAGAACGCTATCGCAATCTTGCCAGAAGCAGAAAATAAGGCCAGGTCTTACGACCAGGCCTATATAATAACCGGAAACTGCTTGTGCAGATTCCTCGCTCACAGTTTAATCTATTGGTCTTAAGATTATTGTGTACCAACCTTGAGGAATCTCAATTTTAGTGAAAAGTTGAAAGTTCTTAGATCCGGATAAAAGATACCCTGATCCAAAGAAAGGAACAGAAATACTGGAGCATCTGCTGATTAATACATCTGATACTATTCCGTATTCATTTGTTGCTTTCATTACTGCCTCCTATGATTCGTATGCGGGTTCTTGAATGGCTGGATGAGGGACTCGTCCCCTAACAAGTTCTCTGTTATAACTAAGGCATGAACTGAACCACGCTGCAGATCTGCGAAATACGGTAAAAGCATCAGGATGTTCTGATATATAATCGGCTAATACAAATGGGCTTGTAACTGTGTTTTCTTTTAAGAATCT
>JAZUFE010000043.1:0-2478 GCA_045640525.1 Lachnospiraceae bacterium | reverse complement strand
TTGGATTTGTGCAGAAAATAAATGCGAGTGAAAAATATAAGGTCTTTAGTATAGTGTTAAAAATTGCTATGGGAACAGTGATTCTTGGAATAGCGTTTTATATGTTTTATTTAGGATTTTAATTTATAAGAAAAGGAGATTAAAGAAATGGGATTATTTGGATTTGGAAAAAGAATGGAAGAGGAAACAAAGGGAGGATGTTGTTGTGGAGGAACACCCGTAGAAGAAGTTAAAGCAGAGCCAGCTTGTGCCTGCAATGGTGATGTGCCTACTTATGAGGCAGAAACTTCTTGCTGCTGTGGTGGAAATCAGGAAACCAATACCTGTTGTGGAGAAGAAGTAAATGGAATTAGTTGCATTAAGGTCCTTGGAGCGGGTTGCAAGAGCTGTCACGAGCAGTATGAGTATGCGAAGAAAGCAGTAGAGGAACTTGGAATATCTGTAGAAGTTGAATATATTACAGATATGGAAAAAGTAATGGCCTATGGTGTTATGAGTATGCCTGCTATCGTAGTGAACGAACAGGTTGTATCAATGGGCAAGGTATTAAAGCCAGCAGAAGTTATTAAACTGTTAGGAAAGTTGGGATATTAATGATGAAAAATAAAGAGAACGAACAAGGGATAGGCTTTTTTCAAAGGTATTTATCAGTATGGGTACTGATTTGTATGGCTATTGGAGTTCTCATTGGAAAATTTATTCCAATTATCTCGTCTACACTTGATACGATGCAGGTGATGGGAATTTCGATTCCAATTGCTATATTGATCTGGGTTATGATATATCCAATGATGCTTAAGGTTGATTTTCAAAGTGTCAAGCAGGTAGGTAAAAATCCGAAGGGATTATTTATTACCTGGATTGTGAATTGGCTTATCAAACCTTTTACAATGTACGGGATAGCATCAGCGTTCTTGTTTACTGTGTTTAAAGGATTTATAACACCGGAACTTGCAACCGAGTATCTGGCAGGTGCAGTTCTTCTTGGAGCAGCACCATGTACAGCAATGGTATTTGTATGGAGTACACTTACAAAAGGAAATCCGGCATATACGGTTGTGCAGGTGGCTACCAATGATCTGATTATTCTGATTGCATTTGTTCCGATTGTAAAGTTTTTATTGGGTGTGTCCAATGTATCGGTTCCATACGGTACACTTTTTATCAGCGTAATTCTTTTTGTGGTTATTCCGCTGGTTGGTGGAGTGATTACAAGAATACAGGTGGTTAAAAATAAAGGGATAGAATACTTTGAAAATATATTCCTTCATAAATTTGACAATGCAACTACAATAGGATTGCTTTTGACATTGGTTTTGATTTTTGCTTCCCAGACAGAAGTGATTCTATCTAATCCATTGCATATTGTTCTGATAGCGGTGCCACTTACAATACAGACAGTTCTGATTTTCTTTATTGCATATGTGGCTTCAAAGATATTTGGATTATCACATGACATCGCAGCACCGGCCGGAATGATAGGAGCATCTAATTTCTTTGAACTGGCGGTTGCTGTTGCAATAGCTTTATTTGGAACAACGAGTCCTGCGGCACTTGCAACAACAGTAGGTGTATTAACAGAAGTTCCTGTTATGCTTGCACTTGTGAAATTAGCAAATTGTACGAAAGGATGGTTTAAGGCATGATAAAAGAAAGAAGTCCATATCCTTGGTGTGGAGTGGATAAGCCAAAGGAAAGAAAAAAAGTAGCATTTATTTGTGTTCATAATTCCTGCAGAAGCCAAATGGCAGAGGCAATAGGAAATCATTTGTATGGTGATGTAATTGAGTGTTACTCGGCAGGGACTGAACTTAAAGCACAGATAAACCAGGATGCAGTCAGAATTATAAAAGAACTTTATGGAATTGATATGGAAGCAAATGGTCATCACAGTAAGCTGATTGATGAGATACCAGAACCGGACATAGCAATTTCAATGGGATGTGATGTTGGATGTCCTTTTATTGGAAGACCATTTGATGATGACTGGGGTTTGATGGATCCAACAGGAAAAGATGACAATGAGTTTAAGAAGGTGATTGCTGAGATTGAAACTAACGAAAAGCTATGAGGACCTGTAAACCTCATGGCTTTTTCTTTTGCCACGAAAGAAGAATGACGGCCTGTAAACGTCTATCCTATATTCTTTCTAAAGGTAAATTTCATATCTGATAGAAACGGCATCTATATGTGCATAACAGAGGTGCCTATACCAATGCTAAATCTGAGTTCATCCGCAAGTGGACAGCAGAAGCCCGCATGAAATATGTCGACAGATACTTATAAATTCCTGTCGTGATGAATGCTGGAACACAAAACCGGAATAAAACGAATTAAGAAGTTTTCATATTTGGTTGTAAGCTGTGAGTTGACAGATTGTAAGCCGTAGCTGGTAGAAGTCAACCGTCCTTTTTTGTATGGTTAGAACGAAATCATACAAAGGAAAGGACGGTATTTTTTATGAAAGAAATCAAGAGG